>JBKPCD010000307.1:0-18750 GCA_046727175.1 Acidobacteriota bacterium | reverse complement strand
GAAATTCACGCCGGCCGCGAGATCGGGCGAAAGCACTTTCACCACGACACGACGACCGAGCGCGCGCTCCTCCGCCAGAAACACGCGACTCATTCCAGCGCCGCCAAGCTCGCGTTCTACACGATACGCGTCGCTCAGCGTCGCTTGTAGCTGATCTCGAAGATTGGTCTCCAAGTCCTCAACCTTCGATTAAAGCGGAGCCGATGGTGTCCGGAAACTGCCGGCAGTTGACGTAGACTCGAGACGTAGCTCCCTTGCACCTGGTCGTCACGTTTTTGGCGCCAACATGAACAGCACAAGGTTATCCAGTACCTGCGAGGAGAACGGGATCCTGAAGGCGCGCCTACGCCATCAGCGCGTGCGCTTTCGCCGACGACGAACGGCGGCGATTGGCGGCCTTCGGGGCGCCTTTGAATCGCCGGCGTCTGGCGCAAGTTGCGACGCTTGTCACGCCCGACACGATTCTCCGCCGGCATCGTATCCGACCTGGGGCTAAACGCGGATTCAGGGCGCCTTGAAGAATCTCGGTCAATGGCCCTGCCGCCCAAGGCGGGGGCAGGTCCGCCGGAAGACCAGTCGCTCACCCGAGAAACGCTCGAGCTCGTTCATCGGACGATCGCAACGCTGCCGCCATCCCAGCGCGAAGTCATCACCTTGCGGGATGTGCAGGGGTGGACGTCCGAGGAGGTGTGTAACGTCTTGGAGATTACCGAGACTAATCAGCCCGTGCTCCTCCACTGCGCACGCAGCCGCGTGCGCAGCGCGCTCGAGCGCCACTTCGAGCGTGCCTAAGCCATGGCGAATACCGCACAGATCGCGACGTGTCGTGTAAAGCGCTCCGTCGAGCTGGTGACCGACTACCTCGAAGGTGCGTTGTCGGCTGAGAGGCGGATGCGTTTCGAGAAAACACCTCGCGGGCTGTCCGTTCTGCCAGATTTACCTGGATCAAGCGTCAGACGATTCGCGCCGTGGGCCATCTCCCGGAGGAGTCGATCTCCCGCGAGGCGCGTTCGACACATTGCTGGCGCATTTTCGCCGGTGGCGGTGACACGGCCCGAAGAACAGCTCGTTCTGTTCGGCCATCTGGGCGACCTGAAGCAGCAGGCGATCGAGGGCCTCACATCTTGGACCCAATCGACTTGTGTCAATCGGTCTGATACCGATGTAGCCATTCTGACCGATTCGGACGCGGCTCTCCGACGAGCCGCGTGGTGCGCATGTCGAATGGGTGGGCTATCAAGCTTCCTCCCCGCACGTACAAGAGATGACCCCTCGCCCGGCGCCGGTGGCGCGTATTGCACGCGCGAATCGGCTTCGACGACCGCGTGCTTCTCCTTGGTGCGGGGCCGGGTCCTCGACAATCGCCCTATACCGTTGGATCTCGGGATCGAACTGGACTTGCAGAATCCGGCCGTCCGGAAGTGGCTCGACCCATTGATAGGGCGCTGCATCTATCAGCCGAGGAGTACCGCCTGACGCAGGAACCTGATAGCTGCCGGCACGCGTGTAGAGGACGAGACCGTCGGCGCGGTGCAGCAGTCCCATCCATGGCGGGCCCGCCGCAAGCTGACAAATCGTTTGCGCAACGCCGCCGTCGATCGATACGCGCCACACCGTGTTTCGTTCGTCGAAGTAGACGAAGCGGCTATCGGGCGACCAGACGACGCCCCGCACGTGGCGATCCGGTGCCAGAGCCACGTTGTGAAGCGATCGTATTTCGCGTACCCAGAGCTGGGAATGACTGGCCGTACTCGCGACGAACGCGAGGTGCTCGCCGTCCGGCGAGATGGCAAAGTCCTGGCGAGTGAGGGCCGGTTCGAAGAAGGCACCCTCGGGCGGCCCAATCGTGAATGTCATCAGCGCAGCGGGCGGGAGTCGAACCGTTGCCGATCGCAGGATCCAGCCTGCTGCGGCGCCGACGAGGAGTATCGCGAGCAACACGCCGAACCGCGACGATGCGGCCAAACTTTTCGAAGGCGCCACAGGTCTGGCTGGCGCTTCGAGCCCTGCTGTCGCTTCGATTGATGGCGTTATCGGCGCGCCCGCGCCCGCATCAATCGCTTCGACCGGTGCCAGCCAGCGATAGCCGACGCCGGGGATCGTTTCGATGTATTTCGGACTCTCGGCCGAGTCGCCTAGTGCCTGACGGAGCTTGTTGATGGCCGCGTTCAGCCCGTGCTCGCAATCGACGAACGTGTCGCCGCTCCAGACCGTGCGATGCAGCTCCGCGCGCGTGACGACTTCGTGCGGTCGATCGAGCAGCGCAGTGAGAATCTGAAAGGGCTGCTTCTGCAGCCTGACGCGCAGCCCATGCTTGCGCAGCTCCATGGCCGCGCGGTCGATCTCGAACGGTCCGAATCGCACGCGGCGAGTCATTCGCGAAGGATCGTAGTCGATGTGAGCAGTAGCTGGCCTCCTCGCGTTGAAAACGGATTCCCGACGCTACCAGCTGGGTGGATTGCGGAAGATCGAAACGCCCCCGACGCGGGGTACCGCTTCGTCGCATCGGTGACGGTGAAAGGTGGGCTCGTGCACAGGTTGACGAGGATGCTTGAGTTCTTTCGGAGCTCGTCGGTCAGGAACAACCTGGTCGAAACGCAAACCCTGAAGTCAGCCGGCACGAGGGTGAGGCGCCGCTTCCTCGTTCAGTGCACGCTCGGGTCGCCGGTGCAATCCGGTGCAAGGCGCGACGGCATTCCTGGCATCTACGGCAACCCTGGCAACGTAGAATCTGTAACTTACAGAATCTAAAGGATCGTGTCGGGTTCGAATCCCACCCTCTCCGCCAAATAAGTCCGAGCGGTGCTTCGGGCCGTTCTTGATGCCAACGTGTACGTCAGCGCCTACGTTCGTCCCGAGGGTCCCCTAGGCCAGATCGTCTCCCGGTTCCTGCGTGGCGGAGCCTTCGAGCTTGTCATGTCGGAAGACATTGCCGCCGAGGTCCTGCTCTCTCTGGCTTACTCCAAGATGCGAAAGGCTGCGCGCTCGAGAATCGAACCAGAACTGTGGTTCGAGGATATTCTCGTCCTGGCGAAGATGATCCCTGCCGAGTACCTGGTCGCTCGCATCAGCGCCGACCCGGACGATGATAAGTACATCGCCGCGGCGACCGAGGGTCGCGCCGCGTTCATAGTGTCAGGGGATCCCGACCTTCTGGAGATCGGAGAACACGAGGGCGTGCGGCTCGTCACGCCACGCACCTTTCTGGATCTTCTAGTGCGGGCCAGAGACACGCCGGCGACAAGTTGACAAGAACGGGATGGTGCTGTGTCGCTGTTTCGGGAGCTGGCACTCGACGTGCTGACACCGCCTAAACAAGGACTAGACAAGATTGGTAACGAGGACTGTGCTGCGGCTGGTTGATGATGACGGGAGTTCGAGTCAGATGCACCAGGACTCGCACAGTGATCGGCGGCTCCCTGAACGACAGGCCGGTGCTGCTGTCGTCGCCGACGGCGTTCGGGTTCCATCGTCATGATGGACAGGCAGTATTCGCAACAGGGTTGAAGCTGAAATGACGACGCCCTTCGATGATGCGACGCTCGGGCCAACCCGGACCACGATGACGCCTACAGGAGCGACACCGTTTGCCGCCGGGTCGTCTCGGTTTGCGCCAGGCGCGATCGTGGCGGGTCGCTACCGGCTGGTGGCGCTGCTGGGGCGCGGCGGGATGGGCGAAGTGTACCGGGCCGACGACCTGACGCTCGATCAACCCGTCGCGTTGAAGTTTCTGCCGGAAGGGGTCGCGGCGACCGATACCCGTGTCGCGCAATTCCACAACGAACTGCGGGTCGCGCGACAGGTCTCCCACAAAAACGTCTGTCGGCTGTACGACCTCGGGGAAGCCGACGGCCACCGCTTCCTGACGATGGAGTACGTGGACGGGGAAGATCTATCGTCGTCGCTGCGGCGGTTTGGACGGATGCCGCCGGACAAGGCCGTGCAGATCGCGCGCCAGCTGTGCGCGGGGATCGCCGCCGCGCATGAAAAGGGCGTCCTGCACCGGGATCTGAAGCCGGCGAACGTGATGCTGGACGGAAACGGTGACGTCCGCATTACGGACTTCGGAATTGCCACTCTGGGCGGCGCAGGGGAAGGGGTCGCGGGGACGCCGCAATACATGGCGCCGGAACTGCTCGCCGGTAGGCCGGCGACCACAAAGAGCGATCTCTACGCCCTCGGACTGATCCTCTTTGAGATCTTCACGGGCAAGCGTGCGTACGAGGTCAGGACGCTCGGCGAACTGAAGCATCTTCACGACACAGGGACGGTGACGACGCCGTCGTCCATCGTGCGTGACCTGGACCCGACGGTGGAAACGGTAATACTCCGATGTCTGGAGAAAGATCCGGAAAAGCGGCCCGCGTCGGCGCTGACGGTGGCGGCGGCGTTGCCTGGTGCCGATCCGCTCGCGGCCGCGCTTGCTGCGGGCGAGACACCGTCACCAGACCTGCTCGTCGCGGCCGCTGAAGGCGTGGCCATTCCGGTCGCGCCCGCGCTCACGATGCTTGCAGGATTCTTCCTGGTCCTTGTTCTGGCCGTCGTGGCGGGTAGCCACGGATCGGTGATCAGCCAGCTGCCGATGGCTATCCCCCGCGACGCACTGGCGGATCGGGCGAATCAGATACTCAAGAAGCTTGGCTATGGAAACGACATCGCCGATCGGGCAATGGGGTTCCAGTTCGACGACGACTACATACGGTGGGCGCAAACGAACGGGCCTGCGGCGTGGTGGACCGACCTTCGGATCGGCCGTCCGGCGGCGTTGATCTTCTGGTATCGAACCAGCCCGAAAACGCTGGCGCCGTCGTCACCAGCGAGCCGCGTGAGCGCCCGCGACCCTCCGGTGACGCTCCCGGGGATGCGTCAGCTGTTGCTCGATACCGAAGGGCGCCTCGTCGAATTTCATTCCGTGCCGCCGGCGATCGCCCTGGGGAACGCAGCGGCCGACTCCCCGTGGCCGGCGGGGTTTGAGGCCGCGGACTTGGATGCCAGCACGTTCGCGCCGGCGACGCCGAAATGGCTTCCGCCCGTCTTCGCGGATGCCACGGCGGCGTGGGAAGGGCCAATGCCCGGCCGCGCCGACATGCGCGTGCGCATCGAAGCGGCGTCGTACAGAAATCATCTGGTGTCGTTTCAGCTCGTATGGCCGTGGGCGGCGCCGCCCCGCATGGACGCCTCTGCGCGAACGGGCTTGCAGCAGCTGACGGACGCCACCAGCATCGTGATGTGGGTCGCGATGCTGGCCGGAGGCATTCTGCTCGCACGGCGGAATCTTCGCGCCAACCGTAGCGACCGCCGCGGCGCCGCGCGTTTCGCAATCGGGATGACGACCGCTTCAATCGCCTTCAATCTGTTGAAGGCCACGCACGCGACCAACCCGAACATCGAGACGCCGCAGATTTTCGGCGCGTTGGCGTTTGGCGCGCTCACCGGCGGAGTCGTGTGGATTTACTACCTCGCGATCGAGCCCTACGCGCGGCGCTTCTGGCCCGATGCATTGCTCGGATGGACGCGCCTGCTCTCGGGCCACGTGCGCGACCCGCGTGTGGGCCGCGAGCTGTTGATCGGATTGGCCTGTGGCGCGGTCGGCGTGCTCATCGACCTGTCGAAGCTCGTGCCAATGGCGCTCGGCTGGCGCATTCCGGCACTGCCACTGGGGAACGGGCTGCCGTATCTGGACGGCCTAACTTCGCTGCTCGCGCAGTGGCTCAACGTCGTCATCGGCGCGCTGTCGAGCGCGCTTGCCGTCGCGTTGGTCTTCCTGGTGCTTCGGCTGCTGCTGAAGCGGCCGCGCGCTGCTCTCGTCGTTGGTTTCCTCGTGCTGCTCCTGCTCATGAACAGCGGCACCGTCATCTCCGGCAACTGGTTCGACCGCTTCAACAACGTCGGGTTCACGCTTCTCCTCACGGTCGTCATCCATCGCTTCGGGTTGTTGGCAACGGCGACGACGCTGTTTGTGGACAATATCGTGATCGACACACCCCTCACGACGAACCTGGCGGCGTGGTGGTCGGCGCCGATGATCGCGTCGCTCGTCATGTTGATTGCCGTCGCGTGGTTCGCGTACTCCGCGGCCCGGGCGGGTCAGCCGCTATTCGGAAAGCTGGTCGAGGACTGAATCGGGAGCCCGGCGTTGGCCTATCACTTCGGAGATTTCACGCTCGACCCGGACACGCGACAACTGCTGTTGAACGGCGGCGAGGTTCATTTGTCGCCGAAGGCCTTCGATCTGTTGGCGCTGCTCGTCGAGAACCGGGCTCGTGCCGTGTCCAAGGCCGAACTGCAACCGCGGCTCTGGCCATCGACGTTCGTCGAGGAGACGAATCTCGCAAGTCTGGTCGTCGAGAGCCGCCGTGCGCTCCGGGACACCGCTGCGAGCCCAAAATTCTTACGAACGGTGTACGGGTTTGGTTACCAATTCGTCGGCGACGTCACCGTAAGCATGGGGGCGACTCGCTCTGAAGAGTCTCGCCCGAAGCTGTGGTTGATATTCGAGCGTCGTCAGCTCCCATTGATGGAAGGTGTGAACGTCATCGGACGGGGAGCTGACGCCGCCATTCAAATCGATTCCCCCGGCGTCTCGCGGCATCACGCACGCATTGTGGTCGCGCGTGGCGAGGCAACTCTGGAAGATCTCGGCAGCAAGAACGGGACGGATCTGAACGGAAAACGGATCACAACACCTCGCCGTATCTGCGACGGCGATGAGGTCCGCCTTGGTACGATCGTTTTGACTTTTCGGATCAGTTCACCGATAAGCCCCACTGAAACCGTGCCGGCCGAGGGCGCTTGAGATCGGAGCAACGGGCTCGACTTCTTGGTCGTGTGTCTCTTTGGTGTCTGCGCGATAATCGACTCATCCGCCGCAGTAGGCAGGCCGGTCCTTGGATCTTTCCCTCTCTTAGAGTGCCGTCAGGAACGCTACGAGATCGGACTTTTCCTGCGCGCTGAGGCCGATGTTGAAGCGGCCATTGTAGAACTCGATTACGTCGGCCAGCGTTGCGGCAAATCCGTTGTGGAAGTAGAGCGCGCGCGCGGCGAGGCCCCGCAGAATCGGTCCTTTGAACAACGACATGTGCTTCCACTTGCCGGTGATCAGCGCCCGACCGGGATCCGTCGTCTGCAGGACTTCGCCGGTCGTCTTGTTGCGGAACGTGTAGAGCGGCAAGTCGTGTGTCCGAATGGCGGCGGTGGTCAGACCGAGGTCGAGCGGCAGTGACGTCGAGTGATTGCCGACGTTCGGCGCGTTGTGACACGTGGTGCACGTACCCCGGAGCGCGGCCACGCCGAGCGCGTCGTTTACGCCGCGGACGTCGGCGATTGTGAAGCCGCGCGTGTTGAAGATTTCCTGTCCTCGTGCGACGGCTTCGCGGGCATCGGTGTACGGATCCCATCCGGAGCTGGCCAGGTTCTGCCACGCATCGAACAGCATGAACGCACGCGGATCGAATCCAGGACTCAACACGTCGTTGATGCCGATATGGAACGGTTGCCGGGACAGCGTCACCGGACCACCAGCCCCGCGTTGCGCATGCAGAATGCCGGCGGCGTTGTCCGTCGACTGCGCCGTGAAGCAACTCACACTCGGCACGGACCTGGTACGCGCGCTCTTGATCTGGCACTTCCGCACGTCGCGCGACGGCGACGCAGCCGGTAAGGTGTAACATTCAGTGCGCGTGAAGCCCTGATGGTCAGCGAGACAGTCTCCCACTATCGCATCATCGCCGAGATCGGCGCCGGCGGCATGGGGGTGGTCTACAAGGCCGAGGACCTCCGGCTTGGCCGCCTCGTGGCGCTCAAGTTCCTCCCGCCGCAGCTCGTGTGCGACCCCGACGCGAAGCGACGCTTCTTTCAGGAAGCGCGCACGGCCTCCGCGATCGATCACGTCAACGTCTGCACGATTCACGACATCGAGGAAACGACCGACGGCAGGGTTTTTCTCTCGATGGCCTATTGCGACGGCGAGACGCTCAAGAAGCGCCTCGAACGTGGCCCGCTGCCGGCGATCGAGGCAGTCCATGTCGCCTTGCAGGTCGCGCGCGGGCTGGCCCGCGCGCATCAGGCCGGCATCGTCCACCGCGATGTGAAGCCGGGAAACATCATGGTGACGACCGAGGACGAGGCCAAGCTGCTCGACTTCGGCATCGCCAAGATCCCGAGCGGCGGCGATCTGACGCAGACAGGCACCACGCTCGGCACCATCGCCTACATGGCGCCAGAACATGTCCGTGGCGGCGGTGCCGACGAGCGGAGCGACGTCTGGGCGCTCGGCGTCGTGCTCTACGAGATGCTCGCCGGGTGTCGGCCGTTTTCGGGCGCGGACAACTACGAGCTCCTGCAGGCGATTGTCGATCGGCCGCAGTCGCCGCTTACGGGCGTCGCGGGGGTGACCGACGACATCGCGCGCGTGGTCGAGCGAGCGCTCGACAAGGCCCGTGAACGCCGGTACGCGAACGCCGGGGAGTTGGTGCACGCGCTCGAGGCGTGCGTGCAGGCATCGGGCCCCGCATCAGGCTTAGCCGGCTCGACCCGCGTCCCGCCCCTGCGCCGGCCCTGGGCAATCGGCGCGCTAGGGGGCGCCGTCGTCGTGGTCGCGGCGGTGGTCGCGCTATGGGCGTGGCGATCGAGCGGCACGCGCTGGGCGCGCGACGTGGCGCTGCCCGAGATCCTCCGGCTCGCCTCCCTCGACCGCAACGGCGAAGCGTTTCTGCTGGCGACGCAGGCGGAGACCCGAATTGCGGGCGATCCGGTGTTGAACGGCCTGTGGTCCCGCATCTCTCGTCCCGTCTCGATTACCACGACGCCTGCCGGCGCCGACGTATCGGTCCGGCTCATCGGCGGCGACACCACGTGGCATCCGGTCGGTCGGACTCCGCTCGTCAACACCCGGCTCCCTCGAGGCGTGTTCTGGTGGCGCTTCGAAAAAGCCGGATATGAGCCGATCGAGATCGTGCGGGCGACGGACTTTACGGAAGTGCTGCCAGGTTTCGATGCGGTGGTGGCGCTGCCCACCCCGGGGAGCCATCCTCCCGGCATGGTCGCCGTTTCGATTCCGCCGAGAGGTATGCAACTCACGCTGAATGGGTTTTTCTACTACAGGCCCGTGCCCGCGCCCGACTATTACATCGACCGGCACGAAGTCACGAACGCGGAGTTCAAGGCGTTTGTCGACGTGGGCGGCTACGAGAAACGGAAGTACTGGACGGAGCCATTCGTGCGCGAGGGTCAGACACTCGACTGGACTGCGGTAATGACCCTTTTCCGCGATGGTACCGGACGCCCGGGGCCGTCGACCTGGCAGGGCGGCACCTACCCGGCCGGCCGGGAGGACTGGCCGGTGGCGGCGGTGAGCTGGTACGAGGCCGCGGCGTACGCGGCATTCCGCGGGAAGCATTTGCCGACGATTTATCACTGGACGCACGCGGCGCGCCCGGAGCTTGGCAATTCGATCACGCGCTCGAGCCACTTCGGCGGCGCAGGTACGGTGCGGGTGGGCACCGCACCCGGTCTCGGGCCCTACGGGACGGTCGACATGGCCGGCAACATCAAGGAGTGGGTCTGGAACGAGCAGGCGGGCACCGGCAAGCGCTACATCCTCGGCGGCGCGTGGAACGATCCGGACTACCAGTTCGTCTACTCGGATTCCCGGTCGCCCTTCGACAGGTCCGACACGAACGGGTTTCGCTGCGTGGCTTACGGCGGCGGCCCGGCGCCACCGGCCTCCCTCGCGCCCGTAGCCCCGCTGGCCCGTGACTACGCCACCGAGCGGCCGGTGGCCGACGCCGTGTATCGGATTTACGCGGACCAGTACAGCTACGATCGCACGCCATTCGACGCGCGGGTCGAGTCGACCGACGACGCCCCACCGCAGTGGCGGCATGAGGTGGTCAGCATAGCCACCGTGTACGGCGCCGAGCGCATGCCCGTCCACCTCTATCTTCCGAAGAATGTGAAGCCGCGCTACCAGGCGGTGCTGTTCTTCCCGGGCGCTCTCGCGATTGGCGCACCGAACAGCCCGGATCTCCAACTGAACACGTTTGGCATCGACTTCATCGTCATGAGCGGTCGCGCCCTGGTGTATCCGGTTTACAAGTACACCTACGGGCGGAGCGACCCACGGGTCGCGTCTGCATTGCCCCAGACGCGAGCCCACACCACCTGGGTGCAGCAGCTCGTGAGCGATGCCAGGCGGGCGCTCGATTATGTCGAAACGAGGCCGGACATCGACGCCGCCCGGCTGGCCTACTACGGTTTATCGTGGGGCGGGCAGGTTGGGCCGATCATTATCGCGCTCGACCCGCGCATCAAGGCGGGTGTCCTGCTCATGGGAGGTCTTGGCACCGCCAAGCCGGCGCCCGAAGTTGATCCGTTCAACTTTGCGCCCCGCTTGCGAGTTCCCGTCCTCATGTTGAACGGCGACCAGGACTTCATCTTTCCGCTTCAGACGTCGCAGCGGCCCCTGTTCCAGGGATTGGGCACGCCGAGCGCGGACAAGAAGCACGTGCTCTATCCCGGCGGACACGAGATCTTTGTGACCCAGCACAGCCAGATCGTCCAGGAAGTCGTTGGATGGCTCGACCGCTACGTCGGCCGCGTGCAGTAGCGTGCCCACGCTCGCGACTATCACTAGGGACCCACACTGGATTGGCCCCGCGATCCCGCCGGGTGCGATCTTGGCCGTTACATCTCGTGGGGTGACGGTCGAACCGTGACGAAGACTCCGAATCCCGGAGCCACTCGGCCTGAATACCTAGATGCGAGTGCCGGAGGAACAAGGCTTAGCCAGGCGGTCGCGCCGACCCCCGCCACGACCCCCGTCCAGGCGTTGAAGTAGCGCACGTACCCGCTTTGTGCCTTCCCGACGCCGAAGACCGTCGCTGGTGTTTCATGAACGTGCAGGTCATGGCCCGGTTTACCAACAGCCTCGATCCGACCGAACCAGGAATGCCGCTCGTGGATTGTGAACGTGCTCTCGAGGAGAACGGCATGCGTCACAAGATCGACCACGCCGCCGGGAATCACTTCGCGACCAGCGTTGACGCCGTACGCAAGCGTCGTGGCCCACACACGGGCTCCAGTGATCCGATGGTATGTTGCCGATGCGGTTGCACGTTCCACATCGCTCCTCGGCTGCGGCGCGAACTCCGCTTCAGCGGCGTGAAGGTGTGCCCCAGAAACCTGTACCGTCAGGCCACTGGTGGGCATGACCGTTAGTCGACCGGAGAAGGAATCAAAAGCTCCCAAATCCAGATCGATGCGATCTTCGTCGGGCTCCCGCCCATTGAACAGCGACATTTCCGCCTTCCACCGTCGCTGGTACACGCCTGTTGTAATGAGACCAAAAGTAATGTGCGACGAGTCGAGCCAATGGTGCGTAATGGGTGCGACTGGATTGGGAAGAGCCGAGAGGCGATGCGGAAACCCGGCCGGTCCCAGCGCCGGCTCACCAGCCACACCGGCGTAGAGTTGCCACCGTAGCGAACCGCGTAGCGGTCTCGTATTCAGCGGCCAGCTCCATAATAAGATCGTGCGGATGTTGCCGGTCGTGGATCGTATCCCCCTCGCACATCTCACCGTTGGCGAGGAGGTTGATGAAGCCACAATCGCGCACCGTCCACGGCTCGACGCTCGCCATGCCTCGAAGGCCCAGACGGCCCACGCCGAGCGGCCGTCGCGCTGCAGCCATGAGTCAATTCACGCTGCTTGCCTGACGGCTGCTGAACCCTCCCGTGCGATGATGCTCGCCTGGCTCATAGAGAAACTGTCCGAAAACGGCTCCGTGCAACATGAGGTCCCACGCGCCAACGGTCCGCCGCAGTCCGTACATCGGCGTTTCGTCCGGCAGCCACGCTGTTCCGGATGCTTCACGCGAAGGAAACAGGTCGACCGACGCCTCGTGATTGTGCTGCGGAGGCGTGCTGGATTGTGACGGCTGTTGAGCAAACGCGATCGCCGGCCAGCAGACGAGGATCGCTACGGCCGGCAGCAGACGGCACGGTGCAAACGATTGGATTATCACGGCGCCGGTTGATGGTGGGTCCCTTCACACGAAGGATCACGATCGACCTGAATCGTGGTGTGACGAATACCAAACCGATCGGCGAGCATCCCGTGTGCTTCCCGCAGCATCCCGTCGTGGTTGTGGTCACCAGGACATGTGACGTGCGCCGATAGCGCCACGAAGCCGCTCGTGATGGTCCAGACGTGCAGGTCGTGAACGTTCGTCACGTGCGGCAGCTCCAACAGCGACGCGTGCACCGCATCCACGTCGATGTGACCAGGCGCACCCTCCATTATCACCGCAACGCATTGCCGAATGAGAGACCAAGAAGAATAGATGACGAGCAGCCCGATGCGCCATGCGTTTAGTGATGGGGCATCTAGAGCTCGAAGGTCATCACGGCGAGAATGACGAGTGCGAGCAAGACGACAGGACGGTGACGAAGTCGGGTTTCCTCAATCGCATCGGCCCTCAGTCGGACGCCTCGTCGTGACGCGCACGATGTTCCAGCCGGTGGGTGAGCCCGCCAGCGAGATTCAGGCACCGATGGCGATGGTGATCATGTTCGGTCTACTGAGCTCGACGGCGCTGAACATGATTGTGGTCCCGATCCTTTACGAACGATTCGGTCGACGCCGTTCGCGCGTCGCATCCGAGTCTCTGTAACCCAAGCCCTTCAACTCGTGCGGTGCAAAACCGCGATAGCGTAGCTCTCGCTTGACTCTGAAGTGCACTTCAGAGTTCATACTCGTATGCGATGGCTGACTGCTGCGAAGGGACCATGGCTGAACCTGATGCGCGCAGCTGTCCTGTCTGCGGGCAGCCCGGAGCGGCAGTTCAGCTCCAGACGGTGAAAGCCCTGCTGACCGAAATCGCACTGAGGCGAGTTCAGGTGACGCATTATCGGTTCTGCAGCACACACGCGTGCCAGATTGTCTATTTCGGAGACGCGGGCGACCGCTTTGACACCGAGGACATCCGGGTGCCGGTCTGGCAGAAGCAGAATTCTGGCTCGCGGAATCTCTGCTACTGCTTCGGAGAAATGGAAGGAGTTATTCGCGCCGAGCTCGCTCGGAGCCGACGGACGGAAGTTGTCGATCGCATCCGCGAACACATCGCCGGCCAGCGGTGCGCCTGCGAGATCCGGAACCCGCGTGGCGTGTGCTGCCTCGGTGACGTGATCGCGGCCGTCAAGCGCATCGATCCCGAGATCACTGAGGGAAGGACGAGGAATGGAGTCCTCACGAACGTACCGCATCGGTGAGATTGCTCAACAGACCGGCGTCTCCGTCGAGACGCTGAGGTACTACGAGAAGCGCCGCCTGCTGACCGCTCCACCTCGGACGGAGGGCGGCTTCCGCCTGTACTCGGACGATGCAGCGCAGCAGGTGAGATTCATCAAACAGGCGCAGTCGCTCGGGTTGACGCTCGACGATGTGCAGCAGCTGGTGACCGGGCGCCAACGCCGGCCACATGCGGCGTCGTGTCGAAAGGTCCGTGAGCTGCTGACACGTCGCATCGAGGATATCGACGCTCGCATCAAGGAACTGCGGGAGTGTCGGCGGACGCTGCATGGGCACCTGGTAGGTTGTGAACAGGCGCTCACCGCTGCCAGAGAGCCCGCGTGTCCGACGATCGAAGCGCTCGAAGGATCGCCGAATGGCCGGTGATCAGAATCCGCAGCAGCGTGTGATGCCGACACTGCGGATCGCTGACTACGCCAGGAACAAGAAGTTTTTACGTCGATTGCTTGGGATTTCAGATTGATTGGGAACACCGCTTCGAACCAGGCTTCCCCGTGTTCATGCAGGTGTCCCGCGAAGGGCTTGCGTTCTTTCTGATCGAAAGGCTTTCGAAGGGAGTAGTCCGGTCAGCCTGATCGCCGCCATCTGTCCGCCGAGCCGCCATTCACCGAATTGCAGACGCTGTCACCGCCCGGCTTCGACTATCTCGTGAAGACGTCAATCGTCAGCACGGAATCGGCGATGCGCAATGAACGCCGCCCACTGGTGGGGCGCGGTTCTGGTCTCATCGAAGGAGCGCCCGGTCCACAGCCGCACTCAGATTTCATTGAAGTTTTTGGTGAGACTGCCCTCGGTTGAAGTAAAGGGGCGCTGGCGGGAGCGGGGCAAGATGTTGCGAGGGGAGTAGGTCGAGCTCAGCAACGGCCATAGCTTCCCCAGGAGTCCCGCTGGTGCTGCCGTATAATCGCCGCACCTCCGCTGACAATGAGCCGTGCCCTGGCACCCGGATCGGCTCATACGAGGTTGTCTCGGCTATCGGCGCGGGCAGCATGGGCGAAGTGTATCGGGCCCGCGATCCGCGCCTCGGCCGCGACGTTGCGATCAAGGTCCTGCCATCGGTTGACATTGAGTTGAAGGCGCGCTTTGCGATCGAAGCGGGGGCGATCGCCTCGCTCAGCCAAGGTTCGGTCATGACACCGTACGCCGATGAGCAGCCGACGGCTTCGGCAGAATCCGACGCGACACGGTCGACATCGGGGGGCGCGCGTTCACCGGTGGCGCATGCGTGGGACGCACGCATTCAGTCGATCCTCGACATTGAAGCACTTCTGAGCCGGAGGCTGTGGCTCTTCGCTCTCCTGATCGGCGCCTTCTATACGCTCTTACTCCCTGGGACGTTGAAAACCTTCAGTGATAGCGAATCCGCGCTCTCTCTTCGGGTTTATGAGGGTTTCAAGTGCTTGGTGTTACTGACCTCAGCTGGACTGTTCTATATTCTCCATAGGCGGAGGTCATTGACGCTCTCGCAGCTGCGAGGTATCGAACTGGTGTTGTTCGGGCTCGTGCTGCTGCAGTTTGCATGGGTGGACTACAGAACGTTGTTCGTTCGCAAGCTGGCGTCCGCCATCGCCGCTGGGCGCGCCGACGAGTTTGCGCTTATCGTGGTCGGAGCACAGCTGCTGACGTGGTTCGTGCTGATCGTGAGTTATGGAATCCTCATCCCGAATGCCTGGCGGCGCTGTGCGTTGGTGGTTGGCATCATGGCTTCCATTCCTGTCGCACTGACCGCGACCGCAGGGCTGATTGGAGACGGAATCCCTCGGCAGATGAGCGGCCGCTACCTCGCGGCCCTGTGCACCTGGCTCGGCATGATCGTAGCGGTTGCGGTCTATGGGTCGCACCGCATCGAAGTTCTGCGGCAAGAGGCGTACACCGTGCGGCGTCTGGGGAACTACCGACTGAAGGAGCGTCTCGGCGCAGGTGGAATGGGAGAGGTGTATCTTGCGGAACACGCGTTTCTGCGGCGCCCGTGTGCCGTCAAACTGATCCGACCTGACCGCGCCCGGGACTCGGCCAGCCTCGCGCGGTTCGAGCGTGAGGTCCAGATGACGTCGACGCTGACGCACCCCAACACGGTCCAGATCTACGACTATGGGCATGCAGACGACGGTACCTTCTACTACGTGATGAAGTTCCTCCCCGGCTTGACTCTCCAGCAACTGGTCGAGCGGGAAGGTCCGCTGTCGGCCGGCCGAACGATAAGAATTCTCCGACAGCTCTGCGGTGCGTTGCGCGAAGCGCACGCTGCCGGCCTGATCCACTGCGACGTCAAACCGGGAAACACGATCATTTGCGATCGCGGCGGCGAGCACGACGTCGCCAAACTGCTCGATTTCGGTCTCGTTCGCACGCTGGGATGGAGGCAGGAGGCTAGACGATTCACGGAGCGCGGTGTTATTCAAGGCACTCCTGCGTTCATGTCGCCCGAGCAGGCGCTGGGAGGCGATCTCGATTCACGCACCGACATCTACAGCCTCGGAGCCGTCGCCTACTTCTTGCTAACTGGCGAGGCTCCGTTTGCTGGAAGCTCCGCGGAAGTGAGGCTTGCTCACATCTGCGACACCGTTGGATTTCCAGAGCGTGCCAAGCTCACCGTTCCACACGATCTGCAGGCCATCATCCTGCGGTGCCTCGAGAAGGATCCCGCGCGCCGATTTCAGCGCGCCGACACTCTCAATGTGGCGTTGGCGGAATGCAGAGCGGATGACTTGACGGCAGACACGCGGCCGCGCACTGAAGCGGGACTCTCGACTTGACCGTGCGTTGCCGCAACCGAAGGAGGTAGGTATGAGGCAGCTCTCTTTGATTCTGGCCGTTGCTCTTTCCTCCGTTGTGTGGGACGTACCGAGCGCTGGTGCCGACACACGTGCCCCAAGCGCGCAGATCTTCGTGCTTGAGTGTGGCGGTGCCAGCGTAACGTTCGTGAGTCCTAATGAGCCCGCGCAGGCGGGCCAGGTCGTGAGTACAACTGGCGTTGGTGTCCTTCAGCGAGTGGTTTTCAGCGGTAGCTCGGGAGAGACCGTACTGTTTGAGCAACCGAGTTTTCAGGCCCATAAGACGTCGGCACTCACAGACTGCACACTGGCTGTTCCTGGTGGGACCGTGACCTTCGTCGTGTTGGCCACACCGCAAGGGCGGCAAAGAGATTCATAGGCGATTACGGCTCCGGCCTGCGGTGCCGATCCTGGCGACGCGCAATGTCTCGAAACAGCGCTTGCACGCTGCAGAAGACAGCGACCGTTCCTCCGGCACTATGAAGTGGAGTGGCAGGCTTACCCTGGAGGTTCTCCTCAGCAATAAAAACCTGAAGGCGGATCCACGATCGTCCTCGTGGTGCTGAGTTGAATAATTCGGTCGAGCTCTTCAAATCCCTTCAAATCTTCCCTGACTTCCACCAGGCTTCCTCTATGATCACAACTCCACTTTCGCGGTCGGGAGGAGTGTATGTTGGTGAAACCGAAGCCGAATACCGGACACTGCGCTCCTACACCAGCTTTTCACAGGCAGCTGACGAAATGGGACGATCCCGGATCTTCAACGGGATCCATTTTCAATTCAGCAATGTAAGTGGGCGACAGGCGGGCGATGGTATTGGGGAAGAAGTGATAGCGACGAAGCTTCGTTTGGAAGGCGTTCGATCGCTTCTTTCATCCCGGTGTCGTGTTCCACGATGACAACTTGACGTTGCTGCTCAGGCATCCACATGCTCGCGCGATGTCAGACGCGCACAGTCGCTGTACGGTCGAATCGTGCTCGAACGAGATAGTGGCTGTGAATCGGATCTTGGTGCAGCGGAGGTTGCCCTTTAGGGCACGTTGAGGAATGTGGCGCGTCGCTGCGTCGATCAACAGCTGTGTGAAAACGTGCGAGGACCCGCTGTGGCCCGCCGGAATGTCGCAATCGATGCCGAATCCTCGGCAGCATCCGGCGCGCGGGTGACTGCAGCAGGAGCAGGTGATGAACATCTGCTTCATGCGTCACGCACTTGCTCGGCGGCAAGGGCCGTTCCGACAACACGTGCACGAATCTTCTGGAAGGCAATGTCGCGCGACGTGGAGGCGTCGTCGGCGAAGCGCGAGAACCCGCAGTCGTCGGTCGTGCCGAGGAATTACGCCGGGATGTATTCAGCGGCACGGAGCGTCCGGTCCCGCACCTCTTCTGGCGTCTCGACGAGCGGATTGATGGGATCGATGACGCCAACGAACACGATGTGATCGGGCCGCCGGTGCTCTCGAATGGTCCGAAGGACGCGTTCCGGGTCGCGTTCGCTCGCCATCTGGACGTAGAACCGTTTGACGTGCAACCCGAAGAGCGCAGGTAGGAGCCCAGCGTATTCCACGTCCGCGCTGTGCGTCGAGTCGCGGTCACCGCCGGGGCAGGTATGAACGCCGATCCGCTGTCGGTCCTGATCCGAGAAGCGATCCAGGACGCGATTGTTCAGCGCGATGAACTGCTCGAGAAGCGCACCTGTGGGATCGAGCTTCAGCGACAGGCGGCCCTCGGTGAAATCGATTTGCACGTTGTGCGCACCTTGCTCGAGGCACAATCGGATATCGGCGGCGGCTTCGTTGACCAGATCGGTGAGGAACGCTTCACGGGGATACCCCCGGATGCCGGGCTCGGGGTACAGCAGGCTCAATGCAGACGCAGAAATCACGGCCTGTTTCACAGGCAACCCGGTCAGCCGTTTCGCCTTCGCAACATACAGGGAGGCGCGTGTCGCGTAGCGAAAGGGTCCGGTCGTGAGGCGGGGGAGTTGACGCGTATGCCCGTCTGCGAACGGAACGACAACACCATCTGGCGAGAGTCCGCTCATGCCATCGAGGGGGTACGTCGCGAAGCTCGATTTGGTCTGTTCGCCGTCGGTAATGACCGGTGACCCCGTTTCCTCGAACCGTCGGATCGTGTCACGTAGCGCGTTGTCGGCGATTTCGTTGAACCGTTCGACGGACAATCGCCCGGCGTGTCGCTCAGCCCAGGCCGCGACCAGATCAGACGGTCGCGGGATGCTTCCAATCGGTTCGCTAGGTATGGATATCAGTGAAGCCATTGTTTGTGGTGCCGATCAGTCGACTGCAAGAACTGATGGGTCCTGTCGCTTTCGGAAACCTGTGAGCGACGATCATAAGCCCCTCCCCGCGCTCAGGCACTAATTGAAAGCCGCTAGATCGGCAGTTCATGCCTGCGGCTCGGGGACGGGATCTCTGTTGGCTGCGCTCTTCTGGTTGAAGTCCGAGGTTCGGTCTCGGTTTGTGGAACTCTATCGCCGGGACATTGATCCGGGACATTGATCATCGAGCTGAGCATGTTTGCGTTTGGCGTATGAGTCTACGTTCGCATAACCCGCCCTCGCGATGGAATCGGCCGCTGGTCTCTCACCGCTATGGTCTTGTCCTGCTTGCGTTGTATCTATTGAACCTGACTGCCGGGCCGCCGCCGAAT
>JBKPCD010000306.1:0-5179 GCA_046727175.1 Acidobacteriota bacterium | reverse complement strand
GCTTGCACGATGCCGGCATTCGAAGCACGCCGTGACAGGTTCCAGGTTCTCCGGTTCCTGGTTTCCGGCGCGTTGGTTCTGATAAGCCGGCTCGAACCTGGAACCTGAAGCTGAAACCCGGAACCGGTGAACCAGTAACCTGTACCGCCGCTCGAGAGGTCGGACATGCGCACATCGGGCCGTTTTCTCAGCGTTCTGCTGACGGGCATCGCCGCGCTCTCCGTCTGTGATCCTGCGCTGCTTGCCGAGAAGAAATCGTCCGTCCCCACACACCCGGATGACCGCACGATCGTGCACGTCCTGAATCGCATTGGCTTCGGGCCGGCGCCAGGCGACCTCATGAGGGTTCGTCAGCTCGGGCTGCAGGCGTATGTCGAGCAACAGCTGCAGCCGAGTCGCCTGCCCGACACGGCCATGGCCGCAAAGTTGTCGTCCTTCGAGACGCTGACGAAGAGCACGCGCGAGCTCTCGAACGATTACTTCCTGCCGGCCCTCATGGCGCGACGACAGCAACAGCAGCAGCAACAATCTCAGGACGGAACTATGAATTCCGGCGCCGGTGCGCGTGAGATGCGCGCGCCGCAGCGGCTCGACGCGCTCCGCGGAGAGCGTCAGGTGCTCGTGGAGCTGTCGGAGCAGAAGATCCTGCGCGCCGCCTACAGCGAGCGGCAGCTCGAGGAGGTCATGGTCGACTTCTGGTTCAACCACTTCAACGTGTTCGCGGGCAAGGGACAGACGCGCCTCTACCTGACGGCGTACGAGCGCGACGTGATTCGACCGCACGCGCTCGGAAGGTTTCGCGACCTGCTGAAGGCCACAGCCGAAAGCCCCGCGATGCTCTTCTATCTGGATAACTGGCAGAGCTCGTCGCCGCTCGAGAACGGGATGACGGATTCGTCAGCGCCCGCCCGAAATCCATTCCGTGCATATCCCCGACGCATGCCGGTCGCACGACCGGGCATCGACACGGGACGCCCTGCGACGCTCGCGGATCCTCCCTCCGCCGCGCAGAATCGGCGGCCTCGAGGAATCAACGAGAACTACGCGCGCGAGCTGATGGAGCTGCACACGCTCGGCGTCGACGGCGGCTACACGCAGAAAGACGTTCAGGAAGTTGCGCGCGCATTCACCGGATGGACGATCGCCACGCCTCGTCTGGGCGGAAACTTCCGCTTCGAGCCGCGCATGCACGACGATCGAGAGAAGGTGGTGCTCGGGCACACGATCAAGGCGGGCGGCGGCAAGAAGGATGGAGAGCAGGTGCTCGACATTCTCGCCAAACATCCATCGACAGCACGATTCATTGCCGCGAAGCTCGCGCGCCGTTTTGTCTCCGACGAACCGCCAAAATCTCTCGTCGACACAGCTGCGCGGCGATTCCGCGAGACCGATGGCGACATCAGGGAAGTCGTGCGAGCGATCATCACGTCACCGGAGTTCTTTGCACCCGCGGCGTATCGAGCAAAAGTCAAAACACCCTTCGAGTTCGTGGTCAGTGCGGTGCGTGCGAGCGGGGTCGATTTGCCGAACGCCCTTCCTGCGGTTCAAGCGCTGCGCGAACTCGGCATGCCGCCCTACATGTGTCAGCCCCCGACAGGATATCCCGATCGGGCTGACGCGTGGGTCAACACAGGCGCGCTGCTCAATCGCATGAACTTCGCAGTCGCGCTCACGAGCGGCCGATTCCCCGCCGCTGCCAACGCGCCATCGGGCGATCCGGAGCAGGCGCGCACGGCGATCGTCAACGGCGCGCTCGCCGGAGATCTGTCCGAATCGACAGCCGCCACGATTGCCAGGGCGACGGAGACGCCGCAGGCGCTTGCCCTCGTCCTGGGCTCACCAGAGTTCCAGAGAAGGTAGGTCGCCATGATCACCCGGCGCGTATTCATGAAGAACGGCGGGCTCGCGCTCGTCAGCCTTGGGTTTGCTCCCGCATTTCTCGCGCGGACGGTGGCTGGCGCGGGGAATCCGCGCCGCCGCGTGCTCGTGACGATCTTCCAGCGCGGCGCGGTCGATGGCCTCAACATGATCATCCCGTTCGGCGAGCGTGACTACTACGCGGCACGGCCGTCCATCGCGATCGCGCAGCCGGGATCGGATCCGGGTGCCGCCGTCGACCTGGATGGATTCTTCGGGCTGCATCCGCGGCTCGCGCCGTTGAAGCCGCTGTACGACGCCCGTCAGCTCGCGATCGTCCACGCGTGCGGTTCGCCGGATGGCACGCGCTCGCACTTCGACGCGCAGGACTACATGGAGACGGCCACGCCCGGCGTGAAGAGCACGCAGGACGGATGGTTGAACCGCTACCTGCATGCGCGCGAGCACGAAGCCGCCACGCCGTTCCGCGCCGTCGCCTTGTCGCCCCAGCTTCCGCGATCGTTGCAAGGTCTCGAGCCGGCGCTCGCGATCGGGCAAATCGGTCAGTTCGGGATCCGCGCTGGAGAGATGATGCAGGCGTCTTTCGAAGCGGAGTATGCGGCCGCTGCGCAGGGCGTTCTGCATCAGACCGGGCGTGAGGCGTTCGATGCCGTCAAGATGCTGAAGAACGCCGACCCGCGACGGTATCAACCGGAGAACGGCGCTGAATATCCACGATCGCCGTACGGCGAAGCGCTCAAGCAGATCGTACAGCTGATAAAAGCCGACGTCGGCCTCGAGGTCGCGGTCGCCGAATCGGGGAACTGGGACCATCACGTGAACGAAGGGGCCGCCAACGGACTGATCGCCAACCGTCTCGACGATTTCGCCAACGGCATTGCAGCATTCGTCCGCGATCTCGGCGACCGCATGTCCGACGTCGTCGTCCTTACCATGTCGGAGTTCGGGCGTGCCGTTGCCGAAAACGGCAACCGCGGCACGGATCACGGTCACGGCAACGCGATGATGATGATCGGCGGCAACGTGCGCGGCGGCAAGGTCTACGGCAAGTGGCCAGGCCTCGCGCGCGAGCAGCGTTATGAAGGACGCGACCTGGCGGTCACTACGGACTTTCGGACGGTGTTCTCAGAGGTCGTCCACGGTCATCTGGGCCTGAACGATACGCGTCCCGTATTCCCTGGTTTCAGGGGTCCGACGTCGATCGGCGCGATCGGCTAAGGGACAGTCCCGTCCCCTTCGCAGTTTCTGCCATACTCGGGGGTGTGACTCTCTCAGACCTTCGCACGCCCTGCGTGCTCGTCGACCACACCAGGCTCGAACGAAACATCGACCGCATGCAAGCGGCGGCTTCGGCGCGCGGACTTCGACTCAGGCCGCATGCCAAAACGCACAAGTCGCCTGAGCTCGCACGCGTACAGATCGGGCGCGGCGCGATCGGCATTTGTTGCGCCAAGCTCGGCGAGGCAGAGGTCTTCGCGGACGCGGGCATCGAGAACATACGGCTGCCGTACCCCTTGCAGCCTGTCAACGCCGACCGCGTGCTCGCGTTGCTCGACAAGACCCGCCTCTCCTTCATCGTCGACCACCTCGGCGTCGCGCGCGGCTGGTCCGACGCGCTGCACCGGGCACGACGACGCGCGGACGTGCTCGTGAAAGTAGATGTGGGATTTCATCGATGCGGAATCGATCCCGGAGCGAGCGACGCGGCGGAATTCGTCGCGCGGGTCGCGGAGATGCCGGGGCTCACGTTTCGCGGGCTCCTCAGCCACGCCGGGCACGCGTATCTGGCGAACTCCGAAGCTGAAATTGCAGCAGTTGCGGAAACCGAGGCGTCGCTCCTTACCGACCTCGCGGCCCGCGTGAACGATCTGGGCGTCCCCGTTGACGAGGTCAGTGTCGGCGCAACACCGACCGCCCGCTTCAGCGTCCAGCAGGACGGACTGACGGAGATTCGGCCTGGCAATTACATCTACTACGATCGCACACAGGTCGCGCTTGGTTCGGCGACGTGGGACGACTGTGCGCTGACCGTGCTGGCGCGCGTCGTGAGTCGTCCCGCATCCGATCGAGTGATTCTCGACTGCGGCAGCAAGACCCTGACAAACGATCAGGCCCGCGGCTGTTCCGTGGACACGCGAGGATATGGCGCCGTGTTCGAGTGTCTCGAGAATCCCGTGCCCGACGCTTCGCTCACGATCGAGCGACTATCCGAAGAACACGCCACCGTTCGCGTGTCTGGTGCGACGCGTGAGCTCGTGCCTGGCGATCTCGTGCGCGTCGTCCCGAACCACTCGTGCGTGGTATCGAATCTGGTCGATACCGTGTGGCTCGTCAATGGGGAGAAGGTCGAGGAGCGGCTCGACGTGAGTGCGCGAGGGCGGATCACATAAGAGAGCGTGCCGTGCCTGGCGCCTGGTGCCTCGTGCCTCAGGCACGAGGCACGGCGTTTACAGTAGAATGCCAGCGCATGCCGAAAGAGCTGCCTGGCGAAGCCCTTGGACTCGTGGAAACGCGCGGCCTCGTCGGGATGATCGAGGCGGCTGACGCGATGGTCAAAGCCGCGAACGTGGTCTTCGTAGGGTGGCAGAAGGTGGATGCCGGTCTCGTGACTGCCATCGTGCGCGGCGACGTGGGTTCGGTGAAAGCCGCAACCGATGCAGGAGCTGCTGCGGCTCGGCGCGTCGGCGAGCTCGTGGGCGTTCACGTGATCCCGCGGCCGGCCGACGGTTTGGACAAGGTTTTTCCAATCGGCTGACGCCGTTTTCCCTTCTCTCTTTTCCCTTTTCCCTTTCTTTTAGCTTTTGCGGTGACTTCCCGCAGCGCAGGCTCCATGCCGACGACGAGCAGGGGCTGCGCTGGGGCGCGCAGCAGGTTGTAGAACTGGCCTGACGAAGTTCGCGCGTAGAGGTCGCGGCCGTCGGTCAGCATCGTCAGCGGACCTGTCCCGCCAACCGCATCGAACAGGCGGATGCCGAAAACGTTTCGCAACGTCTGCAGAAGCTGGCGGAGCCGTGCGACGGACAACCCTTGCCGGCGCAGGTCCGCCAGCACCATCAGCTCGAGCAGATCGACCGGCGTGTACCGACGCTCCGTGAACCCGCCGGCGGGCGTTCGCTTGGGAGCAACTGCCGGGGCAAACAGCCGCCGGGCATCCCACCACTGCAGTTGTCGCGCGGACAATCCCGTCAGGGCGGCGACTTCCCGGGCGCTGTATGTATTCTTCAATTCCATTCTTAACCGGGGGACTTCGTCCCCCGGACCCCCTTCCGCCCTCGCTCGCGGGGCCCCTCCGCCCCGCTCC
>JBKPCD010000305.1:0-27579 GCA_046727175.1 Acidobacteriota bacterium | reverse complement strand
GCCGTGCGTGACGACCGCGAGAGATCGTGCTCCTCCTGTCGCGTACCGTCGGTCGCGCCTGGGGCAGAGGATCTGTCAGGGCGACGGCGCTGGGGCTTGCTCGATGCTGACTTTGGCATGACTCCTCGCTTTCAGACTGGCCGCCTCTTGCTCACACTACGGCACCGTCCCCTGGGCAGTGGCGCGACTCTGACCTCGATACGGCCGTCCGGTTCGCGCGCCACGAGACACGGCTGAGTGTGCGTCGCCGGACCATTGACGACGCGAGCGTCCGCATCACGTCGACCGCACGATCGCGGAGCCCGCATCCCGTACCGGCTCGCGCTCGATCGTCCCGACATCGTGACGCACCTCGCCGTCCTCGACATCATTCCGACGTTGGAGGTGTCGGAACGTATGGATGGCGAGTCAGCGATGCGAAGCTATCACTGGCTACTCCTTTCCCAGCTCGCACCTTTCCGGAACGCATCATTCGTCATGATCCATCGTTCTTTCTTCATCACCTCCTGAATCGATGGGCGGGACGGCGCGAGGCGCTCGACCCACTGGCGTTGCAGAGTACGAGAGGACTTCCAAAAGGCGAGTATGGTTGCGGCGGAGTGCGCGGATTACCGCGCGGGTGCCAGCGTCGACCCGCACGACAATCGAATGGATCGGACCGCTGGCCGGCGCATCATGTGTCCGACGCTGGTGCTGTGGTCCAGGCACTTTCTGGCGACGACCACGACGTCGCCGGGCGACGTCTGGCGCAAGTGAGCCGACGACATCGACGAAGTCGCGCTCGATTGCGGCCACTTTGTCGTCGAAGAAGAACTCGAGGCGTGCGCCGACGCGCTCCAACGCCTTATCATTGGTCGTTCTTCGCATACGCACGCGTCCACAGCGCAACCTGCAGGAGGACCGCCCTCGTCCACGCCTCTTGAAAACGTGTGACGTCGTCTGGCACGAGACCCTCGTCTGCGACGAATTGTGGGATCGTCGTGATCGCGACGGCCGTGAACGCCACCGTCTAGCGTAACGGAACAACGTTAGGCTCGCCGCTCCATCTGTGCGGTTCTCTTCACCGGCGGGTGGCGTTTGCCAATTTCGTCCTGATCGTCCAGCCATGCTTGACGACAAATCAGGCCAGGTCGTGGGCGTCACGTTCCAGCGCACTCAATGGACGACGGTGTCCAATAGTGCGCGGAATCGATCCCACGTGCCCGCCGTGAGGGATTCCGGCGGCTGCTGGTGAATCAGGTGAAGGGTTCCAAGGGATTGTCCGTGATCGACCCACGCCGCCTGCCATCCGGCAGTCAGCGTGTCGCGCCCGAACAGCGCGGGGTACAAGGGCACGCCAGCTTGAAGAGCGAGCCATTCGTCCGAACGGCCCTCGAGCATTGGGAAAGAGCCGAAGTCGCGAAGGCTCGTCGTGACGATCCGTTCCGCCGTCCGGTTGGCTGGCGCCGACATCCTCGCGAATCCGTCGCGCCAGTCCTTCAGGCATCGGTCACGCTCTCCAGGATCGTCGGCGATCGCCGTCCCATCGATCGCACTGCCATCAACACAAAGACCAAGTTCAAGGGACTGCTGTGACTCAAGGTCGATTGGTGTCGAGATGCGCGAGGCCGTAATCGTCCAAGGTGAATCTCCGAGCGCGATGACCGCCGAACGGTAGCGCAGCTCGGGATGTCGGTACTGAAAGACGAGGCCAGTCGTCCGCGTCTCCGCCTCGACTGGTGCCTCCTGTTCACGTCGACCGTTCTGGGCTTCCTGGATGTCGGCGAAGTCCGTTCCCACCTGCCAGGCCAACTCGCACACCACGCGACGCTTCGAATGGTTCGTCGCGGTCAGGCGGGCGGTGAGCCCCCTCAGCGCGACGACATAGAGCAGTCGGATCGCCAAGGCGCGCTGAGCGATGCCGCGTTTGTTCGTGGGCGTGTCGTCACCAGACTGTCCGCTGCCTCCGCCGCCGTACTCCGCGACTTCGGGGTAGACGTAGTGAAACGAGAGTAGGTGCGGCTCAATGGCCGCGGCTTCGCAGAGCCACGACCTGTCACCATCAATTTCGAGACGCAGCGTCCGAAGAAATCTGGCCTCGCGAAAATAGTAGCCGGAGAGCGTCTGATCATCCCCGCACTCCCCGCGCGTGTTCGCGACGAAGAGAGACGGCCCCTTCCCAGCCATAGACAATGTCAGGCCCCACCAGCGTGGTGGTCATGGTTGGCCGTCAGATCGTGCGGCGGATCGGCCGGGCGCCGGACCAGGGCCGAAGGGCAATAGGATCGGCATGAGCTTCGAGGTTTTCGTCCTGCCTTTTCACCGACTTCTACGGTCCAGCAGAGATTTAATACATAACGAAGCGTTATCTGTCGTATCTAGCAACACCCCTGCCGGACGGCGCCGAAATCGATGAGGTGCGGGGCACGTGGCGAAAGACCTGCAAGTTTGATCTGATTAAGCGAGACAGACTTCACGACTTCATCAACCATGCTGACAAAGCAGCTGCTCGAGACTACACGCGGACGAGTCGTGAGCTTGCTTCAGACGAAGCCTTTGACCATCGACGAACTGGCGAACGAGCTTAGCCTCTCGCCGAACGCCGTTCGAGCGCAGCTGATGGACATGCAGCGCGATGGTCTCGTGCGTCGAACCGGGAGCCGGCCGGGAACGGCCCGACCGTCGCACGGTGTTCGAGCTGACGACGGAGGTCGAGTACCTGCTGTCGAGGGCGCACATTCCGCTGTTGAGTCAACTCGTCCAGACATTCGCGAACAGCCTTCCGGCCGAACAGGTTGCGTCGCTGCTGCGGCAGAGCGGGAGAGCCTTGGGCGAGGAATTAATGGCTGGCCGGCGGCCAAGCGGCTCGTTGCGCGCTCGAGTCGAGCTCGCGAGTCAGCTGTTGAACGAGCAGCTGGGTGCGCTAACGCAGGTCGAAAAAAATGGCGGGTTTGTTATTCGGGGTGTCGGCTGTCCGCTCTCGGCCCTGAGTGGCAAACACCACGGCGCGTGTCTCGCGATGGAGAGCCTGGTGAGCGAACTCGTGGGGGCGTCGACCCATGAATGTTGCGTCCGCGAGGGGCGTCCGCGGTGCTGCTTCACAATCAGCAATGGCGCCGTGTAGGTCGAACCGCTAGCCGCGCGCCTTGACTTCGATCTCGCCGGCACGCTCGCGGACATCAAGACAGGGTTGATTCTGGGCGGCCGGACCGTTGATCACGAGTCCATCGTCGAGTCGGAACTCCGACCCGTGCCATGGGCACACAACGGATCCGTCCTTGAGCGTGCCCTCTGAGAGCGGGCCTCCCATGTGCACGCATGGATGCGCGAGCGCGCACAGCCGACCGCGCTGACGCACCAGCAATACATCAGCGTCGTCCTTCCGAGCACGCTTCATGGAATCGTCTGGGACGTCCGTCGCGTTGGCCACCGCAGTAAATGTGTCCGGTGCGTCAATGGCCGCGTGCGCGACGCCGACGCGCTGACCATACACCAAGTCGCCGCCAAACCACGCCGCGCCGATTGCGATGCTGTAGCCCGCCAGCGCACACGTTTGACCAACGGAGCGCGAACCGGTCTTTCGGAGCATGTACGCCGTGGCGTACAGCGTCGTCGCGGCGATGTTCAGCAAGCCGTGGACGAGGCCTGTACGACGGGAGCGCCCCGAGGTTTCGGACCAATCTGTGAGACCGGTGACCGCTGCTCCTGCCGCTCCCGCGAGCCCCACCGCGATCGCCACATCGGCCGCGCGCGCCATTCCGCGATCACGCCTAACCGACGCCACCGCATCAAGCACAAGGCCTGTCGTCCAGGCCCAGTGGAAGATCCGTGAACACAGGGTGCAGCGGATGGCCGAGCCAGACGCCGTGCAAAGCGTTCTTCGCCTGCTGGCCCGCTGGTCCGGCGGATTCATAGGCGTTTCGGATCGCCCGACTCAGCGGGGACGCGATCACGTCAAGTGCCGGCTGATCGGTGAGTCGCGCGATGGCGTGTGTGCTATCCATCATGCCTCCAACGCGCGACAGGTAATCAAGAGCTGTGCCCTATGCAGGAGATGTCCTTGCATGAGCCTTTTTCAGGAGGCGCGCTCTCAATGGCGACGAACGCATCAGTCGGGGTTCGGACGCACAGTCCCGCGTACCAGGCGTATCAGCTTCTGCATCTCGCCTTCGTGGTCGCACCCGTGATCGCCGGCGCCGACAAATTCTTTCACTCCCTCGTGGACTGGGATCAGTACCTGTCGCCATTGGTCACACGCCTGCTCCCGGTGTCAGGCCACACGTTCATGCTGGGGGTCGGCGTGATCGAGATTGTGGCGGGGTTGTTGGTAGCGTTCATGCCGGCAATCGGCGGGTTAGTAGTGGGCGCCTGGCTGTGCGGGATCATCCTGAATCTGCTGTCGATTCCTGGCTACTACGACGTCGCGCTCCGCGATCTGGGCTTGGCGTTGGGCGCATTTGCACTCGCGCGACTCGCCGCAGAATTTGACGGACGCAGCTGACGGAGAGACACATGTCGAGAACAACGTCCGATGTCCTCGTGGAGCGGCTGATTGACTGGGGCGTTCGCGTCGTCTTTGGGCTGCCCGGCGACGGCATCAACGGCATCATGGAAGCGTTGCGAACACGTCAAGACTCCATCTCGTTCATTCAGGTCCGCCATGAGGAAGCCGCGGCGTTCATGGCGTGCGGCTACGCCAAGTACACCGGACGGATCGGCGTCTGTCTCGCGACCTCAGGGCCGGGCGCGATTCATCTGTTGAATGGGCTGTACGACGCGAAGATGGATGGCGCACCGGTCCTCGCGATTACGGGACAGACGTATCACGATCTGATCGGGACGCGTTATCAACAGGAAGTCGACCTGCTCTCCCTGTTCAAGGACGTCGCCGTCTACAACCAGCAAGTCCTGGGAGCCGGTCACGTTCGCGCCCTCGTGGATGCCGGCTGTCGCGCTGCGCTCTCGCTACGCGGCGTCGCACACATCACGTGTCCGGTCGATCTTCAGGAGCAATCGGTCAAGGATGACGAACCCTCACAAAAAAAGGTTGAGGGACACACCTCGGATGTGTGGCGGCCGCCGATCCTGGTCCCGTGCGATGCGGACCTCCGCGCGGCGGCGGACGTGCTGAACGGCGGAAGCAAAACCGTCATCCTCGCCGGACAGGGCGCGCTCGGCGCGTGGGCCGAGCTCGAACAACTCGCCGACCTGATGGCGGCGCCCATTGTCAAACCCTTGCTCGGCAAAAGAGTGGTGCCCGATGACTCGCCCTTCACGACCGGCGGGATCGGACTGCTGGGCACGGAGCCGTCCGAAGTCGCAATGGAACAATGCGACACCTTGCTGATGGCCGGCACCAGTTTTCCCTACATGGAGTTCTATCCGAAGCACGACGCCTGTCGCGGCGTGCAGATCGATCGCGACCCCTCGCGGATCGGATTGCGCTTTCCCGTTGAAGTCGGGCTCTGCGGCGACGCCCGAAGCACATTGCAAGTGCTAATCCCGCAAATTCGGCGTCGAGCCGATCGATCCTTCCTCGACGCGGCGCAGACCGGCATGAAACAGTGGCGCGAGTTGCTGCACACGCGATCGCATCGTGAGGATATGCCCATGAAGCCGCAGGTTGTAGCACGCGCGCTCAACGAGCTGCTGGCCGACGATGCGATCGTCTCAACCGATTCAGGCACCATTACGACGTGGGTCGCGCGGTACGTCAATATGAAGCGCGGCCAACTGTTTTCCTGTTCAGGCAACCTGGCGAGTATGGCGCCTGGCCTGCCGTACGCCATCGCGGCGCAGGTGGCGTATCCGGGCCGCCAGTCGGTCGCCTTCGTCGGCGACGGCGGCTTTACGATGCTCATGGGTGAGTTCGCCACCGCGGTGAAGTATCGGCTGCCGATCAAGGTCGTCATCATCAAGAACAACACGCTCGGCATGATCAAGTGGGAACAGATGGTGTTTCTCGGAAACCCCGAGTACGGCGTGTCACTCGAACCGATCGACTTCGTCCGCTTCGCGGAGGCGTGCGGTGGCACCGGGTTCCGCTGTGAACGACCCGACGAAGCGCGGTCGGCACTGGAAGCCCTGCTGCTCGCCGATGGTCCTGCGTTATGTGAAGCGATCGTCGACCCCTTCGAGCCGCCGATGCCGGCGCGCGTCAAGGCAAAACAAGCGCTGCACATGGCCGAGTCCCTCGCGAAAGGCCAACCCAACCGAGGCCGGATCGCGCTCACCCTGTTTCGCGACAAGGTGCACGATCTCAAAGGACGGTAAGGCTGTGGCGAGCGAGCGATGACCGACGACGCCAGCATCGTCACGGCCGATGCGCGGCTGGTCCGCCTGCCGGTGGACCCACCGCGGGGGGACGCCATTCAGCGGTTCGACGCGCTCGAACTGCCGATCGTCGAGATTCGCGATCGCGCGGGTCGCCACGCCGTCGGATTCGGCTACACGATCGGCACGGGCGGGACGGCGATTCTGGCGCTTCTCCAGGACCACCTGCTGCCTCAACTGATCGGCGTGGACAGCCGAAAGATTGTTCAGATCGTCGAACGTCTTCGCAAGAGTATCCACGCACTGACGCCGGGATGCGTTGCGTCAACGGCGCTTTCCGCGATCGACGTCGCGCTCTGGGATCTGACCGCTCGCCGTTCGAACATACCCCTTTATATCCTCCTGGGTGGTGCGCAGGATCGCGTGCGTCTGTACAACACGCATGTCGGGTGGCTGAATCGCGACCTCGACGAGATGGTCGCGCTGTCAACCGAAGCGGTCGAACGGGACGGCTTCACCGCTCTGAAACTGAAGGTCGGCAAATCGGATCCGGAAGAGGACCGCGAGCGTGTCGCCAAGGTGCGCGAAGCCGTCGGCCGTGCGACGACGCTGATGGTCGATGCGAACCAGTCCTGGACGATCGACCAGGCGATCGGAAGGATTCAGCGACTTGAACCCTACGACCTGTACTGGGTCGAGGAGCCCCTCGACGCCACCGATCTCGCCGGATTCGAGCGATTGGGAGGGCATATCGTCACGCCACGCGCCGGCGGAGAGAGCCTCTACAGCCCGGCGGCGTTTTATGACGCCATTCGGCGCCAGGCGCTCGACATCCTGCAGCCGGACGTTGCGCGCGTCGGTGGGATCTCGAATGCGATCGCCGTGTGTCACATGGCTGCCGCCGCGAACCTGCCGGTCGCTCCGCATGTGTCACCCGAGCTGAGTATCACGATCGCGGCGGCGGTCCCGAACAGCGTGTTCGTGGAGTACATCCCGCAGATGGAACCGCTATTGAAACGGCCGCTCGCGCGTCGCGACGGATACGGGGTGCCGCCCGATGCGCCGGGTCACGGGATTGAGTTCGATCCGGAAGCGTTGGAACGGTTCACACCCCAGACAGGATCATCCATCTCCACGCGACCCGAAATCGTCGGCGTGGCCTCCCATGGGTCCTCCGAGAGGCGGCCATGAAACAGGTCGTCGTCATTACCGGCGCATCGGCAGGTGTCGGGCGCGCCACAGTTCGGGCGTTCGCGCGGCACGGCGCCGATATCGGTCTGCTCGCACGCGGCGCCGACGGTCTTGAAGCGGCGCGACGCGAGGTGGAAGGCTGCGGCGGACGGGCATTGGTGCTGCCCGCCGATGTCGCGGATGCTGACCAGGTTGAAGCCGCCGCGGAACGGGTGGAGCGCGAACTCGGTCCCATCGACGTGTGGGTGAACAACGCCATGGTCTCGGTGTTTTCACCCGTGAAGGAACTGCAGGCCGACGAAGTGAAGCAGGTGACGGACGTCACCTACCTTGGGGTCGTCTACGGCACGCTCGCGGCACTCAGACGGATGCTGCCGCGCGACTGCGGCACGATCGTGCAGATCGGATCCGCGCTGGCGTACCGCGGCATCCCGCTCCAATCCGCCTACTGCGGCGCAAAGCATGCGATCCAGGGTTTCACGGAGTCGTTGCGATGCGAGCTGTTGCACGACCACAACCGCGTACACGTGACGATGGTCCAGCTCCCAGCGATGAATACTCCGCAGTTCGACTGGGTGAAGAGCCGATTGCCGCGCGAGCCGCAGCCGGTTCCGCCGATCTATGAACCGGAAATCGCCGCGGACGCCATCGTGTGGGCGGCGACGCACCGGCGACGCGAGCCTAGCGTGGGGGGACCAACGGTGGCCGCCATTGTGGGCAACAAGATCGCGCCAGGTCTGTTCGATCGCTACCTGGCGAAGACGGGATATGACTCGCAGCAGACAGACCAACCCGTCGATCCGAACCGACGGGACAATCTGTGGGCGCCGCTGCCTGGCGATCATGGAGCGCACGGGCGATTTGCGGCGCGCAGCACGAAGTCGAGCCCGCAGACGTGGGCCAACGAACACCTGACGATTGCGCTTGGCCTGGCGGTGGGCGGTGTGGCGATGATGTGGAGCGCACGCCAGTGGCGACCGCGACACTGACCCCCGATCGTCTTGCCGCGACGAAGCGAACCTTTCACACCGATCTGTCGAGGGATCTCCATCAGGTCGTGGGCGGCGAAGTGCGATTCGATCGCGGCAGCCGTGCGCTGTATGCGACCGACGGATCCAACTATCGGCAGGTGCCCATCGGCGTCGTCGTTCCCCGCGATCTGGACGATGTGGTCGCGACCGTCAACGTGTGCCGGAAGCACCGTGCCCCGATCCTGTCTCGCGGGGGCGGTACGAGCCTCGCCGGTCAGTGCTGCAACGTCGCGGTCGTCATGGACCTGTCGAAGTATGTCAACCGCGTGCGCAGTATCGATGCGGCGCGCAAGATCGCGCGTGTCGAGCCGGGTGTCGTGCTCGACACGCTGCAGCGTGAGGCGGCCCGGCATCGATTGATCTTCGGTCCCGATCCTGCCACACACACCCACTGCACGCTGGGCGGCATGTTGGGCAATAACTCCTGCGGTGTCCACGCGGTCATGTCGCAGTTCTATGGGCCTGGCTCACGCACATCCGACAACACCCACCGGCTGGAGGTGCTCACTTATGACGGTTTCCGGATGTGGGTCGGTTCCACATCCGAGGAGGAGTTGCGGGACATCATCGCGGCTGGCGGGCGCCGCGGACAGATTTACGAAGCGTTACTCAGGCTGCGCGACACGTACGGCGACCTGATTCGCCAGCGCTATCCGACAATCCCGCGCCGCGTCTCAGGCTACAACCTCGACGAACTGCTGCCTGAGCGTGGCTTCAACGTGGCACGCGCGCTGGTCGGCACAGAGTCGACCTGCGTCACCATTCTGCAGGCGGACATGATGCTGATCGACCGCCCACAAGCGCGGTCGTTGTTGGTGCTGGGATATCCAGACGTCTACAGTGCTGGCGATCACGTGCCGGACGTTCTCGAGTTCCAGCCGATCGGCCTCGAAGGCATGGACGATCGATTGATCGACGACATGAAGAAGGCGCGCATCCATCCCGAGAACGTGTCGTTGCTGCCGGACGGCAAAGGCTGGCTGCTCGTCGAGTTCGGAGGAGACGCGAAGGCCGAGAGCGACGCCAAAGCCGCGGCAGCCATGGCCGCGCTGAGACTAAAGCCGAACGCGCCGACGATGAAGCTGTACGACGATCCGGCGACCGAAGAGCGGCTGTGGAAGGTGCGCGAGTCGGGACTCGGGGCGACCGCGCACGTACCCGACGCGCCCGTTACCTGGGAAGGGTGGGAAGATTCCGCGGTGCCGCCGGATCGCGTCGGCAACTACCTTCGGGATCTCCGCAGGTTGTTCGACAAGTTCGAGTACGGATGCGCACTCTATGGACATTTCGGACAGGGGTGTATCCATACGCGGATCGATTTCGATCTCGAATCGATGCCCGGCATCGAGAAATACAAAGCCTTCATGGACGAGGCGACGTCGTTGGTCGTCTCGTACGGCGGATCGTTCTCTGGCGAACACGGCGACGGCCAGTCCAAAGCGCAGTTCTTGCCAAAGATGTTCGGTCCGGAAGTCGTGAAGGCGTTCCGCGTGTTCAAGACGATTTGGGATCCCGAAGGTCGGATGAATCCCGGCAAGATCGTCGATCCGTATCGCATCGATCAAAACCTGCGACTCGGCGCCGACTACCGGCCGGCCGACCAGCCCACGCATTTCGTCTTCCCTCAGGATCATCGCAGCTTCGCCTTCACGACGATCCGTTGCGTCGGTGTCGGCGAATGCAGACGCCATGAGGGCGGGACGATGTGTCCAAGCTACAGGGCGACGCGCGAAGAAGCGCACTCGACGCGCGGGCGCGCGCGTCTGCTCTTCGAGATGCTGCAAGGCGACCCCCTCAATGGCGGATGGAAGGACGAATCCGTCAAGGATGCGCTCGATCTCTGTCTCGCCTGCAAGGGATGCAAGAGCGAGTGTCCTGTGAACGTCGATATGGCGACGTACAAGGCCGAGTTTCTCTCGCATTACTACGAAGGTCGTCTGCGACCCCGATCGGCGTACGCGATGGGGTTCATCCACCGCTGGGTGCGATTGGCGTCACACATGCCGCAGTTGGCAAATATGATCACTCAGGCGCCGGGCTTGTCGACTATCGCCAAGGTCGTTGCGGGAATCTCGCAACAGCGCACCCTTCCGCGGTTCGCCCACCGCACATTCGTCGCCTGGTTTCAATTGCGCAAGGGCACGTCATCCGCCGGTGATCGAGGCCGATGCGTCTTGCTGTGGCCCGATACGTTCAACAATCACTTCCATCCTGATACGGCCATCGCCGCCACGGAGGTGCTCGAAGCCGCCGGCTGCCAAGTCGTGATTCCGGCGCGAACGCTCTGTTGTGGCCGGCCGTTGTACGACTATGGGTTTCTTGTCCAGGCCAGGCGCCTCCTGAGAGACATCCTCGGTGAACTGCGCCCGCAGCTCCAAGCGGGCACGCCCATCGTCGTGCTGGAGCCGAGCTGCCTGGCGGTGTTTCGCGATGAGCTCGTGAACCTGTTTCCAGACGATCCGGACGCACAACGCTTATCACGTCAATCGTTTCTGCTGGCCGACTTCCTCAAAACGCAGGTACCCGGCTACCAGCCGCCACGTTTCGCTCAGCGAATCATGATGCATGGCCACTGTCATCACAGGGCTATTGCCACGACGGACGCCGAAAAGGCGCTGATGAACGACATGACCAACGACGTCGAGATGCTCGACTCAGGCTGTTGCGGAATGGCCGGAAGCTTTGGCTTCGAAGCGAACCATTACGACGTCTCGATGCAGGTAATCTCGTGCTTCTGCCAGCCGTTCGCCAGGCATCGTCGGATACGCTCATCGTCGCCGACGGGTTCAGTTGTCGCGAACAGATCGAACAGGGCACACGACGTCGTGCCGTGCACGTGGCCCAGGCGCTTCAGGCAGCGATGGCTGGTCGGCGGGACATCAAGGGTGGGCCTGTCGAAGATGAAATCTTGGGCCCACGCGCGCCTACGGCGATGCCGCGTGAATTCGCCGCGGTGGCATTGATCGCCGTCGGCCTCGCGGCGGCGGGGTGTGCGATCTGGCGAGGAAGGTGGCGATCATGAAAACCGCGCTGCTCGACGAACATGACGGACTGCGAACATTTGTTCTCGTATTCGAGACGGGGGATGAAGCGGCAAGCGGCCTTGCCGCGTTCGCGAGAGAGAAAGGCCTCGGTGGCAGCCACTTCACCGCGATTGGCGCCTTTTCACGAGCCATCGTCGCCTATTTTGATTGGCCATCGAAACAATACCGTCACGTTGCCATCGACGAGCAGGTCGAAGTCCTTTCGTTCGCCGGTGACATCACGGTCGAGAACGGCACACCGAAGGTGCACGTCCACGTCGTGCTGGGCAAAGCCGATGCGACGGCCCATGGCGGCCATCTGATTGAAGGGCATGTCCGGCCGACGCTCGAACTGGTGATTACCGAGACTCCTCGCCATCTGCACCGTCGCTTTGACGAGGCGTCCGGACTCGCCCTGATTGATCCGGGCGCCGCCGCTCCTCGAGCGTGAGCGATGCTGAAGCCGCGTCTACGCGCGGCTCGGTGCTTTTAGGCCTCTTTCGCTTTCTGCACCTGACAGGGTCGCAACTTCCGTATCGTGTACAGCGTGAAATTCTACTGGGACGCTGAACAGCGCGGCCGGCGAGGTTCACTAGTTCCCAGTTCCAGGTCCCGGTTCGAAAATGCTGGTTCTAAACCTGAGTCAGAACCCGAGAACCGGGAACTCGGAACCTTGTGAACCGGGAACCTCATGCAGCACGCGTGTTACAGCTTCCCGATCACGGCACCAACGCGAGGCCGCGCAGGTGCTGCGGCGACGTCGTATAGCTGCCCACGCCTCGCCAACTCTTTCTGCCGTCATCCGACCGGTGCACGCCGCGCTCATCCGCGGCCCACAGCTCTCCGGGTTTGGCGCCGGCGCAAAGCAGGGGCGCGATTGTACTCGCTGGTTCCGGCCAGCCGTTGCGCAGGCGCTCCCAGCGTTCGCGAGCGACACGGCGATACAACCGGCCATCCGAGCGACCAGCCACGTACGCGGAGCGCGGTCCGGACGAGGCTGATACCACGACTACTTCCGGTTCCTCTGGATCAATCGCCACACTGCGCAAGTAGCCGACCTCGAGACCGGCGCTGGGCGAGCGCCACGTGGCGCCGGCATCGTCGCTCTCGAAATATCCATAGCCGGCGGAGACGCGCAGGGTATCGGGAGCCTTGGGGTGAATGGCGAGCTCGTGGGTGTCCCGCGGTCCACCGGGAACACCGTCGCGCCATGTCCGACCGCGATCGATCGTCGACACGAGCGCGCCGGCCTCGATCGCGACCCAGAGTCGCTCCGGCTCCAGCGGGTGACACGCGATCCACCGAACGTGATGAGTGTCCGGTCTCGGCGGAAAGGACCATCTCGGTGACGAGGGTAGTGTCTCCAACCTGCTGGTCTGCTCCCGCGTGGTCCCTGCGTCCCCTGAGCACCACACTTCGCTCGGCTCGGTGCCCACCCAGACCACGTCCCGCTCCACGGGGCTCGCGGTGACGGCCATGATCAGCCGGCCTGGGAGGCCGACCGACTGCCAGGAGTTTCCGCCATCATCGCTCCTGAACATGCCGCCCTGGTGCGTGCCACACGATGCGCGCCCCAGAAGTAGAGGGTCCACTGCCAGGCACGTGGGGCGGTCACCGATTCCGTGCGCCGGTGCGGAAGTGCCTGGCTCAACGTCAATGACGACGACCTCGCGGTCAGTGGCGACCAGTATCGACATTGATCACTTCGCTCAATGAATGATTGTCGCGCAGGCAGTGGAGAAAGGAACAGAGATTAACGTTACAGCCTTCATCCGGCGGGAGCGCTGTTAGGGTGCTATGCTCTGAGTACTCAAGCCGAGCCGTCATCACACAACACGAGACCCCGGCGCGATGCTAGACGCGGCGGATCGTGCGAGTCGTGCCGCAGGTGCCCATGGACCTGAATAATCAGGACCGTCTGACCGAGCTCAGCGATGGTGTGCTCGCGCAGTCGTATCTCGCCGCCATCGTCGAATCCTCCGACGATGCCATCATCGCGAAGAATCTGGATGGCGTCATTCAGTCGTGCAATGCTGCCGCCAAACGACTGTTTGGTTATACAGCTTCTGAGCTGATCGGACAGTCCGTCCGAATCCTTATCCCACCAGACCGGCAGGCGGAAGAGGACGAGATTCTCGCTCGCATTCGACGAGGCGAGCGCATCGACCATTTCGAGACGGTGCGCCTGGCGAAGGACGGGCGGCCCATCGACATCTCGCTGACAGTGTCGCCCGTCCGTGACGCGTCAGGCGCGATCATCGGCGTCTCGAAGATTGCGCGTGACATCACCGAGCGGAAGCAGGCCGCCGCCGCCCTGGCCGCACAGCACGAATGGTTCCGGGTGACGCTCGCCAGCATCGGTGACGGGATTATTGCATCCGACCCCGAGGGTCACGTCACTTACATGAATGGCATTGCGGAGGCTCTCACGGGATGGACGAATGCAAGCTCCAAGGGAATGCCGTTGGCGGATGTCTTCCACATCGTAAACGAAGCGACGCGACAGCAGGTCAACAATCCGGCCGCTCTCGTCATTCGGTCCGGACACATTTTGGGTCTGGCAAACCACACCGTCCTAATCAGCCGGGACGGGACCGAGCGTCCTATCACGGACAGCGCTGCACCCATCCTCGACGATGGTGGACGCATTCTGGGAGTCGTGCTCGTGTTTCGCGACTTCACGGAACAGCGCCGCGCGGAGGAGGCCATCGCAGAACAGCGGGAATGGTTCGAGACGACACTCGAAAGCATCGGGGACGCCGTGATCGCGACTGATGTGCGCGGGCGAGTGGTGTTCATGAATCCGGTCGCCGAACACCTCACCGGCTGGCCGCTGGATGCGGCACGGGATCGCGCCTGCACGGACGTGTTCAACATCGTCAACGAAGACACGCGCCGCGTTGTTGAGAATCCTGTCACTCGCGTGTTGCAGGAGGGAGTGGTCGTGGGGCTCGCGAACCATACGCTGTTGATCGCGGCAGACGGCACGGAGCGTCCGATCGATGACAGTGGCGCTCCGATTCGCAATCGTGACGGCCGCATTGTGGGTGTTGTGCTCGTGTTCCGCGACGTGAGCGAGCGTCGACGGGCTGATGTCGAGCGCGAGATGGCTGCGTCCGAACGTGAGCGGCTGCTCGTCGCGGAGCGATCGGCTCGGGCCGAAGCCGAACGCGCCAATCGTCTGAAGGACGACTTCGTAGCGATGGTGTCGCACGAACTGAGGACGCCTCTGAATGCGATTCTCGGCTGGACAGATTTGCTGCTGAAGAAGCCCGACGACCCTGCGCTCGCGGCACGTGGACTCGAGATCGTCGCCCGCAACACGCGACTTCAGACGCAACTCATTTCGGATTTGCTCGACATCAGCCGGATCGTGTCAGGCAAGCTCCATCTCGACATACAGAGCGTTCACCTGGCATCGCTGATCGAAGGCGCCATTGAGACGGTCGAACACGCGGCGACAGCCAAGAGCATCGTCGTCGATCGGCAGCTGGACACGACGATCGGGCCAATGGCTGGTGATCCCGCACGACTGCAGCAGGTCGTCTGGAACCTGCTTTCGAACGCGCTCAAGTTCACGCCGAACGGCGGACGTGTTCGGGTCACGTTGCGACGCATCGGGTCGGAAGCCGAGATCGTCGTCCAGGATAACGGCGCCGGCATCCGTGCGGATTTCCTTCCACACGTTTTCGATCGCTTCCAACAGGCCGACGCCTCCCGGGCACGGCGCTTTGGCGGCCTTGGATTGGGACTCTCCATCGTCAAGAACCTCGTGCAGTTCCATGGCGGGACGGTGCACGCCGAAAGCGACGGCGATGGTCACGGAGCCACGTTCACCGTCACGCTCCCACTCGCCGCGCCACCGCTCCTGCGCGACGAAGCTCTGGCGCCAGCAACGCCAGCGGACGCAATCACGGACGGCGTGTCGCTGCCAGGCATCCGTGTGCTCGTTGTCGAAGATGAAGCCGATGCCGCCGAGTTCGTGAAACAGCTGTTGGAAAACTACGGGGCAGCCGTTGTCATTGCGGCGTCCGCTCGGGAGGCGCTTGAAGTTCTCAGCACAATGCAACCAGACATCCTGATCAGCGATATCGGCCTGCCCGAGATGGACGGCTACCAATTGCTGGAGCGGGTTCGACAGAAGGACGTCGCGGACGGAGGCCGTATTCCTGCGATCGCGTTGACGGCGTTCGCACGATCCGAGGATCGGACTCGTGCGCTGCTCGCCGGATATCAAGCGCATCTTGCCAAGCCAATCGAGTCAGCCGAACTCGTCGCCACCGTCGCGAGCTTCGTGGAACTTGTCAAAACCCAGCGAACGCGCGCGTCGGACGATGCTTAGACCGCCAGGACCACGTTATAGATCACCGTTCTGAAGACGAGCCGGCCCGGCGGTTTGGACGCGGGGATTCTGTCGACCGTCATGGACCAGACCGATGGCCGGTAAATGTGAAGTTCTGTACTGTCACGCATTCACGACTCTAGAGAGAACATGTCACAGAAGCCAGGTATAACGGTTTCGCTGGCCGGCCCGGTGCCCGAGCACGTGATCACCGACGCCCCCTGCGCACGGCGACGAGCGTGTCGGGTGCAGAAAACCGGTCACGCCGCCAGGACGTACTCGTGAACCAAACCGCCGAGGCGATCGCGGCGCCGGACGCGAGGTTCACTCCACTGCGTGGTCGGAGCGAACGCCAAACGTACCGGGTGCGGCGGATTGAGGGCTAATCCTCGATGAGGCCGGTGCCCGTTGTAGGGGTCCGCGAAGTCAGCAAGGACGCGCTCAAGATGCCGGGGATTCAGAATGAGCAACCAGTCGAGGCACTCGCTGCGAACGGTCCGCACAAACCGCTCCGCCACGCCGTTCGCTTGCGGGGCCCGACACGGCGTCCGAATGACCTGAATGTGCTCGCTTCGGAACACTTCGTCGAAACCCTCGGTGAACTTCTGATCCCGGTCGCGAATGAGGAACCGAACGGCTTCTGGACGTTGCGCCAATACCCCACGTCAGTTGGCGGGCCTGCTGCGTGACCCCCTGCGCGGTCGGATGCGGAGTGCAGCCTGCGACATGCACTCGGCGGCTGCCCAGTTCGATGAAGAAAAGCACGTACAATCGCTGCAGCCAAATCGTCTCCACCGTGAAGAAATCCACCGCGAGCACGCTCCGGAGGTGCCCGCGTAAGAACTCGCGCCACGTCATCCCGCCGCGGGTGCCAGCCGGTCCGAGACCCTGTGGGGTGCATAAACTCGGAGCAGCTCATGCGGCAAGCTCATATTCATGCAACAAGCCGCCGAGACGATCCCGTCGAACCACCGTTATCTTTTGCGAATTCGCGTGCGCCGTCGTCAGTGACCGACCGCCCGGCGGCGTGAGGTTCAGGCTTCGGTGAGGCCGATGTCGGTTGTCATGATCAATGAACACCGAGAGGGCGCGCTCAAGGTGACGCGTGTTGACGATCAACAGCCAGTCGAGGCACTCGGAACGAATGGTCCGCACGAATCGTTCCGCGATGCCGTTCGCCTGCGGCGCCTGAATCGGCGTGCGCACGATACGGATGCCCGCGCCCTGAAACACCTCATCGAAGCGTCGCGTGAATTTGCGATCGTGATCCCGAATCAGCAGGCGAATCGGTTCCGGGCGTTCGGCGAGCGCGTAATGGCCAAAAACTGGGTCTGTGCCATTACGCGGCGGCTCGGTAGTAGTAACTGAGAAGTCCACCCACCCGCTCGCGCCGGCGAACGGGACCGTCCGCGCGCTGCCGTGCCGGTAGATCGATCAGTTCGTTATCCAGCCCTTGGTGGTTTCGCTCGCCATGGTAGTGGCCGACGAACTCGGCGAGCATCCGCCGGAGATGGCATTCACCAAACGGAATGACACGATGGAGGCATTCCTCTTTGATCGAGCGGACGAACCGCTCCGCGTGCGCATTGCCGTTGGGCGCCAGAGGCGGTGTTCGAATCACCCGGACGCCAGCTGTTGCGAGAAGGTGCTCGACGGCGGCGCTCCACTTCCGATCGCGGATCGCAGATCAATATGCGATTCCCACGAAGAATCCCATCGACATTGTTGGTCAGGTGACGCATCGTTTGGAGCACGAACGCCTCGTCCGGATGCGACGTCGAGCCCAGGAGACGGACACGACGTGACTGGAGTTCGATCACAAACAGCGTGTAGTAGGTGACCAATCCGCGCATGGTCCAGACCTCGGTCGTGAAGAAATCCGCGGCGAACAGCGCCTGCCAGTGGGCACGTAAGAACGTGCGCCACGTCATCGGCCGCTCACGGCTCGGCGGAATCCCGTGTTCCTTCAGAATCTTCGCGATTGTCGATCGAGCCACGCGATGGCCCAGGTTCTTGAGTGCGCCTTGGATGCGTGTGTAGCCCCAGCTCGGATTCTCGGTCGCCATCCGGACCACGAGACGGCGTATTTCCACCTGCAGGCCGGGTCGCCCAGGCCGGGACTTCGTAGACGTCCACTTTCGCGCGATCAACTCGCGGTGCCACCGGAGAATCGTGTCCGGCGTGACGATCGTCGCGACCTCCGCCAGGATCCGACGGCCGAGACGGTAACCGATCACAGCGAGACGACGACGTTCGTCGTCGCTCAATCGCAGCTGCCGCCCGCGCAGTTGCGTCTTCAGGACACGGTTCTCTTCCCGCAGGAATTCGATGATGTCGCGCGGCTCCCGTTCGAGCCACCCGAACAACGCCGCGAGGATCACGTGCAGAGGAAGCACGGACGGAGTCTACGACAAAGCGCCTGGACGCAGTTTTCGGACACTACGCCATCCACGAGGGACATCTGCGATGGATTCTTCGCGAATGGCGTGACCCACTATAAGCGGGGCCGCCCACACGCCAGCCTGGGCCCCTGGCTTCCGGATCGGTTGGCGGGGCCCCTGGTCGCGCCGACCGCCATCACCTCGCCGAACACTCGCGGGTGATCGAGACGCCGATTCTGGGCGGGCTCCACCATGAATATCACTTGGACGCGGCGTAACCGCCCTGAGATGGATCGTCCATAAATCCTGCGGACCACAAGGAACTGGCGCTGTCGCCCCACGGACGGTGGCTGCTACGGCAGACACCGCGCCGGGGCCGCCTATTGAAGATCGAATACCTCACTGCCCTGTCCGCGGCACCGGCCCGAAATACCGATCGAGCCAGTCCAGGCTCTCCCGGATCAGATGGTGACGCGGCACACTGTGCCCGCCGTCGAACACGCGCAGGCGCTTGTGCCCTTCAGGGGTTCCGAGGAGGCGATAGAACGGCTCTTGAGATGTTTCGCGAGGGAAAACGAAGTCGTCGCGGCCGTCGAGGATCAACGTGGGAATCGTCACCCGTGGAGCAAAATTGATCTGATCGACTTCCGGCCGGGCCTCTTCCAGATACAAGCCAGGCCCCATCAGCACGCTGACCTTGAAGCGATTCTCCACGGCCGGCAGGATAGCTCCCATGCAGGCTCCCCAACTAAAGCCGTAAAACGCGAGTTTGTTGCGTTCGATCTCCGAACGACTTTCGAGATAGTCGATGGACCTTCCCAAGTCCTTTGCCCACTGGATGACCCAATCCCGGTAGCGAATGCTGGTGTTGGGGAAATACGTTTGCATTCCGTCCTGACGTTCGTAGGTTCCTTTGTAGATGGGCCACAGGACCGCACGCCCGCTTTTGAGGAGGAAATCAATCCGTGGTATCGCGATCAGTTGGTCGCTAGAACGGACGAAAATTGATTCCGCTCCCGGGAAATGAACGATCGTTTGATACGGCGGAGCCGCATGCTTTGGCAAGAAGAGATACGCCGCCATGCGTTCGTTGCCATAGGCGGCGTCGAATGTGATCTTCTGCTTGATCCAGTCGGCTTCGGTCGTATCCACCGACTCGATAGCCGCGTTCAAGGGGACTTTGTCGTAGCTATAGAGATCCCGGTAAACACGGAAGATGTTCTCAGGAACGGGCTGCTCCTTCGCATAGTTTCGAGTAGAAGCGACAACCGGATCGGTCAGCCTCGGCGAAGGCGAGTCGTGTGGCAGGTATTTGATGCACCGGAACCCGAACGTCGCATCGCGCTGAAATGGTGGCCTGGCGTCGGCCTCGTGGAACATGTATGCCGGCTCGTCCCACGCGCCCCCGAGGATGTACCGTCTGCGCTGAACGGCTCCGTTCCAACTCCATTCCTTCACATTGCCAGCCAAATCAAACGTTCCGGAGCGACTCATGCCTTGATGCGTGCCGACCCGCGCGGGACCGCGACCGGCAAAATTGCTGAAAGGAAGAATATGCGAGGTGAACCACGCCTCTCCGTTGATGGCGGCACGGTTCCAGTGATAGACCGTGGGGAGACTCTTGCCCGCGAATTCGCAAAATGCCGCGGCCTCGTACCAACTCACGCCGCCGACGGGATAATCGTCTTGCCCGTTCGGGTAGTCGCCAGCTTCCCACGTCGACGGTCCAGGCCGCCCGGTCACATCGCGAAACTCTTTCATCGCGTCTTCCCAGGGCACAACACGGCCGTCTTTGACGAACACGTGCTTCCAATACTCTCGCTTCTGGTACCCGCCGGCAGTGACGAAACGCTTGAACTGCTTGTTCGTCAATTCATACCGATCCATCCAATAGTCCTGCAGTTGAACGGCTTCGATGCTCTCGAACCCCGACACGGTCATGTTGTTTGGAGAGCGCCCGCCCGGAACTCGAACCGAGCCATCCGGAACACTGTCAAGCGAATCGAGAACGAACGAGATGGAGCGGGACCGAGCGACGTCTTCAATCGGGGCAAAGCCAGTTTTCTCGATTTTCCACCGGAATAGCCCCAGAGGAATCGTGATGTTATCGAGCGGCGAAGTACCCAAGTGCGTCCACTGCGAGCTGATGTCGTGATACGCCTTGATGTACACGTTCGCGCCGGGCGGTGTGGTTTTGATCGAAATGGATGCAGAGATCACGGGCCAGAGCTTCGCCAGTTGCGGGTCGCCAGGAATGTATCGCTCCGTTTCTCTCGCTAGCGCCAACGCGGCAGCGTACTGGTCCTGGTCGGCCAACCGGGTGATTTCCGGCAGGAGCGTCTCCCTCGCCCACCGAACCTTGCTCTGCCGATACAACGACCACGCCAGGAGTGATGTCAACCCTACAAAGATCAGAAGTGCCGGGATCGCTACTCGTTTTTGACGCATCCATTCTGCAATGACCCTACCGGCACTCCCTCCCTGTGCGGGCGAGGTGACGCTGGACTGATATTCAACGAGCGCGTTCAAGAGCTCGGTTGCTGACGGGTAACGCGACTTTGGGTCCTTCTCCAGAGTCCTACGGATGATCTGGTCTATCTGTGACGGAACGTCAGGACACAGTCGGGTTACCGGCGTCGGGTCGGCGTTCAGGATGTTGTGGATGGTGGCCGCCGGGTGGTCACCGCGGAACGGCACGTGTCCTGTAAGCATCTCGTACAGCACTGCGCCCAATGACCAGACATCACTCCGCGGGTCGACGTCTTCCCCTCGTGCCCGTTCTGGCGAGAGGTAGACCACGGTCCCCACGACACGGTCGGCTCTGGTAACTGTCGACAACTCACGTGATTTGGCCAGGCCGAAATCAATAATTTTCACCACCCCTTCGCGAGTCACCAGGATGTTGCCTGGCTTGACGTCTCTGTGCACGATGTCGCGGCTGTGTGCATGAGCAAGTCCTGAAGCGATCTGGCGGGCGATTTCCACGGCCTCATTAGCAGCTAAGCGACCGCGCTGAATTCGTTGCCTCAGGGTCTCGCCGTCGTAGTAGCCCATCACGATGAACGTCCGCCCGTCAGGCGCTTCGGCTATCTCGTGGATCGTCCCGATGTTCGGATGCTCCAAGGCTGCACTTGCCTTCGCCTCGCGGACGAATCGGAGCTTCTGTTCCTCATCGAGAGTGACGTCGAGCGGGAGAAACTTCAGGGCCACCAGCCGTTCGAGCCGAGTATCTCGCGCCAGGTAGACGACACCCATGCCGCCGGCGCCCAGGCGCGACGTGATCTGGTATTGGCTGAGAGTTCGGCCTATCAGGCTGTCCGTCTGTTGTCGCGTGACATCTTCGAATGCGCTCTCCAGCGCAGGAACGGCAAGAAAATTACCGGCACGGTCGTGCGCACGTAGCAGGTGTTGGACCTGCACGCGGAGAGCGTCGTCACCATTACAGGCTGCTTCGACAAACGCGGCGCGATCTTCAGGTGGGAGCTCGAGCGCCTGTTCGAGCAGGTCATCGATCTGGCGCCAGCGCTCGGGATCCATGGCTCGGCTCCGGGTCGAGTTCCTGATAAAGCCACGCCTTCGCTTTGTTCCATTCGCGAATGATCGTGATTGGCGAAAGCCGCATGGCCTCTGCGGTTTCGTTCACCGTCAATCCGCCGAAGAAACGCAGCTCCACGATCTGACATTTGCGCGGATCGTATCGGCCCAGGGTCTGCAGCGCATCGTCGAGCGCAACCAGATCATCGCTGCGGTCAACGCAGATTGCCGCGGCCTGGTCAAGCGGCAGATGCTGAGCCGCGCCACCTCGTTTCTGCTGTTTTCGTGTCCGGGCGAAGTCCACCAGGATGTATCGCATCAATCGCGCCGATACACCGAAGAAGTGCGCCCTGTCCTGCCAGCTCACCTGCTTCCAGTCAATCAGACGCAGCCAGGCCTCGTTGATGAGCGCCGTTGTCTGCAGCGTGTGGTCTGAACGTTCGCGGGCGAGGTAGTAGCGGGCAAGCCGCCGTAACTCGGCGTCGACGAGCGGCGTCAGCTTCTCCAAGGCCGATTGGTCTCCCGCCCTCCAGGCCTGCAGCGCCGCCGTCAGTTCATGTGATGAGGCAGCGGACACGAATCCCTCTGTCAACACAAGGGTTATCGGACGATGGCGGAAGTCTATCCGGGTGTTCGGCCACTGTCCAGAAGCTCCGAATGATAGTTCCGGCCGCGAAATCTCCCTTTAAGTGAGTGAGAGCAGGCGAAGCCGGTGCCGAGCCTCCATACCGGTCGGCTCTGCACCAACACGCGCGAGTGTCGGAAAGGAGCGCGTTATGGAGACGAAGACTCGGCTCGAGCACAGCGATACCGGTTGCGCACACATCGGCCCATACGATTTCGCGGCTCCTCAGCGATGGTGTGGAAAATGGCGAAGCTTGAAGCTGCGCGTGACCGTGCTGCTAACTGTCGTGACGTCCGTGCTAGCACTGACGACAATTTTCGCCGGAAACGGCAACGAAGGGTGGGTGGGGACTTGGGGAACCGCGCTCCACGAGCCTTCGCCGGTCCTCCCGGGCTCACAAATACGGGCTTCAGCAATCAGACTCTTCGACAGATCGTGCATACGAGCGTTGAAGGCAATGACGTCCGCGTTCGGCTCTCCACGTTCGGTGCGAGAGCGCTCGCGATCGGTGCGGCGCATATTGCCCTTTGCGCAAACGACGCCGCCATCGTCGCCGAATCGGACCGCACGCTGACGTTCGGCGGCGAGCCGTCAATCACCATTCCGCCGGGTGCAGTCGTGATCAGCGATTCTGTCGCGCTTCAGGTTCCAGCACTTGCCGACCTGGCAGTGAGCATCTTCGTGCCGGGAAGCACGGGGCCGGCAACCTGGCACTTCCTCGGACTCCAGACGTCGTACATCTCTTCGGAGGGAGATTTCACGGGAACCGTCACGATGCCCGTTGCGTCGACGACGCTCGGAAGGTTTTGGCTGGCGGGCGTGGAGGTGTCAACAACCAAGCAGACCAGTGCGATTGTGACGTTCGGCGACTCTGTGACCGACGGCGCGGCGTCGACGGCGAACACCAACGACCGGTGGCCAGATCACCTCGCGCGGCGGCTCCTCGCACAACCCGGGAATCGCAAGATGGGCGTGCTGAATCAATCCATCACCGGTAACAGGCTCCTCCATGACGGCATCGGCCCGAGCGGGTTGGCGCGGTTCGATCGTGACGTGTTGACGCAGACGGGAGTGACACACGTCATCGTGCTACTGGGCAACAATGATTTCTGGATCGGAGAGACGATTCTGCCGTCCGAGTCGGTGACCGCGGAAGAGGTCATTCAGGGTCACCGGCAACTGATTCAGCGAGCGCACGCGCGCGGCCTCATGATCTACGGCGCCACCCTGACGCCGCTTCAGGGGTTCGTCCCGGACGCGGTATTCCCAATCATCGAGGCGAAGCGCCAGATGGTGAACGCGTGGATTCGCACGAGCGGCGAGTATGACGCGGTAATCGATTTCGACGAGATCACGCGCGACCCGAATGTGCCGACACGGTTGCTGCCGCTCTACGACAGTGGGGACCATTTGCATCCCAACAACGCCGGATACGAGACGATGGGCAACGCTATCGACCTGAAGCTGTTCAAGAACGGCGAAGGCCACTGACGCATCGAATGACGCGAGGCCTCACAGTTCTACCGGTCGCGAGCCGGATCACGCACCGCCATCGAAAACCTGCGCGGCGCGCAATCGCGCGCATGCCTGGAACGTCTCCCGACGCCATCAATCTGGCCTGCTGTCGCTACTGAAAACTCAAAATGGAAAGGTTTATCCCGTACGGTTTTTAAAGCGACGCACCACGAGCGCCAAATTCACAGGTGGAGCGCCGCGCGCGACCGATGTACAAGACAGCGGAGGAAAGCGACGAGACGGAGATGGACACGCAGTCGCCGTTCGCGATGGCACTGAGCGGGTGCACGGTCGATGAGTATCGCGGGTTATGCGGCGCGGCGTTCGTACCGGTGGTGCAGACCACCGACGTGAGGAATCGCGACGATCGCGCCGTCGGTAGGTGTTGCGACGGGCCGAGACACCGGCGCATCCTTGTCAAGCGACACGTGGGTTCGAGATTTCAAGTAATACTCGATGTACGCATGGAAGGCGCGTCGCAATCCGCGCGCATTGGCGACGATGATGTGATCGAGACATTCGCGGCGAATGGACCCGATCACGCGCTCCGCGTAGGCGTTCTGCCACGGTGAGCGTGGAGCCGTGAGGATTTCCTCGATGCCGATCGCCGCCGCCGTCGTCGCCCACGCGTAGAACGCGGAATCACGATCGCGAAGCAGATATCGCGGGGCGTCGTTCCACGGAAACTGTACCTGCCAGAAATCCCGTACTTGTTGCAGCCATTGATGTTCAGGTCTGCGCCGGATACGCTCGTGCCGATGATCTCAGTCCTGGTGTCCTTGCTCTTAACCGTCCGAGGTTGTCTTCGGGCGCGCGCGGCATTGCAGCTTGAGGTGCTGGCCTTACGGCACCAGCTGCAGGTGCTGAATCGGTCGCGGCCGCACCGGTTGCGGCTCCTGCCTGCGGATCGTTGGCTCTGGACTTGGTTATCGCGGTTATGGCCCGCCTGGTGGACCGCACTCGTGATCGTCAGACCGGAAACGGTCCTCGCGTGGCATCGTCAGGGCTGCCTGTGGTTCTGGACCCGGCAAAGACGGCGGCAGCGCGTCGGTCGACCGGCAGTCGCGGCCGAGGTCCGCGCCTTGATCCGCAGCATGTCGGCGAGCAATCCGCTTTGGGGCGCGCCGCGGATTCACGGCGAGTTGATGAGAGTCGGGTCGACGTCTCGCAGGCGACCGTCGCGAAGTACATGGTCCGACGCACCGCACCGCCATCGCAAACGTGGCGCACGTTCCTCGCGAATCACGTTCAGCAAATCGCCGCGGCCGATTTCTTCATCGTGCCGACGGCAACGTGCCTGTACCTCGCCAATATCGCGTCCGACAATAATTGTTGACGTTGGTGTGGCTGGCCATCCTACGGCGGTGCGTGACGCCTCCCCGCAGGTCGCTGCGCTCCGGTCAGCCTTGTCGACCCGAAGAGACCTCCTGCTCGAGACTCTGGCGCTGCGCCATCAATTAGGCATACTCGCGCGTTCGGATCGGCGCTTTCGCCCACCTGACCGTCTGCTCTGGCTGATTTTGCGACGGTTGTGGCCTCGGTGGAGACAAGCGCGAGTGCTGGTCCAGCCGGCCACCATCGACCGTTGGCATCGCGAAGGGTTCCGTCGATGCTGGCGCCGTCGCGCGCGGCGTCCTGGCAGACCACGCATCGATGTACCACGTCGAGATCTGATTCGGCGCTTGGCCAGAGAATCATCTCTGGGGCGCTCCGCGGATTCACGGCGAGTTCCTGAAGCTCGGAATCGCCGTCTCGGAACGCACGGTCTCGCGTTAGCTGCCCGACCGACTGACGCCACCGTCACAGACCTGGCGTACAGGTCTCACAAATCACCTCGGCGACCTGGCGTTCGTCTCGCCGATGACGTCATCGTACGAGTCGGGCGATGACGACACCGCCGACGTCCTCGGCTCTTCATGTCGCCCAGCTCTCTTGTCACGCGATGCGCGGTGCGCCTCCAGCCAATGGGCGGTGGTCGACGACCTTCTTCGCTCCGACACACGCCTCCTCGCTGGCGTCACCCAAGATTTCCCTGCACGATCGTACTGGGACGCGCCCGAGGTTGGGCAGGGATCCGCCTCCGCTTGGTCGGCTTCAGATGGTTGCCGTTGGCGCGAGGTCTGTTCATCCGCGCCCCGATCGGGCCGCTGTGGCCAATAAACCAGCTGAGACTATTCGCTCGCCTGGCGCTGATCGCCATCGGCCGTTCTGAGTCTCTCCTGTGATTCGCGTCATGACGTCGTCGGAGAGCCACAACGTCTCCCGCTCGGGGCTCGAACTCCACGTGTCCGTGCTGGATTCTGGCGGCCGTCGGAATATTGGCGAAGCACACACCTGGATGAAGCGGATCGACTCGGCCCTTCGCCGCAGCGCCTCCACGATGCCATTGATCCCGTCGCCGGGCAGGCCGAAGATGGTATCGACGCCCCACTCCTGCAGGAGGGCGATCAGTCCATCGGATGCGGTTTGAGCCATCGCTGTATTCCTCGTTTCAGGGCGGATGCGCGGGGCCGGCGCACATCGGCTGCCGCGGGACGGCGCAGGTAAAAGAGAGCCGCTGCGGTCGCCGCAAGGCCGAGCGCCGCGAACGCGCGACGGTGTTTCGAAACGACCAGCTCCCAACTCGAAGGCCGGGCCTCGGTATCGAAGCGTCCGTGGGCGCCGAAGTCGCGAGTCTCGTCGACCGGTGACCACAGGTTATCCGGCCGATGCGGATCCTCGGGCTCTGTTGTCTGCTGCGCGTCGTAGCCGACGCGCGCGAGATATCGATCGCCGAGGCCGGCAGCGACGCGATCGCCGGCGATCGCTTCAACCGTCGGGAAGCCGACGAAGTATGCGCGCCGCGGATGATCCGCAGCCCAGACGATCGCGTCGGCGGCGACTTCCGGCTGAAAAATCGGCGGCACGGGCTTGGCGCGGCCGCGCAGGCGGCTCTTCACCCAATCGAACTGCGGCGTGTTGAGCGCCGGGAGGTGAACCATCGTGATCTGGACGCCGCTGCGGTCGTGCAGCAGCTCGGCGCGCAGCGAATCGCAGAAACCTTCGACCGCGTGCTTCGCGGCGCAATACGCAGACTGCAGCGGGATGCCCCGGTATGCGAGCGCGGAGCCAACCTGGACGACGACGCCGCGATTGCGCGCTGTCATGCGCCTGAGCGCCGCGAGCGTGCCGTAGACGACACCGAGGTACGTGACCTCGGTGACACGCCTGTACTCGGCGACTGTCATCTCGAGGACGGGCGAGAACACGCTCGCCATCGCGTTGTTGACCCAGATATCGATCGCGCCGAAGGTCGCTTCGAGGCGAGATGCCGCGGTCTCGACCGCCTCCGCATCAGTCACATCGGCCTGAAAGATCATCGCGTGGCCGCCGGCGCATTCCACGTCACGCGTCGCGCCGTCGAGGCCGGCTCGACCGCGCGCAAGCAGCCCAACCGATGCGCCGCGCATGCCGAATGCGCGCGCGACAGCTCGGCCGACTCCCGCCGATGCGCCGGTGATCATCACGACCTGAGGCATACGTCGCGGGGAGGCCATTTCATCCAGCTCATTGCAACCACTGAGCCGACGTCATGGGGTCGGCCATTGGAGGGGACGTCGACGCAGCGACGGCGTTGCTGAGGCGACCGCGTCGGGCCCGAACGACCTCACCAGTCGGATGCACCACACCACACACAGTCCTCGAC
>JBKPCD010000304.1:0-18979 GCA_046727175.1 Acidobacteriota bacterium | reverse complement strand
GCTCGGCCCCACGCAGATGTCGCTAGCGATCGACGGCAAACCGGCAAAGACATCGTGGTCGCGCGGTGACGTGCAGTTCATCGGCCGCAGCGTGCCGCACGAGTCGAAGAACACGGGCGGCAAGCCGGTGGATTTCGTCATCGTCGCGATCAGGTAGCGACGCAGGTTCCGGGTTCTCGGGTTCCAAGTGGTTCGAAGTTCCAAGAACCAGGAACCTGCGTGGAACCCGGAACCTGAGAACCTGGAACCTCTTCACGCTGTCTCCACTTGCTCGCTCGCGTTGTTCCACTTCACGCGCTTACCCTCGCGCAGCGCGGCGTTCGCGATGTGTGACGTACGTGCCGCCTGATGCGCAACCCGGATGTTCGCGTTCGGAGTCTTCCGGCTGCGGATGCAGTCAATCCAGTTCTGCAGATGTGAAAGGGATCCATCGCCGCTCGAGCGAACGAAGATCTCCGGTTCCGGCGTGAGCGAGCCGGCCGCGTACGGCGCGTCATCGCGGTAGAAGGCGAGACGCGCTCGATCGATCTTGAGTGTGCCGCGTTCGCCGCGGAATTCCAGTCCTCCGTCGTCCACACGACTGACGTACGTGCCGAGGTACGCGCACGTGAAGTCGTTCGGAAATTCGAGGGTCGTCGAGACCGTATCGGGCGCCTCCCAGATCTTGATGTTGTAATTGTGGCCGGTGCTGGATGCCGAGAGCGGCGCCTCGACGTTCATGTACCAGTGCACGACGTCAATCCAGTGCGTCATGAGATCCGTCAGGCAGCCACCGCCGAAATCCCAGTAGTGCCGCCACTGGTAGAAGCGCTCCGGGCGAAACGGCTGCTCGGGTGCCGGTCCGAGCCAGTTCTTCCAATCGAGCTTCTCGAGTGAGACCGGCGCGTAGTTGCCGGCACGCGCGTGCTGATACCAGTAGGTGTGCACGAACGTGATCTGACCAAGCTTGCCCGAGTCGATGAGCTGCTTGCCGAGAATCCAGTGCTCCCAGCTCCGCTGCTGCGTCCCGGTCTGCACGACCTGTTTCGACGCCTCAATGGTGCGGACCATTTCCGCGCCTTCCTCGATGGAGTGCGATACCGGCTTCTCGACGTAGACGTCCTTGCCAGCCGCAACCGCATCGAGGGTCATCGTCTTGTGCCAGTGATCGGGTGCGCCAATGAGGACGGCGTCGACGTCACGGCTGTCGAGCAACCGGCGATAATCCCCCGCCTTCAACATGTTGGTGCCGGCAATCTCGACGGCCTGAAGGAGACGAGGTTCGTAGACGTCGCAAACGGCGGTGAATTCGGCACCCGGGACCTTCTTCAGCTGGTTCATCAGGTCACGTGCCCGTCCGCCGGTGCCGATTACGCCGATCCGAACGCGGTCATTCGCGCCCTGGACAGATGAGGCTGCGAGACGTGTGCTCACAGCCAATCCCGATGCGGCCGTGAGAAATGTCCGACGCGTGCAGTTCATGTGGGCCTCTCGGATGCAGTTAGGCGCCGATTGTACATCCGTGTCGGCGCCGCGGGAGCGGCGTGTTACGATACGCGGCGCCCGAAGGAGGACTGCTCATGAATCGTCGCCGCTTCCTTTCCCAGACTGCGGCTGCCACAGCGGGACTCGCCCTTGCGGGGCCGACACGGCCTCGTGCACAGACCAGCCCGAACGAAGCCGTCAACGTTGCGATCATTGGTCTTCGTGGCGACAACAAAGGCCATCCGACATGGACCGCGCGCGGTCGCGGCCAGGATCACTACGAACACCTCGCCGCGATTCCAAACGTCCGTATCACCCACGTCGTGGAGGTCGACGAACGCCATTTCAAGGATTCATTGTCGCTTGCGAGGGAGAAGTGGGGCGGGAATCCGAAGACCGAAACTGATTTCCGGCGAGTGCTCGATAGTCGCGACGTGGACGCTGTCACCATTGCCGCTCCCGATCACTGGCATGCGCTCATGACGATCTGGGCCTGCCAGGCTGGAAAGGACGTCTACGTCGAAAAGCCCATCAGCCACAACATCGTCGAAGGCCGAAGGATGATCGAAGCTGGTCGGCGATACAACCGGATCGTGCAGGTTGGGACTCAACGGCGCAGCGGCGCCGTTCTTGGCAAAGCCGTCCAGTATCTCCGCGAAGGGCAGCTCGGAACGGTGTATGCCGGGAGAACCGTTGCCTACCGTCCACGCGATCCCATCGGTGTGATCGCGGACAGCCCCGTGCCACCCGGCGTTCACTACGATTTGTGGCTCGGGCCAGCGCCGGCACGTCCGTTCAACGAAAACCACTTTCATTATCACTGGCACTGGTTCTGGGAATACGGCACCACTGATCTCGGCAACACGGGAGTCCACTCCCTCGACGCGGTACGCTGGCTGCTGGGGAAGAAGGAGCATCCTCGCACCGCGCACTGCATCGGCGGCCTCTATGAGGCCGGCGATCCCACGGATCAGACGACGCCGAACACCCAGCACGCCAGCTATCAATACGCGGACGGAACCGAGCTCGAGTGCGAAATTCGCAACTGGTTCAGTGGACCGCCCGAAGCGCAAGGGATCTACGTCTTTGGATCCAAGGGCTGGATGAAGGTGGGCGAGGACAAGGCGCAGGTCTATTTCGGGCGCAAGAACGAACCCGGTCCGACGTTGACTGCTGACGAACCCGCCGACTCGGGGCAGCGACATTTCGAAAACTTCATCGCGTGCGTTCGCTCGCGCAAATCGGAAGATCTCAAAGCGCCTCTCGAAGAAGGTCACCTCTCGACGACACTCTGCCACCTCGGGAACATCTCCTATCGAGTCGGCCGATCGGTGAAGTTCGACGGCTCGACAGAGCGGTTCGTGGGGGACGACGACGCCACCAAGCTTCTCGGCCGCACGTATCGTGCGCCGTATGTGCTCCCGGACAAGACGTAAGGCCGCATCGCGAATACACCCTATTCAGTCGGGACGCTGTCTCTGATCTGCTCCGCCTTTGAATCGTAGTACACCCGTTTCCCCGACCAGTACGACTGCGCAGCCATGATGCATGCGACCGAGTGAAGGAAGCCATTGTCCACGGTCGCGTTCGTTCGCGGCTTGTTGTTGCGCAGGCACTCGAACCAGTTCGTGAGGTGCGACAGGTCCTCGTCGCCGATGTTGATCGGGCCCGCCTTGTCGTCCCCCGGCAGCGTGACCCAGCGCTCGGCGCGCTCGATCGTCGGTGTGGCCTCGTGGTTTCCTTTCTCCTCTACGAACTTCCAGCGTGGGCTGCCCTCCCCTCCGATGTTGATGAGCGTTCCCTTTTTGCCCATGATTCGCGAGAAGCTGTCGCAGTCGTTTCCGAAGCTCGTGGAGTAGCTCACCAGGAACGTCGGATACTCGACGAGCGCCTGGAAGGTGTCCGGGTTCTCGCGGCCGTCGTGCCACGCGAAGATGCCGCCGTGGGCCGCAATCGATCGCGGCGGCTGCTCGTTCATGAAGAAGTGCACCAGATCGATGCCGTGACTCATCCACTGATCGGGGATGCCGCTCGAAAACTCTTTGTACAGCCGGAATTCGAAATACAGCTGCGGATCGAACGGCCGGTACGGCTTCGTCATCAGCCATTTCTTCCAGTCGGTGTCCTGTTCCCGAATCTGCTTGACCTCCGGCCGTCCTCGCCAGCGCGGGCCGTTGAAGTTCCACACGATCTCGTACTTGCTGATATCCCCCAGTGCGCCGCTCCGCAGGACTTCACGCGCGGCCAGTTGGTACGGTTCGCTTCGGTGCTGCGTGCCCACCTGAACGACCAGGCTCCTTCGCTTGACCGCGTCGCGTGCCGCCTTGACCTCCTCGAGCACGTTCCCCATTGGTTTTTCGCAGTACGCGTGCTTCCCGGCTTCGACGGTCGCCTTCAGCATCGGCGAGTGCGCATGCTCCGGCGTCGCGATGAGTACGGCATCGACCTCCTGGAGCGCCAACAGCTCCTCGAAGTACGCAATGCCGCGAGGCGCGCGCCCGTAGTAGCGCTGCGTGTTCGCCACGGCGCGGTCGCGATTCTGCTTCCACAGGTCGCACACGGCGACCGTCTCGACGTTGAACTTGTCTTTCAGCTGCGAGCACATGACGTGCAGCTGATTCCCGCGATTGCCGATCCCGACATGTCCGAGCGCGATCCGGTCGTTCGCACCGAGAATGCGGTCATAGGACAATGCGGTGGACGCAATCGCGGACCCCGCCACCGCGCCGGCCGTTTGCGTGAGAAACGACCGCCGGTCCAGCTTCTTGCTTTGTGAGTTTTTCACGGCGACCTCTCTGATTCGAATCCTCAATCCCTAATCTCGAATTCCTAAAATCCTTACTTCTCGAATCCCGAATCCCGGCGCACGAGCGAGCCACCGAGCAACCGAGTTACCGGCGCATCGGTTCGAGGAGGCACGCGAGCTATCGCACGGAGCCGCCGACCAACGAACCCCGAGATGATACGCCTGTTTGCGATGGAGCTACGCGATATCAGCGCGCCTCCGCGCGCTCGAACGCGATGCGGCCGCCGATCACGGTGAGATCCGGTCGAATCGACCTCAATCGCTGAGACGGACACGTCAGGATGTCATCGTCGAGCACGACGAAATCGGCCAGCTTGCCGCGCTCGATCGATCCGCGGGTCTTCTCGTCGAAGCTGAACCGAGCGGCCGCGCTCGTCATCATACGTAGCGCCTCCTGACGCGAGACGGCTTCGTCGGCGCCGATGATCGTTCCCGCCTCGGTACGTCGCGTCGTCGCCGCGTAGATCGTGAGGAACGGGTTGAACGGATTCAGTGCATCGTCGCGATCGAGACCGAACATGTGATCCGTGTTGATCGCAACGTCGACGCCGGCCTGCCGCAGCGTGCGCAACCCGATGAAGTGCGCGAGACGATCGCGACCGAGACCCGTCGAGAGCGCATCGGCATCCTTGTAGTACCACGCCGGCTGCGTATCCACGAGCACTCCCAGGCGTGCGGCGCGGGCGGCCGTCTCTGGATGAACGAAATACCCGTGAATCAGCGTATGGCGTCGGTCCGCCGCCGGCGGCTGTTTCTGCGCAGCCTCGAACGCGTCGAGAACGACGTCGACGCCGGCGTCGCCTGTGACGTGCGCGACCATCTGCCAGCCGTGTCGATGGCCGATCGCTATCGCGGATGCAATCTGCCCTGGCGTGAGTGTCAGGAAACCGCGATAGTGCGGGTCATCGATGTCGTAGAGCTGGCGTGCGCCGAGACCGTAGGGCTCTCGCATGAACGACGTGCCGATGAGGATCCCGCCGTCGGCAACGATCTTGAGCGGCCCGACCTTGAGCCATTCATCGCCGCTACCGAACCGAAACGGCAGACCACCGACGAACTGTTCGACCTGATCTCGGTCCTCAGCGTGAGGGATGCGAATCGTCACCGTCGCGCGCACTTTCAACCGGTTCGCTTTTTGCAGTGATTCGTAGACCTTGTATCCGTCGAGCGTCGCGCCTCGTTCGATCACGCTGGTGATGCCCGTCGCGACGTACTGTTGATGGACGTGCTCGAGGCCGTCCAGCGACGGACCAGTCGTTGCTCCGGAACGAAAGCGTGCGAGCATCGCACCGACATTTCGCAGGAGACCCGTCGGCTCGCCCTTCGCATCCTTCACGATCGCGCCGCCCGGCGGATCCGGCGAGTCGCGCGTGATGCCGGCCGCCCGCAGTGCCGCCGTGTTGAGCGAAAACGCGTACGCCCCATCGACGACGACTGGATGATTCGGTGCTGCGTCGTCGAGCTCCTTCCTGGTCGGGAACCGCCGCTCGCGCAGGCGCGGCGGGTAGACGCGCGGCGTCCAGATCCACGTGTCGCGCGGGCGCCGTTGCTGCTCGCTTCGAATCCAGTCCCGCAATTCGGCGATCGACTTCAGGTTGCGAAACGGCTGCGCCATCTCCGCCGCCGCAACATCGAGGGCGTGCACGTGCGTGTCGATGAGGCCCGGGATCACCGTACGGCCGCGTCCCTCGATCACGCGCGTCGCGCTTCCGATGTGGGAGCGCACGTCCTCGTTCGAACCGACGGCGACGAACCGTCCGTCGCGAACGGCGAGTGCGCGCGCCTCGCTGAATCGATCGTCGACGGTCAGGATCTTTGCATCGAGCAGTACGAGATCGGCCGGCTCCGCAGGGGGTTGTTGTTCCCGGACTCCGCCGCGAACGAGCGCAGCCGGGGCCCCCACCGCGCGTTCTTTGCGCGTTGGGGTGGAAGCGAGAGAGCCACGCGAGCGGAGCGGGGCGACGGAGTCCCCGCGAGCGAGCGTGTCAGGGGGTCCGGGGAGCGCCTGCGGCCCGAGCGAGGCGCGCACGCGCCGAGCGAGAGCGGGTGGGGGTGGGGCCCCACCCGCGTTGAGAGACGAAGTCCCCCGGTCGAGTAAGGACGCGACAGTCAGCAGCAAGGCGAGAGCGATTCGCTTCAACATCGCATCCACTCCTCGAGATTCGCTGTCACGAACTCGTCGTCCGCCAGGTGCGGATAGGCGCGGCAGACGCGATCGATCTCGGCCGCCTGGCCCTGGCTGAGCGTCTCGTGCGGATCCAGGCACCGCCCGCTCGCCACGAGGCCCTGACGACGGAGGACCTCCTGGATGCCGGCGATGCAGCCCGCGAAGCGATTGGCGGCATCGAAGAAAGCGGCATTCGCGTCAGTGATTTCGGCGCCGCGTTGGAGAAGCGTCGCTTGTACTTGCCCGCTGCAGACCGCTGCACGACAATCAGCGAGCAGCTGCACCGCGCCCTTCGTCCACACAGCCCAATGGCCGAGCAGCCCGCCAACGATTCGCCGCCGGCTCGTTCGGCCATTCGCCTCGAATCCGAACGGTGTTACGAGGTCGGCGACGATCGAATCGTCATTCCCCGTGTACAGCGCGATGTCATCGCGGCCGGCGTCGACGACTGCGCGAATGACGTCGAGCGTTTGATATCTGTTGAATGGTGCGATCTTGATGGCGACGACCGCAGGAATCTCGACCAACCGCCGCCAGAACGCGTACGAGAGCGGACGGCCGCCGACCGACGACTGCAGATAGAACCCGACGATCGGAATGCGCGCACCGACGGCCTCGCAGTGAATGATAAGCGCCGCATCGTCGGCGTCCGAAAGCGCCGCGAGGCTCAGCAGACCGGCATGGTAGCCGAGCCTCGCGAGGAGATCGGCTTCGCCGAGCGCCTGGTCGGTCCGTCCACAGATGCCGCCAATACGAATCAGCGGCTCGGAGCGATGCGCGTCCGCGCGATCCATCTCTTCGGCCGCAATCGCGAGTACCGGCTCGAACAGACCAACCTTGCGATCGCGAATCGCGAACTGGGTCGTGTGAACGCCCACGGCAAGGCCGCCGGCGCCCGCCGCCGAGTAGTAACGCGTCAGCGCTCGTTGATGGCACTCGTCGAATGCGCCGTTCGCGTCGAGCGCGAGCGGGTGCGCGGGAATGACACGCCCGTCCTGAAGCGCTGCCCTGATGTTGTTTGGAATTTCGCCCATCGTACCTATTGGTTGTAGCGCGGGGCTTTCAAGGCCCGCCAGGCGCGGTCTGAAGACCGCGCCCTACAATCCCGTGAAACGCCCGACATGGTCGATTCGCTAGAACCGGCCCGCCCGTGACTCGAAGTGTGTCGGCTTGCCGAGCTGCTCGCCACCGCGACGAACCCAATCCGCCGTCCATGCAATCAGCCGACCGGCGTCGACACGCGGGCGGCCCAGGAGCATCCACCCGCGCGATCCGTTGCTCAGGAGCGCGTCGTCGGCTTCCTTCCCGCTGAACGAGACATCCACGCTCAGTTCACGTGCGATTTGGGCGCACACTGTTCGCACGCTCAGTTCCTCCGGGCCCGCAATGTTGACAATCGCCGGCGGCGTCGCGGCGTGCTCGAGCGCAGCCAGCGCCATCGCGTTTGCATCAGCCTGCCAGATCACGTTGAAGTGTCCCATCGTCAGATCGATGGGCTCGCGACGGACGACGCGGCCGGCGAGATCGACGAGCACACCGTATCGCATTTCTGTCGCATAGTTCAGTCGAAGAATCGCGACCGGAATCCCGAGCGCATGGCTGAAGTACTCGAACATCCGTTCGCGGCCAAGGCAGCTCATCGCGTACTCGCCAATCGGCGCGGGCACGTCATCCTCGCGCGATCCGCCTCGGCCCTGAGACACCAGGCCGTAGACGTTTCCCGTCGAGAACGCGACGATTCGGCTCCCGCGATACCGACTGCAGACGACCGTCGGCAGATGCGTGTTCATGGCCCACGTCAACGGCTCGTCGCTGGTCGATCCGAACTTCCGTCCGGCCATGTAGATCACATTCGGCGCGTCTGGCAGACGTGCGAGCGCCGTCGCGTCGAGAAGATCGCAGCGAATCGTCTCGATGCCGTGCGCCTCGAGCGCGCGCTGCTGATCCGGCGACGAGAATCGCGAGACACCGATGACACGGCGCGACACGGCGGCCGCGTCCATCGCACGCCGCGCCATGCGCGCGAGCGTCGGGCCCATCTTTCCCGCGACGCCAAGCACGATCACGTCGCCGTCTACTCGACGGATTGCCGCAACGGCCTGCGCAGACGGCTCGCTCAGCAGCTCCTCGAGATGACCGACATCGCGAATCGTGGCCGGAAGCGCCATGCGCGAACCTATTATGATGCGTTCCGATGACGACTGTTCCCGGCGTGTCGCTGCGCGAGATGACGATGGCGGATGTTGCTGCCGGGATGTCGCTGTGTCGCGCCAGCGGCTGGAATCAGACGGAACGGGATTGGGAGATCTTCCTGACCACCGCGCCGGACAGCGCGATCGTCGCAGAAAGGAACGGCAGTGTCGTCGGAACGGTCGCGGTCATGCCCTACGGTTCGTTCGCGTGGATCTCGATGGTCCTGGTCGACCCGGCAGCGCGGGGAAGGGGCGTCGGTACGCTCCTGCTCCATCGCGGACTCGACCTCGTTCCGGCGGCGACCACCGCTCGGCTCGATGCAACACCAGCCGGCGAAGTGCTGTATCGGAAGCTTGGATTCGTCGGTGAGTACGGACTCGCGCGCTGGTTTATCACACCGAGGGCATCACGACAAGCGCGCGGGTCTGGAGCGCGACGACTCGAGCGCGCAGATTGGCAGGCGATTCGTGTCCTGGACCTGTGCGCCTTCGGAGCGCCGCGAACGACCCTGCTCGAGCGCCTTGCCGACGATGCACCTGAGTACGCGTGGGTTGTCGAGCGAGACGGCCTGCGCGGCTATCTGTTCGGCCGTCACGGCCACGTGCGCGAGCAACTCGGCCCGTTGATCGCGGATGACGGCGAGACGGCTCGCGCGCTTCTCGAATCGTGTCTCGACGCGCACTTCGATCGCGCGTTCTTCATCGATGTCCCCGATGCGCAGGAGACATGGAGGAAGACGCTGTCGGCCAGCGGGTTCGCGATCGAACGCCCGTTTCTGCGCATGCATCGCGGCCGCTTGGATAGACCTGGACAGCCGGCGCGCGTGTACGCGATCACAGGTCCGGAATTCGGTTGACGAGCTGAGAGGTTCCCGGTTCTCGTGCTTCCGATTGCCCGTTCGTGGTTCGTGGTTCCGATGACCGCTCCGAACCGGGCACTCGAACCGGGAACCGGGAACCGGGAACCGAGACCCTGGAATCCGGCGATTCGTCGTTCGCGCTCCCCTTGTGCTTGGACTGGTAACGCGTAAGCGCGCGGCTCAGTTGCGTCAGCCGTCCGGCTGCGCGTTCCAGGCGATCGACCAGTGCTCCGAGATCCGGACTGCGCTGCCGTATCAACCTGGCCGTGAAGGCGATCGTCTGGATGGGCGTGTTGGCGTAATCGCGCAGGCGAAGGAAGACTCGCGCCTGCTGCTCGGCTGCGGCAGCTTCGGCGTGCACACGCAACATCTCGCGCTCGAGCGACAGACCGCGCAGGCGGTACACGAGGAGCACGCCGCCAAAGAGCGCGTACGGCAGCACGGTCCACGGCTCGCCCACCGGGAACCCGCGCTGAATATCGGAATCAAGGAAGTAGAACCTGCCGATGGCCGTCGCGGCGAACCCGACGATCGCGACGAGGCCGACGCCCAGCTCGGGCGCCAGCAGCGGGACAGCGAGCGCCCCGAGCTTGTTCGCTTGAAAAGGCGTCCACGGCCGTCCGGCCGCCGCCCAGTAACGACTGGTGATCCAGAGAGCTACCAGGATCGTGGCCGTGTTGATCAGAAAGACGCTGGACCCGAGTCGAACGGTCACTCGCTGCCGCCGAACGAGCAGCAGTACGATGAGGCCGACCGCGACGACAGCCGACATGACGGCGGGATACCACGGCATGTCTGGAATGTCGCGGGCGAGCAACAAGTCACCCGGCATGCACACCGCATTGAGCGCGGCGGCCACCATCGCTCCTCGCCAGGCGTGCCTTGCCGCCAGATCGGGAGGAACGATCACTGGCTGCCCCCGTCAATGAGCAGGTGGAGACGATCGGGGTCAATCGGTTTCGAGAAGATCTCGGCGTCGCCGGTTCGGTTCGCCTCGACCACGAGGGGGTGAGAGGTGGCGTGGCCGGTGAGAAAGACAATGCGCCCCGTGTAGCCGTTGTCGCGCAGCCACGTGTACGCATCGACGCCGGACGGACGGTTGGGACCGAGATTGATGTCCAGGACCGCTACAGCGCACCCGAGCGCTTTCTCACCAAGTGCCACCAGCTCCTCGTAGCTGCGTACGCCGACGCAGCGGCGCCCGAGAACGACATTCACCAGCTCCACGAACACCTCGCGCAGGTCGTCATTGTCCTCCACGAACAGCACGAGCCGGTCGACACGCGTCAACGGCTTCCGGTCTCTCAACGGGAGCCTGTCTTCCCCGCGCCGGCGGCCGCGCGTTCGACCTGCTCCATCACCCGCAGAATGTTCCCGCCGAGGATTCTCTGCACGTCCATCTCGGAATAGCCCTTCTTCAGCAGCGCATCTGTGATCCTGGGCAGCTTCGACGCATCTTCCATCCCGAGCGGCATCGTGGCGCCATCAAAGTCGGATCCGAGCCCCACGTGATCGACTCCAGCAACTTTCACCGCGTGATCGATGTGCTCGATGATCGTGTCCCATGTCACCTTCGGGAGCTGGCCCTTCACCATCGCCTCGTGATTGACTCGCTCGCTCTCCATCGTCGAACACGCTTCGTTCCCGCCGCACTTCTTCGACATCGCGTCCATTGCCGCGACGACATCACCAGAGAGCTTTTCACTCGCGACCCTGAACTCCTCGCTGAGGAACGCCGCGTGGTAGTTGATCATCACGACGCCGCCGTTCTTCGCGAGCGCGCGCAGCATGTCGTCGCTCATGTTGCGGGGATGATTCGCGATCGCGCGGCAGGACGAGTGCGACGCGATCACAGGCGCCGTGGTGACCTGCAACGCATCATAGAACGTCTTGTCGGCCACGTGCGAGATGTCGACCATCACGCCGAGGCGATTCAGCTCGCGGACGACGTCCTTGCCGAAGTCCATCAGACCGTCGTGCGCAGGCTTGTCCGTCGAGGAGTCGGCCCAGTTGTTGTTCTTGAAGTGCGTGAGCGTGAGATAACGGACGCCGAGGGTGGCGTAGTCACGCAGCAGTCCCAGATCGTCGTCGATCATGTGACCGCCTTCCATGCCCATCAGCGCGGCGATCTTGTGGTCGGTCGCCGCCCGCCGTACGTCTGCCGCCGTGGTCGCCAGCAGCAGGTCGTTCGGGTGCGTGCGGACGGCTTCCCGGACGGCGTCAATCTGTTGCAACGCGCGCTTGACGGCAATCGGGCCCGTGACGTCGCTCGGCACCCAGATCGAAAAGAAGAGCGCGTCGAGCCCTCCCTCGCGCATTCGCGGGATGTCGATGTTGCCGTTCGCGTTGCGCTTCGCGATGTCGAAGGCCTTGTCGAACACCAGCCGCTGCGTCGTGTCGTCGTGGGAGTCGACGACGATCGCCTGGTCGTGCAGTTGTTTCGCACGCGGCGAGACGGTGTCGGCGGGTGCCTGCGTATGAACGGGGAGGGCGAGCGACAGAGTGGCGCACAGCTGGGCAACGATTACGGCTAGGGGTCGCATAGCTCGCGATCTTACTCGAACGGGGTGAGCGACAGAGTCCCACTTGGAGCATAATCGCTCTCGCGCACAGGAGAGTCTCTATGCCGGTCCTCCTACTGACACTTGTCCACCTGCTCGTCTCGGTTCAGTCCCTGAGTACGCAGCAGCCCGCGTCCTCGCCCACGCTCGACTTCGACTTCTTCAGAATGCGGGTGCAGCCCATCTTCACGACGAAACGTCCCGGCAACGCGCGGTGTGTCTCGTGCCACGCGTTCGGCACGACGATGCAGCTGCAGCCATTGTCACCGGGGGCTGCGACGTGGAACGAAGAACAGTCGCGCAAGAACTTCGACATCGCCCGATCGCGTGTGGTGCCCGGCAACCCCGAGGACAGTCGGCTGCTGCGGCATCCACTCGCGCAGAGTGCGGGCGGCGATCCGCATCACGATGGCGGCAAACACTGGACGTCGAAGGAGGACCCCGAGTGGCAGACGCTCGCGGCCTGGGTCCGCGGCGAGACGCTGCGCCACGTCACGGCAGGGCGCGGCCACGTCCGCATCATCCAGACGAACAGTGCCGGCGACGACGTGCATGTGATCGATCCGGTGACGAATGCGGTCGTCGGCCGGATCACCGGCATCGAGGTGGGGCACGGCGTTGCGGTAGCGCCCGACGGCAGCCGGATCTACATCAGCAACGAAGCAGATACGACGCTCGATGTGGTCGACGGACGAACGCTGCGGGTCACGAACAAGGTTCCCCTGAGCGGACACCCCAACAACATCGCGGCAAACCGCGATGGCACACGCGTCTACGTGGCCATCCGCGAAGAGCCAGGCGCGGTCGACGTGATCGATACGGTCGCGCTGCAGCGGGTCAAGAGCATTCCCATCAAGGGCGCCGTCCACAACACCTACGTCACGCCCGACGGCCGATACGTCGTCGCCGGCAGCATCGCCGGCAAGAACGCGACGATCATCGATGCAAAGACCGAACAGCCCGCGTGGGTAATGGATTTCGAGCTCGGCGTGCGACCGATGGCTTTCGAGACGAATGCCGACGTCTCGACAAAGCGGATGTTCGTGCAGCTCACCGAGTTGAATGGTTTTGCGGTGGTGGACTTCGCGACGCACACGGAGGTCACGCGGATCGAGCTCCCAAAACTTGGTCCAGGCAAGACGCCCGTGCTCGAGGGCGGCAACGCGTCTCACGGCCTGGCGGTGAGCGCTGATGGGAAAAGACTGGTGGTGGACAGCCGTCTCAATAGCGCGGTCTACGTCTATTCGCTGCCCGAGCTCGAGCTTCTGGGTTCCGTCGATGTCGGCACGGCGCCCGATTGGGTCACGCTCACGCCGGACGGGAAGTTTGCCTACGTCGCGAACGCCGGATCGAATTCCGTGTCGGTGGTCGATCTGATCGCATTGAAAGAGGTCACGCGCATTCCGGTCGGTCAGGTCCCGAAGCGGAACATCACGGCCGTGCTACCGTAAGCGGTACGGTGAATCACAACAGCTCCACCCCGGGCTGGTCGGCCCGCGGTCTTCTGTTCGAGAACTGCAGCTGCACGCTCGTGTGTCCAGGGCACGTGCATTTCAGCCAGCGCTGCACGCACGAGCGGTGCCGCGGCTACTGGGCCCTGCGATTCGATGACGGACAGATGGGAGAGGTCTCGCTCGCAGGCGCAAAGGCTCTCGTCCTCTTCGATACTCCCCAGCGCATGATCGATGGGCAATGGATTGAAACGCTGATCATCGACGAGGCCGCCGCGCCGGAACAACGCGAGGCGATCGACGCAATCCTCAGAGGCCGCGCGGGTGGTCCGTGGGAAAAGCTGGCTGGTTTCGTGTCCGAGTGGCTGCCGACGAGATATCTGCCAATCGACATGATCGATGAGGGTCCGGCCAAGCGAGCGTCGATACCGCGCCTCTTCGACACCGTGGTCAAGCAGATTCGCGGCCGCGATAGAGCCGCACCGGTGACCTTCGAGAACATCTTCAATCAGATACACGCGCCGACGCAGGTGCTCGCGCTTGGCGATACGACCTACGACGATGGGCGGATCGTCATCCAGAACGGCGGGACGCACGGATTGTGGTCGCGCTTCGACTGGCGAGTCAGCGGAGGGGACGGAGAGCACGGAACGAGCTGAGGAGGCGGAGAGCACGGAACAAGCGATCACCGCGGAGTCACGGAGCACACGGAATATTCTGTTTTTGTGATTTCCGCGGTTCGGCTGCAACCCACGAATGTTTGCCGCACATCACCATTTCGTCCAACCCGGTCTCACATTCGCGCCACTTGCGCTGATGTGGTTCGTCATGATGACGGCGATGATGGCGCCGACCGTCTGGCCGTGGGTCCGCGCCTCTCATCGCTTCGGTCTCGGCACACAATCGTCTTCTCACCCGGGACTTGCCACACTCGCGTTCATCGGTGGGTATGTCGTGTCGTGGGCCGGTTATTCCATTGCAGCCGCGACCGTGCAAATTGCACTGGGTGAGCTGCGATTACTCGACGAACCGCGCGGACGTCTCGCCGCGTGGCCAGCGGCGGCAATCCTTGCAGTCGCTGGCGTGTACCAGCTCACGCCGTTCAAGCGGGCGTGCCTGACGCACTGCCGCAATCCCATCACCTACTTTCTCACTCGCTGGCGCGATGGTGCCGCCGGCGGGTTTCGTATGGGTGTCGCGCACGGCGCGTTTTGCGTCGGGTGCTGCTGGGCGCTGATGGGGACCGCGCTTGCCGTTGGCGTGATGAGCCCATGGTGGATGGCCGCGTTGACGATCGCGGTACTCGTCGAGCAGGTCACGCCGTGGGGTTTGTGGGCGCGAATGCCGATCGGTCTGGCGCTGCTGGGTGGAGGACTTGCGCGATTGTGAGCCGAATCAGCATCTCGTCGAGACGAACGCGTCAGACCGCAGGCGCGCGCGGTCCAGCAGTCATCTGCAACTCTGATTCGTGGATTTCGCGCAGTTTGAACTTCTGAATCTTGCCCGACGCGGTCATCGGGAACGTCTCGACGAAACGCACGTAACGCGGCACCTTGAATCGCGCGAGGCGCTTCTCGCAGAAGTCGATTACATCCGGCGCATCGATCGGCTGTCCGGGTTGCCGGCGGATCGCCGCGGCGACCTCTTCGCCAAAGAACGCGCTGTTGACGCCGTAGACGGCGACGTCGCGGACGCCGGGGTGGAGACGCAACACGTCCTCGATCTCCCTGGGCGCGACGTTCTCGCCGCCCCGAATGATCAGATCCTTGATGCGGCCCGTGATGCGGATGTTGCCGTCGGCTCCCAATGCGGCCTGATCGCCGCTCCGAAGCCATCCGTCTGGCGTAATTGCGGCCGCCGTCTGCTCAGGCATGTTGTAGTAACCCTTCATCACCACGTAGCCGCGTGCCCACAGCTCGCCGCGCTCACCGGTCGGCACGTCCGCCCCTGTCGCGGGGTCGACGATGCGCACCTCGACTTCTGGCATGACGCACCCGACCGTCTGCGTCCGGACCTCGATTGACGCGTCGCGAGGCGTCTGCGTCACGCCCGGCGACGTTTCCGTCAGGCCGTACGCGATGGTCATCTCGGGCAGATGCATCTTGTCGATCACCTTGCGCATCAGCGGCTCGGGACAGAGAGCACCAGCCATGATGCCGGTACGGAGCGAGGTCAGATCGAATCGATTGAACTCGGGATCCTCGAGCTCCGCCAGGAACATCGTCGGCACGCCGTAAAGCGCCGTGCACCGCTCGCCTTCGACCGTTTCGAGGACGCGCCGCGCATCGAACGATTCGATCGGACAAAGGCACGCGCCGTGCGTGTAGGCGCCCAGCACGCCAATCACGCACCCGAAACAGTGAAACAGCGGCACGCACAGGCACAGGCGATCGGCCGGCGTGAAGCCCAGGCCCTCTGCGAGCCAGTAGCCGTTGTTGACGATGTTCCGGCTCGAGAGCATCACACCTTTTGGAAACCCTGTCGTGCCCGACGTGAACTGCATGTTGATCACATCGTCGATTCCCACCGCAGATTCGAGAGCGTCCAGAGCGCCCTCGGAAACCTCACGGGCGGCTGTCCGGAGATTGTCGTAGGGAACCAGCCCGGCGGGGCACGGGCAGCCCACGAAGACGACGCGCGCGAGATGCGGCAGGCGCGCGTTCCGAACGTCTTCGCCGGCGTGAATGGCGCCGATCGACTGGAGCTCCGCGAGATAGTCGACGCCGCGAAACCCGTCGATCGTGACGAGCGTCGACGTGTCACTCTGACGCAGGAGGTATTCGATCTCGAGCGCGCGCAGCGCGGTGTTGACCGTCACGAGGACTGCGCCAATCTTCGCCAGCGCAAACTGCAGGACGATCCACTCGGGGACGTTCGTCGCCCACACGGCGACCCGGTCGCCTGGTGCGATACCGTGGGCAACCAGCCCACGCGCGACAAGCCGTGCTTCCTCGTTCAGTGCGCCGAACGTCCACCGCCGGTCCGGATGGTGATAGACGAGTGCCTCGTGATCCGGCAGCGTGTCCGCGAGTCGAGAAAGCAGAGCGCCGACCGTGATGTCGCGAATCGGCGTGAGGAGCGCTTGCATGGGTCGCGGCGCGGATTATATCGCGTCACTCCCCTCCATTGCGCTGACATCTTCTGACCGTCCACGCGGCACTTTGATGCGAATCGAGATCGTTGAGGATGCGCAGTCAGGTCGGGGGTTTCGAGGGAATCACGGCGCCCGCCGAGAAACGGCCACGCGCGATCGCCCAGATCAGGCTATTATGGCCATATGAAAAAGGCCAGCATCTCCGAAGCCAAGAACAACCTCAGTGCGCTGATCGACAGCGTCAAGGGTGGGTCCCCCGTGCTCATCGTCGATCGCGGCCGACCGGTCGCGCGGCTCGAGCCGGTCGGCCGAATCGGTTCCGACGACGACCGACTGGCGCGGCTCGTTCGCGAGGGAGTCGTCCGACCTGCGCGCGGCGCCGCAGCCAGAGCGCTGTTCTCCAGCAAGCCGCCGCGTGCGAAGAAGGGGGCTTCCGGCCTTCGTGCCTTCCTCGACGAACGTCGGGAGAGCCGATGAGATTCTGGGACGCGTCAGCCATCGTGCCGCTCCTCATGGCGGAATCGACAACGAAGACCCTGCAGCGACTCGCCGCCGCGGAATCGTCGATGCTCGTCTGGTGGGCCACGCAGCTCGAGTGCGCATCCGCGATCGCACGCCTCGAGCGTGACGGTGCGCTCGACGCCGAAGCCTCTTCCGCCGCGTTCGAGCGCCTGAAGCGGCTCGGAGATGGCTGGCACGAGGTCGACGCAAGCGACGGTGTTCGAGAGGCTGCAGTCCGGTTCCTACGTGTCCACCCGCTTCGCGCCGCCGACGCACTTCAACTCGCCGCTGCCTTCGTCGCGTCAGAACGGCGACCGTCCTCACTTGAACTGATTACACTCGACGACCGCCTCGCCACCGCCGCGCGCAAGGAAGGCTTCGCGGTAATCGACGTTCCGACGACGGGGTGACCCCGATCGGCCTGCCGCCGCACTCGTGCAGGCCGCCATGATCGACGCACTCGATCGTACAATCCGCAGTCAGATCGCGCGTCCGCCGGGCAGACGCGTTCGACCGTGCGGGAGAAGGTGGCGCAGCATCCTGCCTCTCTGATCGGACAGCGGATCGGAACCTACACGATCCTGTCGCTTCTCGGCGCAGGTGGCATGGGTGAAGTGTATCGCGCGCACGATGAGAAGCTGCAGCGCGACGTCGCGATCAAGATCCTGCCTCCGAAGTTCACCGCGGATCCAGACCGGGCCGCGCGTTTCGAGCGAGAGGCCCGGGTGCTCGCCACGCTCAACCATCCATCGATTGCCGCAATCTACGGCTACGTGGAATTCGGTGGCGTCCGTGGACTCGTGCTCGAACTCGTCGAAGGGCCGACGCTGTTGGACCGCATCGCGTCCAGTCCGCTCCCTGTCCCGGAGGCGCTCGCGATCGGCATCCAGGTTGCCGAGGCACTCGAGGCCGCTCACGAGAAAGGGATCATCCATCGCGATCTGAAGCCCGCCAACATCAAGGTGGCGCCGGACGGCCGCGTCAAAGTGCTCGACTTCGGCCTCGCCACGACGTTCGACGTCGATCCGATCCGTAGCGACCGATCGGATGCGGCGACGATGACGGCCAGCCCGACGCATGCTGGTCTGATCCTCGGAACGGTGGCGTACATGAGCCCCGAACAAACGCGCGGCGGCCCGGTCGACAAGCGAACCGACATCTGGGCGTTCGGGTGCGTGCTGTACGAGATGCTGACAGGTCGCACCCCGTTTTTCAGCGCGACCGCGTCCGATGTCATGGCCGGCATCCTCGAGCGCGAGCCGAACTGGGATACGCTGCCGCCGAAGACTTCGCCGCGGGTTCGACAGCTTCTCGGTCGTTGCCTCGAGAAGGATCCTCGCAAACGCCTGCGCGACATCGGCGACGCGCGGCTCGAATTGACCGATGCAATCGGCGCACCGGCGTCGAGCCATCGGCCAACGCGTGTGCGGCCACGTCGCCTCGCCTGGAAATTTGTCGCGTTCGCTACTGCCGCGCTGATCCTTGGCGCTGCGGTAGTCTGGAGTGGGATCGCGCGCTACTTCAGCGCGACGACCGAACATCGACTCAGCGATGGCAACAGACCGTCACCGAATACCGAGGCCAACGCGTACTACGAGCGCGCCCTTCTGTTCGGAGGCGCCGGCACCGCCGACCCGGACCAGGCGCAGCGCATGATCGAACGAGCGCTGGCGCTCAATTCGACGTTTGCCGGCGCGCGGGCGGAGAACGCCTTCTACCAGGTTGCGCCGATCCTGAATGGCCGGCTCAGCCCGCGCCTACTAGTCCGCCTGAAGGCGGACACCACAGGTTTGAAACCCCCGCTAGAAGTCCGGAATTCCCCCGAGCACCGGTTTGATGTCGACGACCGGCGTGCCATCGATCGCTTCGATGGGGCCGATCCG
>JBKPCD010000303.1:0-21938 GCA_046727175.1 Acidobacteriota bacterium | reverse complement strand
CTTCACCTCGATCCCCGACCTGGCGCGGAAGATTCGTCGATACATCGCTCGGTACAACGACGATCCCAAACCGATCCGCTGGATTTACAGCAACCCAGCGCATCGAATTACTAGTGATTCAGCTGAAACAGTCCACTAGTCGGTAGAAGTTCTTTTCCGCAGTGCGCGCATTCGGAGACTGGCAATTCCCAGGCCGCGCTCAGGCACCGAACCGAACCCCACCCCGAACCCCGAACCCCGAATCCCAACCCCGAATCCCGAACCCCGAATCCCGAACCCCGGCTCCGTAGTACCATTCCCGAAATGGCGACATTGCTCGAAAAGGTCTGGAACGCCCACAGCGTCCGGACCCTGCCTAACGGCCAAACCCAGCTCTTCATCGGCCTCCATCTCGTCCACGAAGTCACCAGTCCGCAGGCGTTCGACATGCTGCGGGCACGGGGGTGGCAAGTGCGCTTTCCCGATCGCACGATCGCGACCGTCGATCACATCGTTCCGACGCGCGATCAGCGGCGGCCGTTCGTCGATCTCATGGCCGAGGACATGCTCGCTGCGCTCGAGCGCAACTGCCGCGAGTTCGGCGTGCAACTGCTCGATCTCTCGACTGGAATGCAGGGGATCGTTCACGTCATCGGGCCCGAGCTCGGCTTGACGCAACCGGGAACGACGATTGCCTGCGGCGACAGCCACACGTCGACGCACGGCGCGTTCGGCGCGATCGCGTTCGGGATTGGGACTTCGCAGGTGCGTGACGTGCTGGCGTCGCAGTGTCTGGCCTTGGAGCCGCTCAAAGTCCGGCGGATCGAGGTGAGCGGTCGGCTGGCGCCCGGCGTCTACGCGAAGGACGTCATCCTCGAGATCATTCGGCGCCTCGGCGTCATGGGCGGCGTCGGCTACGCCTACGAGTACGCCGGCGAATCGATCGAGCGGATGTCGATGGACGAGCGGATGACGATCTGCAACATGTCGATCGAAGGGGGCGCGCGCGTCGGGTATGTAAACCCCGACGAAACCACGATTGACTATCTGCGCGGCCGGCGATTCGCGCCGGCGGGGGACGCGTTCGAGAGGGCGGCGGCATGGTGGCGGAGCATGGCGTCGGATCGGGGCGCTTCATACGCGGATGAGGTGCACGTCGACGCGAGCGCAATCAGGCCGACGGTCACGTGGGGGATCAACCCGGGACAATCCGTGTACGTCGATGAACGGCTGCCCCGGCCGACGGACGTGCCGCCCGGCGAGCGTCCGGCGATCACCGAGGCCCTCGAGTTCATGGATCTGCACGGCGGCGATCCCATCAAGGGCACGCGTATCGATGTCGCATTCGTGGGATCCTGCACGAACGCGCGGCTGTCGGATTTGCGCGAGGCTGCGCGCGTGATTCGGGGGCACCATGTCGCTCCGCACGTGCGCGCGCTCGTGGTCCCCGGCTCGCAGGCGATCCGGGCAGCCGCCGAGCGCGAAGGCCTCGACCGCGCTTTCATCGAAGCCGGATTCGACTGGCGGGGCGCAGGCTGCTCGATGTGCCTTGCGATGAACCAGGACCGTCTCGAAGGCCGCGAGATCTGCGCATCGTCGTCGAACCGCAACTTCAAAGGCCGTCAAGGCAGCCCGGTCGGCCGCACGCTGCTCATGAGCCCGGCGATGGTCGCTGCTGCCGCCGTCGCCGGTGAAGTCGTCGACATTCGGACGTTCAGCAACAATGGCGATTGAGCGAATCGATCGAATCGCCGGCACCGCCCTTCCCGTTCGCGGCGCGAGCATCGATACGGATCGCATCATCCCCGCGCGATTCCTGCGATCCGTTTCGTTCGAGGGTCTCGAGCAGCATCTGTTCGCTGACGACCGCGCCCAGGCTGACGCGCAGGGGCCGGGCACGCACCCCTTGTCGAACCCGGCCTACAACGGCGCGTCGATTATGCTCGTCAACGCCAACTTCGGATGCGGGTCGTCGAGAGAGCACGCGCCGCAGGCGATCCGCCGCCGCGGATTCCGTGCGATCGTCGGCGAATCGTTTTCCGAAATCTTCTTCGGCAACTCGGTTGCGCTCGGGATGCCCTGCGTCACCGCGACACCGGAGACGATGAGCCGCTTGATGGCACTCATCGAGCAGTCACCCGATGCCGTCATTACGGTCGATTTGAAAACGATGCACGTATCGGGCGCGGGTCAGTCCTGGGCGATCTCACTTTCCGCCGCGGCCCGCGAATCATTTCTCGAAGGCACGTGGGATGCGACTGCGTTGCTGCTCGATCGGTTCGAAGAAGTGGAAGGGGTTGCGAAGCGATTGCCGTACGTCGATGGATGGAGATAGCCGGGGTTCGGGGCTCGGGATTCGGGGCTCGCTCACGAGTAGTTAGAGGAAACGCCATCGTATTCGACGCTCCGAATCCGGAACGACGAACCCCGAACCCCGGCTCTATTCACCACGAACGATTTGAAGGAACGCTTCTGCAGCTCGCGACAGCTCGCCGGCGCGCCGATACACGAGCCGTACGGTGCGTGGTGAACCGAGCCCCGGCACATTGATCGCGACGAGCTGACCGCGTGAGATCTCGGTCAGCGCGCAGCGTCGTGGCAGCACCGCAACGCCGAGGCCCAGCTCGACGGCGCGCTTGATGCCGTCGAGACTGGGCAGCGATACCTGTATGTTGATCGGCGCGTGGCGGCGTTCGTAGACGCGCAGGACGCGCTCACGCGCAGGCGACGGATCGTTGTGAGCGATGACCGTCTGGCGCCCCACTTCCTCGAGCGAGACGCGCTTCCGGGCTGCGAGAGGGTGTGCCGGATGCGCGAGCATCACGAGCTCGTCTCGACCGAGCGGAACCGACGTGAGGCCGCGTTCCGAGGGCTGAAACGTCAACACGCCGCAGTCGAGACTTCGGTTGAGAATCTCCGAGGCAATCTGGCGCGACGGGAGCCGCCGCACTTCCACGATCGCCTGGGGATGCTGTGTCGAAAAACGTTCCAGGAACGGCAGCAGCGAATGGACGCCAGCTTCGTTGGCGCCGATCACGACGCGGCCGCGGCGCACCTGCTGCAACTCCCTGATGGCCAGCTCCGCGTCCGACGCCAGCCGCATCAGCCTGTGCGCGAAGTCCTGCAGGAGCTTGCCGGCCTCGGTCAGGGTCCCCGTCCGGGACGACCGGTCGAACAGCCGCTCGCCGAGCTCTTCCTCGAGACGACGAATCGCCTGGCTGACCGCGGGCTGCGTACGATGCAGTTTCTTCGCGGCGGCGGAGAAGCTGCGCTCCATCGCGACGGCCAAAAATGTCCCCAGATCCTGTAGCTGCATGTCGAGAGGCCCACGACGAGCGCGACTCCCACAGCGCGCGAGGTTCCGCGACGCCGCGGCCGACCCGGACGGCTCATAATTTGCACTTATCATAAGCCTAAAACTATAAATTGGACTCGCAGCAGCCCGCTTGCTACAACATAACTTGGGAGGATTCATGTCTACCAGGCGGCTGACCATCTTCGACACGACGCTGCGTGACGGCGAGCAGGCCCCGGGGTTCTCGCTGCGAACGGACGAAAAGCTCAAGCTCGCGCAGCAGCTCGCCGTGCTCGGCGTCGACGTGATCGAAGCGGGATTCCCGATCGCGTCGGATGCCGACGCTGAATCAGTTCGCATGGTGGCGACACACATCAGCGGCCCCGTCGTGGCCGCCCTGGCCAGGTGCACGCCCGCGGATATCGATCGCGCCGGCTGGGCGCTACAGCCCGCGGCGAGGCGGCGGATTCACGTTTTCATCGCGACCTCCGATCTGCACCTCGAACGCAAGCTGCGAATCTCGCGGGAGCAGTGTCTGGATGCGGCGGTCGCCGCCGTCCACCGCGCGCGCCGCTATACCGACGACGTGCAGTTTTCAGCGGAGGATGCGACGCGCAGCGATTTGGATTTCCTGTGCCGCGTCGTCGAGGAGGTCATCTCCGCGGGCTGTACGACCGTCAATCTGCCGGATACGGTCGGCTACTCGACGCCCGACGAGATCGGCGCGTTCTTCACCGCGATCCAGACGCGGGTGTCGAACGCGCACTACGCCACCTTCAGCACCCACTGCCACGACGACCTGGGGCTCGCCGTTGCCAATACGTTGGCTGCCGTCACCGCAGGCGCTCGTCAGGTGGAGTGCACGATCAACGGCATCGGCGAGCGCGCGGGCAACGCCTCACTCGAGGAGGTCGTGATGGCGACACGCGTGCGCTCGGATCGGCTGCCGTTCGACACAGCCATCGACACGCGCCAGCTTTATCCCTCGAGTCAGCTCCTGACGGCCCTCACCGGTGAGGGCGTTCAGGCGAACAAGGCGGTCGTCGGACGCAACGCGTTCGCGCACGAGGCCGGCATTCACCAGGACGGGATGCTGAAGGATCGACGGACGTACGAGATCATGCGTCCTGAGGACGTTGGCGTGCCGCAAGCGACGCTCGTGCTCGGCAAGCACTCGGGACGCCACGCAGTCCAGCGCCGCTGTGAGCAGCTGGGCGCCACACTGAATCGGCAGGAGCTCGACGAGGTCTACCGCGCCGTCATCGAGCTCGGCGATCGCGAGAAGATCGTCAGCGATCGTGACCTTTCGAGGATCATCGCGCGCTTGCGAGGCACGACAGCGATGGCGGTTGCCGGCGTTCCGGCACCGCAGGACTTTACGTCAACACCCGCTGAAAGTGGGTATGGACACGGCGTCTGACGCTCGCCGGTAGCTCGGTGGGTCGGTAGTTCGTAGCTCGGGTCCGGGGTGCCTCAGCGTCGGCGCTGGCATTACGTCCTCTCAGCTTGGCGCGACTCCACTCTGCTTCTGCCGGGCGTGCAAGCGGCTACTGCGCAAATCATGGACTCACGAGCTACCGAGCCACCGAACGACCGAACGACCGAGCGACCGGCGCGTAGTTCTCACTCCACCGTCACGCTCTTAGCCAGATTCCTCGGCTGATCCACGTCACACCCTCTCCGAACGGCAATGTGATACGCGAGCAGCTGCAGTGGGACGACCATCAGCGCGGGCGTGACCAGCGGGTGTGACTGCGGGATCGTGAGCACGAAATCATGTGCCGGATCGAGCAGATCGTGGATGCCGTCCGCTCCAGCGGTTGTCAGGGCAACGACGGATCCGCCGCGGGCTTTGACTTCCTGCACGTTGCCGATCATCTTCTCGAATACGTGATCGCGCGGCGCGATCGTCACGACCGGCATCTGCTCGTCGATGAGCGCGATGGGTCCGTGCTTCATCTCGCCCGCCGGGTATCCTTCGGCATGGATGTACGAGACTTCCTTCAGCTTCAGCGCACCCTCGAGAGCGATCGGATAATTGATGCCGCGTCCGAGATACAGGAAGTCGCTCCGCTGGTAGAACCGCCTGGCGATCTCCTCGATCAGAGGGTCGCATTTGAGCGTCTGCTCCAGCAGGAGCGGAAGCTGCGTCAGCGCCTCGAGGTGCGGACGTGCCGTGTCTGCCGTCAGCGTGCCGCGAATCTGCCCAAGGGAGATGGCCAACAGGTGCAGCGCGACGAGCTGCGACGTGAACGCCTTCGTCGAAGCGACGCCGATTTCCGGGCCGGCGTGAGTGTACACCGTGCCATCGGTCTCCCGTGTCGCCATGCTGCCGACGACGTTGCAGATGGAAATGCTGCGCGCGCCCTTTTTTCGCGCCTCGCGAAGGGCGGCGAGCGTGTCGGCAGTTTCCCCCGATTGCGTGATCACGATCGCCAGCGTGTTCATCGCGACGATTGGATCGCGGTAACGATATTCCGACCCGTAGTCGACCTCGACGGGCAATCGCGCCAGCGACTCGATGAGAAACTTGCCGACGAGCGCCGCGTGCCACGACGTCCCGCAGGCCAGGATCACCACGCGATCGATCTCGCGCAACACCTGATCCGGGATCTCGATCTCGTTGAGAAAGACCCTGCCCGATTCGACCGACGCACGGCCGAGCACCGTCTCCCGTACGGCCCAGGGTTGCTCGAAGATCTCCTTGAGCATGAAGTGCTTGTATCCGGCCTTCTCCGCCATGACCGGATCCCAGGACACGCGTGTGCTCTTCTTCGAGACTGCCCGGCCTGAGTAATCCGTGAACTCGACCCCGTCCGACGTGATGACCGCCATCTCTTCGTCACCGAGGAACACGACGTCCCGCGTGTGGCTGAGCACGGCAGGAATATCTGACGCCACGAAGAACTCGCCGTCGCCAAGGCCCACGACGATTGGCGGCCCGTTGCGCACGGTCACGATCTTGTTCGGATCGTCCGAGGAAATCAGCACGATCGCAAAAAGCCCGCGGAGGTAGAGCAGTGCCCGACGCACGGCGTTCTCGAGGCCGTCGTTCTTCATCTCCCGCTCGACGAGATGTGCGACGATCTCCGTATCCGTTTCGGTGACGAAGCGGTGCCCTTCCTTCTGCAGCTGACGCTTCAGATCCAGGTAGTTCTCGATGATTCCGTTGTGGACGACGACGATGCGGCCCGTGCAGTCGCGGTGCGGGTGAGCGTTTTCCTCGGTGGGCCGTCCGTGAGTCGCCCAGCGCGTGTGGCCGATGCCGTACTCTCCCTGCACCGGGTTCGTGGCGATGACTTCCTCGAGCCGCGACAGCTTGCCCGCGCTCCGCCGCAGTTCGATGGTGCCGTCACGAACGACGGCAACGCCGGCGGAATCGTAGCCGCGATATTCGAGCCGCCGCAGTCCGTCGATCAGAACGGGAACGACCTGTTTGGTCCCGATGTATCCGATGATCCCGCACATACTGCCTCCGAACCTAGAATTCACAATTTCTTCTTTCGCGCTTTCGCCCGTCCTTCTTTGTTCACCTGCCTGCTGCGTGCGATTGCCAGCGCTCCTGGCGGGACATCGTCCGTGATCGTCGACCCGGCGGCAACGTACGCGCCATGACCCACACGCACCGGCGCGATCAATTGCGAGTCGCTGCCGATGAATGCTCCGTCCTCGATGATCGTCTTGTGTTTGGCGATGCCATCGTAATTGCACGTGATCGTTCCGGCGCCCACGTTCACCTTTTCGCCGATCGTCGCATCGCCGAGGTATGTCAGATGGTTGGCCTTGGAGCCTCTGCCGAGGACGGTCTTCTTGAGCTCGACGAAGTTGCCGATGCGGACATCCTGTCCGATCACCGAATCGGGGCGCACGTGCGCGAACGGCCCGACTTGCGCGCCATCCAGCACCCGTGACTCCAGAATCACGCAGTAGTTGTTGACGACGACGCGATCGCCAACGACGGAATTCACGACGCGCACGCCTGAGTGAATCTCGCAGCCGGACCCGATCGTCGTCTTGCCTTCGAGGTACACGTTCGGATGAATAATCGTGTCGGAGCCGACGATGACATCTGGTTCGATCCAGGTCGTCGCCGGATCGATGATCGTGACCCCGGCAGCCATGAGCGCATCGTTCTTCGTCGCATTCATCATCGTCGACATGTCCGCCAGCTCCTTGCGGCTGTTCACGCCGAGGACTTCGCGTGCGTCGTCGGGCGTCAGCGTTGCCACACGTAGTCCACGGCTTCGATAAATCTTGACGAGATCAGGCAGATAGTACTCCGCCTGCGCATTCTGCGCCCCGAGACTGCGCAGCGCATCGAAGAGCGGCGCGAGCTCGAAGGCGTAGATGCTGCTGTTGATCTCGCGGATCTCCCGCACCGTCGGCGACGCGTCTCGATGCTCGACGATTGCCGCGATCTCGCCGTTCTCGCGCACGATTCGCCCGTATCCGTCGGCATGATCCACGAGCGCGGTGACCACGGTCGCAGCTGCGGTCTGCTCGTCATGCCGGCGGACCAGGGCCGCGAGCGTCTGCGGCCGGAACAGCGGCGCGTCCGCAGAAAGCATCACGACCGTGCCGCGCGCGTCGGCCAGAAAAGGTTCGGCTTGAAGGAGGGCGTGACCCGTCCCGAGCTGGGGTTCCTGGACCGCGACGTTGACGTCGGCCCACCGCGCGAGCTCGCTCCGGACCATATCACCGTGGTGCCCGACGACGACGACGATCGATTTGGGCTTCGCTGCGGCCGCGCAGCGGAGGACGTGCTCGATGAGCGTCAGCCCCGCCACGCGATGAAGGACCTTCGGAATCGCCGATCGCATTCGTGTCCCCTTGCCGGCGGCGAGAATGACGATGTGGAGATCGGACATCGGGGGCGGTTTTCGGTCAGCACGCTCGAGCTGGCGGCTGTGAAAAGCGCGGACAGTAAATTGTAGTGTGACAACCCGACGGCCGCTCGACTTACCGCCGGCCGCGAGGGCGACGGTTGGCAGCGGCGGGCACTGAGTCCAGAATCGTCCGGAACTCGTGCCGGCCGCGAATGCCTTCCAAGTCGGGATCTTGTCTGGCGAGTGACCTATTATCGGGGTTCAGCGTAACGGCACGTCTCAGATGCTCCAAGGCCTTCTCGAGCTGATCGCGAGATGTTAGGGTTACTGCCAGAATATAGTGTGCGTGATCGTTCTCGGGATCCTGGTCCAGAGCCCGCTGGAGGTGATTGAGCGCCGTATCCGCGTCACCGGCGTTCAGCGCCATCGTTGCGGCATAGACGCGTTCCTGCGGTGTCTGCGGGCCTGCCGGGCGCTGCGCCGTTTCCCGCTCACAGACGCGAAGATACAGCCGTGCACGCTCTAGCAGCTCGCGCTCCTCCGGATAACGCTGGAGGACGCTTCGGAACGCCTGGGCCCCCGCATCGTAGTCGTGGCGTTGAAGCGCCCGGACGCCACTCTCGTATAGGGCGATTGCCTCGTAGAACGTCGGTTTGCGTGCCGACATTGAAGCCGGTGACGACGGCGGGTCAGGTACGGGGGGTGCCGCTTTCGGACGCGTGGTCTTTACGGGACTTCGACTTGCGTGCTTCGGTCTCGCAACGGACCGGGTAGCCGCCGCCCGGCGCTTCTTGGTGCTGCCTGCCATGCCGCTCCTGTCCGGGCTCCCGTCGGGCAGAGACAGTAACAAATCGGGTTCCGAAGGGTCAAGCGGACGTCGCGCATCATCGGAGCGCCGATATTTTTTGGTCAATCAGTAGGAATTGGTCGCCTGTGCACGGCTGAGTAAATCTGCTTTGCGGGCAAGGCGTACTTTTTTGAGAGCTCTCGGATCGCGGCGCGCCGTTCGATGCAGCCACTTTCTGTTAATTGCCAGAATTCGCGCGCGAGTTGCTCTTCTCCAGGGACGTCCTTTGGGTGTTCTTGGCCCGCCTCAGCGCCTGAGAGCACGATCGTGTATTCTCCCCGGGGCTCGGCAACACCGGCGACGTGCACAGAAATAGGGTTTACGACCAATTCTTCGTGCAGTTTCGTGAGTTCCCGAGCGAGGAGCGCGCGGCGGTCGCCGAACACTTCCAGCATGTCCGCCAGCGTCTGTTGGATTCGGTGCGGCGCCTCGTAGAAAATGAGTGTTCGAGGCTCGTCGGTCAGAGCAGCCAGCCACCGTTTTCTGGCGCTCGAGCGCTGTGGTGGAAACCCGGCGAAGACAAACTGGTCCGCTCGGAAGCCGGACGCCGAAAGCGCAGCCGTCAGCGCGGTCGGCCCGGGGATTGGTTCCACTTTAATATGGTCCGCGTGAGCAGCGGCTACGAGATCCGCACCCGGGTCCGAGACGACCGGCGTGCCGGCATCCGTCACTAGCGCCACGGATTCTCCGGCTTTCAGCCGGGCAATGATGGCCGGCGCCCGCCGGCGCTCATTGTGCTGATGAAGGCTCGTCGTGGGGGTCGTAATGGAGTAGTGTTGAAGGAGCCTGGTCGTCCGGCGAGTGTCTTCCGCCGCGATCAAGTCGACTTCGCGGAGGATCCGGAGGGCCCGTAGCGTCACATCCTCGAGGTTGCCTATGGGAGTGGCGACCACGTAGAGGATTCCGGGCATGATCTGCCGACCCGATTGTACCAAATGTACTCAGCCGAGCCCCTGCCGCACTTCGTAGACGAATACCTCTCGTATCTGTACGAGGTTCACCCGACCAACGCCACGTTCGACGGAGTCCACCTTCACGACGACCTGCTCGAGGATTTGAGCCGTCAAGCGATTGACGCGCAGATCCGCGCGCTTGGTGGCTTCGCCCGGCGGCTGGCGGCCATCGATCCCAATCGGCTGACGGAGGTGGAGCGCCTCGAGCGTCCGGCGCTCGAGTCCAGCATTCGCGCGCGCGTGTTCGAGCTGGAGGAAGTCCGAACCTGGGAACGCAGCCTCCAGCACTACTCCGACATCATTGCCACCAGTCTTGCAGGCCAGGCGCTTTTCGATTACGCGCCTCTCGCCGAGCGTGCCCGCCGCGTCCTGTCGAAGCTGCGGCAGGTGCCTCGGCTGATTCAGGCCGCACGCGACAACGTCAAGGATCCGCCCGGCATCTTCGTGAAGGTTGGCCTCGAGAGCCTGCGCGGCACGCTCCGGTTCATCACCGACGACTTGCCGCGAGCGTTCGGGGATCTCGGGGATCTCCATCTCCTTGGCGACCTCGCCGACGCCTCGACCGAAGCGTCGGCCGCGATTGGCGAGTTCGTCGAGTACCTCGAGCAGGATCTGGCGCCGCGCAGCAAAGGGTCATTCCGTCTGGGGCGCGACAGGTTCCGGCAGAAGCTAGAGCTCGACGAAGGCATCAGCCTGGATCCCGATCGCCTGCTGTCGATCGCCCACCGCGAACTCCATGCGACGCAGGAGGAGTTCCGCCGCGTCGCCAGCCGGTTGAACGGCAGCGATCCCAACGCCGCCTGGCAGCGCGCGAAGCGGAATCATCCCGCCGCGGGCCAGCTCGTGCCGGTGGCGCAGCAGCAGCTCGCGGATCTCGTGGACTTCATCAACCGCGAGCGCCTCGTCACGATCCCGCAGGGAGCGCCAGTTGCCGTCGCGCCGACGCCCAGGTTCTACCGGTGGACGTCGGCGAGCATGTGGACGCCGGGGCCGTTCGAGGCTCGCGCGCTGCGCGCCTTCTATTACATCACCGACGTCGATCCGGCGTGGCCCGAGGAGCGCCAGGACGAGCATCTCCGTGATTTCAACTACGGCGCGCTCTGGTCGATCTCGATTCACGAAGTCTTCCCCGGACACTTCCTCCACTATCAGCATCTGCGTCAGATCGACGCGAAGCTGCGGAAATCGATCCTGTTTTCATCGACCGCACTGGTCGAGGGATGGGCGCACTACTGCGAGCAGATGATGATCGACGAGGGGTTCCGCAAGACGGATCCGGTCGTCCGCCTCGGGCAGCTTGCTGAAGCCCTCATCCGCCTCTGTCGGTTCATCGTTGGCATCCGGCTCCACTGCGAGGACATGTCAGTGGAGCAAGGTGTCCGGTTCTTCAGGGAAGAGGCGTTCCTCGAAGAAGTCAACGCCCGGCGGGAAGCGGAACGCGGCACGTTCGATCCGGCGTACATTCTTTACTCGGCCGGAAAGCTGATGCTCCTCAAGCTGCGCGCCGATTACAAGGTCACAGCCGGCGCGAAATACTCGCTGCGCGGGTTCCACGACCAGTTGCTCGGCAATGGAACCGTACCGATCTGGCTGCATCGCGCGTTGATGCTTGGCGAGCAAAACGGAGAGATGATCGAATAGACCCTATGCCTCTTTACGAGTACCAGTGCGAAGCCTGCGCGCACCGATTCGAGCGAATCCAGAAGTTCTCGGATCCTCCGATCGAAACGTGCCCCGCGTGTGGCGGCCACGTGCGAAAGCTCCTGTCGTCGCCCGCGATTCAGTTCAAGGGATCGGGCTGGTACATCACGGATTACGCCCGGAAGTCTTCGGGAGACGGCGCAAAGGGTGACGCGTCGAAGAGCGACGCCAAAGCCGAGACGACCCAGTCGGATTCCTCTACTTCTTCGGCAAGTTCCGAGAGCTCAGGCTCGACGCCGACGGCAGCAAAGACGGAAGCCAAGCCCAGCTAGCGTCGAGACCTGACCTTCGTGTCCGCCAGGTCGATGCTCCTGAGATAGTCGGCAAACGGCTGCGCAAGATCCGGTCGCCTGAGCGCGAAGTAGACGACCGCGCGCAAGAATCCCAGCTTGTTGCCCGTGTCGTGACGGGCGCCGTCGATGCGGCATCCGTAAATGGGACGGTCTTTCAGCAACCGGCGCAGCCCGTTGGTCAGCTGGATCTCGCCGGTTCGGTCGGAGACCGTGGCGTCGAGCGCGGGAAAAATATCCGGCGTGAGAATGTAGCGGCCGATGATCGCGAGATCCGATGGCGCCTCGCTCTGCTGCGGTTTCTCAACGAGATCCCGAATGCGGTACACGCCAGGGCGCACTTCATCGGCGTCAATGATCCCGTAGCTGCTGACGTCCTCACGCGGTACACGCTCGACGGCCAGCACCGGACCTTGCACTTCGTTGAACACGTCGATCATCTGACGCAGCGCCGGCGGCTCCGCATCGATCACGTCGTCTCCGAGGATTACCGCGAACGGTTCCTCGCCCACGAGATAGCGGGTCACGAGGACCGCGTGCCCGAGGCCGAGCGGCTCACCCTGACGGACGTACGAGAAGTTGATCAGATTGGAGATCTTGCGGATTTCCGCCAGGAGTGCTGTCTTTCCGCGCGACTCGAGGAACGTCTCGAGCTCCACCGACACGTCGAAGTGATCCTCGATCGCGTTCTTGCCGCGGCCCGTGACGAGGATGATGTTGTCGACGCCGGAGGCGACCGCTTCCTCGACACCATACTGAATGATCGGCTTGTCGACGAGCGGGAGCATTTCCTTCGGTTGCGCCTTCGTCGCCGGCAGGAACCGCGTGCCCAGCCCGGCGGCCGGGAAAACGGCCTTGCGAATCTTCTTCATGCGGTTACTCCAGATCGCGCGGTTCAGGCGAAAGCCATCGGGGATCGTATCCCAGGAACCGCCGGGAATGCCGATGCCGGAGCATCGGCGCATTTCCAGGCCAGCCGCGGGCGTCGTGTCACACCGTTATAGGATTGAACGATGTTCGACCCTGCACTCCTGCGCGACCACCTGGAGGCGGTACGCGCCGCCCTCCGAAGCCGCGGGCTCGACCCCGACAAGGAGCTCGAGCAGCTCGCCACGCTCGAGGCGCGACGTCGTCGTCTCATTCCCGAGCTCGAAGGATTGAAGCGCGAGCAGAACGCCTCGGGCGACGAGGTGGCGCGTGCGAAACGTCAGGGTCTCGATGCCACGCCAATCATGGCGGCCAACAAGGCGCGCGCGCAACAGATCCGCCAGCTCGAGATCCAGGTCGATCAGGTCGAACAACAGCGCACGGCGTTGCTCATGACGCTGCCGAACCTGCCGCACGCGAGTGTGCCGGTGGGCAACAGCGCATCCGAGAATCTGGAGGTCCGTCAACACGGCGAGCCGCGCGCATTCGATTTCGAGCCGAAGCCACACTGGGATCTCGGCCCGGCGCTCGGGATTCTCGATTTCGAACGGGCGACGAAGATGTCCGGCGCGCGATTCTCGGTGCTCGTCGGTGCCGGCGCCGGGCTCGCGCGCGCGTTAATCAACTTCATGCTCGAACTGCACACACGTGAACATGGCTACACGGAAGTCGAGCCGCCGTTCCTCGTGAACAGCGACGCACTGCGAGGCACAGGCAACCTGCCAAAATTCGAGCAGGATCTCTTCAGGATTGCAGGGGATTGGGATCTGTTCCTCATTCCAACGGCGGAAGTGCCGCTGACGAATCTTCACCGCGGCGAGATTCTCGATGGCCGTCAGCTCCCGCTTCGCTATACCGCCTACACGCCCTGCTTCCGCAGCGAAGCCGGTTCGTACGGCGCGGACGTGCGCGGGCTGATCCGGCAACACCAATTCGACAAGGTGGAGCTGATGACGTTCACCACGCCGGACCAGTCCTACGACGAGCTCGAACGCTTGACGGCGAATGCCGAAGAAGTGCTGAAGCGACTGGACATTCCGTATCGGACGGTGGCTCTCTGCACGGGCGACATGGGCTTCGCGTCCGCGAAGACGTACGACATCGAGGTGTGGCTGCCGAGCCAGAAGACGTATCGCGAGATTTCTTCCTGCAGCACCACCGAAGCATTCCAGGCACGCCGCGCGAACATCAAGTTCCGGCGCGAGGGCACCGGGAAAGCGGAATTCGTGCACACCCTGAACGGGTCCGGGCTCGCGGTCGGTCGGACGCTGATTGCGATCCTGGAGAACTACCAGCAGATAGACGGGTCCGTGGTCATTCCGGAGGCGCTTCGCGGCTACATGGGTGGCGAGGAGGTCATTACGAAACGCGAGCGGTGAGTGAAACCCAGCAATTACGAAGCCGTCGGCCCATTCCCAAGAGTCGTTGATCGCTCGCAGCCAACTGGAGTAAGCTCGCCACCATCGAAACCCAGCAAAAACCGGAGGTATTGGATATGCGCACCAGGAACTTGGCGGCGGCAGGCGCGATAGCCCTGTTTGTCGCGCTGTTTTTGAATCTGGTCACACCGAGGCCGGCTGAGGCGTTCATCCATGAAATCATCGCCGCGATGTGCCGCGCGGGTGGCGAAGAAGTGCAGCCGCCTGCCCAGTCCAGTCCCGATTCGAAAGCGTTCATCAGAGCGCTGATGGCGACGGGATTCATTACGTCCATCGACTCGTCGGATCCAACAAAGGTGGTGATCCATTTCGATCCCACGATTCCTGCTTCGAAGTTCAAATCGGCAGGGCACGACGAGGTAATTCCCAACGGTGCTGGACCTGGAGTCGCCCTGGTCCTGAGCCCGCTGGTCGTGCCCGACCCGGATTTCGCGGCTCACGCGAACTGTCACAATCTAAACCCGTAGTCCTAAGCCCCGACCGGTGGCTCTCGCATCCTTCGGCAAGGGAGCGAGAGCCGTCCTTCGAGTTCCCGGTTCCTAGCCAGCAGATCGATATGAAACTCGCGACGATCGGAGCGTTCGTGCTCCTCCTGCCGTCGCCGTTCATTCACTCGGAACAACAGAATTACGCGAAAGCTACGATCGAAGGCATCGTAGTGCGAGCGGGGACCGGTGAGCCTCTTGCGAAAGCGCAGGTGACGCTGATCGCAACGCAAACGGGAGGCGCCGGTGCGGCGTCGGCTGCCGAACGGGTGACCGGTCGAGACCTCTTTCGCGCGTTCCACCCATCGGTGAAGACCGACAGCAGTGGGCGCTTTATCTTCGCGAACGTGGAAGCCGGGTCATACCGGATTGCAGCGGCTCGCAATGGATACGTGCGCCAGGAGTACGGCCAGCGGCTGTTGGGCGGACAGGGGAGAATCCTCACGCTCGACGCGGGTCAGACGATTAAAGAGATTGCATTCCAACTGCTACCGGCGGGCAACCTGAGCGGAGTGGTGAAAGATCCCGCCGGCGAGCCCTTGGCGGGCTGCCAGGTTCAACTGCTGAGGGTCGGCTACAACCAGGCGGGGCAAAGGATCTTTCAAGCGGTCGGCAGCGATCGAACGAACGATCGCGGAGAGTACCGAGTGTACTGGGTCACTCCAGGACGCTATTACCTGAGCGTCAATCCAGCCGCGTCTGCGCATGCGTCTGTGATTCTGATCGGTTCGAGCAGCCCAAATGAGACCGTCGAGCGGCCCTATCCAACCACGTTCTATCCCGGAACGATCGATGTGACGCAGGCATCCGTCATCGAGGTTCATGCCGGCGCCGACGTAAACGCCGATATCCTCATCCCTCAACAAGACTTGTTTCATCTGAGGGGCCGCGTGATCGATCCGAGCACGGGGCTGCCGCCCAGGGCGGCCTCCGTTTCGATCGTGCGACGCGGGCCGGCGGCGGCGCCTACTATCCTCGGCATTGCTCCCGCCTACAACCCGGCAGACGGAACCTTCGACCTCGGCGATGTCCCACCTGGCGCGTATTGGGTTCGCGCGATCGTGTCGGGAAATTCGGCGGATACAGTACTCCCGGCAAGCGCTGCGGGTCGCCAGGTGTCCGACTTCTTTCTGGACGCTGTCTTCGGCGATCGGCAGACATCCCAAGTCGCAGTTGATGTCAGTTCGGATGTCGACAATCTCGTGCTGTCGCTCGGTTCAGGGGTGACGATACGTGGCCGTCTGAGCGTCGAAGGGGGAACGTTGGCCGCGGTCGGGAGCGTCGATCGTATTCAAGTGACTCTGAGACCCGCCACACCGGGAATGCTGATGAATCCCGCGCGCGGGCAGCGCATGAGAGAGGATGGTGCGTTCACAGCCGAGAATGTGGTGCCCGGAGAGTACTTCGTGATGGCGCAGCCGCTGCCCGCGGACTACTACGTCAAGGAGGCGCAGTTGGAGCAGGTCGACGTGCTCGATCGGCCGCTGGTTGTCACAGGTGCCGTCGCCGGCACGTTGAATGTCGTGCTCAGCTCCAAAGGCGGCCGCATCGACGGGGTCGTCGTCGACGATCGTCGTCAGCCCGTTTCCGGCGTTCAAGCCGTGCTCGTTCCGGACGCGAACCGAGGTCGAATCGATCTTTATCGGACGGCCACCACAGACCAGCGCGGCCGTTTCTCCATCCGAGGGATTGCGACGGGTGAGTACAAAGTCTTTGCGTGGGAAGCGATCGAGCCTTTCGCATACTTCGATTCGGACTTCGTGCGCCGGTTCGAGCACTTGGGTCAGCGTGCGCGGATCGTCGAGTCATCCAAGCTGACCCTGGAAGTCAACCTCATTCCCGCTTCCGTCCAGTGATCACTCGCGTTCGATCGCCCGCACGCAATTTGCGCGGAGGCGATCGGCAAACTGACCGCTTAGTGTCCGAAAACTCCGCCGACCGAGTTGACGTAGCTCGGCGCTGTGGTTCCGGTGCACCTGTTCGTGGCGTTGCTTCTCGGCTGGCTTGAGCGCGATCAGCACGCGATCATCCAATACCTGCGCGAAGAGAACCGCGACTCAAGGCGCCGCTGCGCACCTCACGGATCCGATTCACCGACCACCAACGGCGACGGTTGGCGCGCCTCGGTGCGCCGCTCGGCCGGCGGCTTCTGGCGCAAGTCGCGACGGTTGTCACGCCGGACACGATTCTCCGCTGGCAACCGGCAGCTAATCGCGAGGAAGTGGACGTACTCGAGACGCGGTCCTGGACGGCCGAGCACTCAGGCTGAGGCTCGGTCCATAGGGAACAATTCCCGACGGCGTAATGTCCGAAAACTCGGTCGAGCAAATCTCGCCGGAAGGAGAGCTAGGCCGCTCGACCGCGCCGATGTCGTGGGCGACGCCCTGCGGGATCGGGGTCCCGATGTAGTCCCGCGTGCCCATCCCACGCAGCGTGCCGGTGACGACCCTCCCTTTGTCGATTGCAGGCTACGAGGGCAGAAGCGCGTACGCCGCAGGACCTCCTCCGAGTGGCCCGATCACCATGGGTTCGAGATTCATGCCGTTCGGATCGAATCCTCTATTCCGCCATGCAGTGAAGGTCGTCATGATCGAGTTGCCCCACTGAAATCGCACGCCGCCTTCGACCCGCCACCACAGGTTGTTGTCGAACGAGAAGGTGCCCTTGGCGGCATCGTTGCGAACGAGGTTGCTAACCGCCGCGGGATTGACCGTGCCGTTTGCGATGAAGATGTTGTTATAGACGAAGACCGTCGGTGTTCCGGACCTGGCCCACGTGCTGCTCGTGAGCACGCCGCCCTCCTTCTCGAACATGACCGAGCCCGAGAGGCGGTTCGGCTCGTAGTAGATCGTGTTGTTGTGGATGAACACGGGATTGGGGCCGCCGAAGATCTCGATCGCGCCGGCGAGCTTCTTCGCGTCGCGCTCGCCGATGTTGTAGCGCATGTGGATGTTGTGGCTGTCGCCTCGCTGGAAGCCGTAGCCGATTGGCCACTGCATCAAGAGAAAGCCCTCCCCCGCGTTGTCGTGCGACCAGTTGTAGGCTATCAGGCAGTCCTCGGATCCCAGATCGCAGTCGAATCCTCCACCATCTCGTGCGCCGCTGCCGTTCTCGGGCGTCATGTTGTGATGCGACTCGTTGAACTGGATCGTCGTGTCTTCGGAATCCCACGTCCAGCAGCCGAGGCGTGCGTCGCGCAGGCGCCCGTTGAACGCACATTCGTTCCCATCGATGAGACCGTGTCGGACAGGTCCCATGACCACGCCGTCTGCGCCATTGTCGTGCAGGGACGAACCGATCACCTGCACATTGGTCGTGGGGTAGATTCGCGTCTTGTGGTACGTCGACGTGAAATCGATCCCCGACTTGTGGTGATTCCAGCTCTCGACGTTCGCAATCACGACATTGTCGACGTATCCGTACGTGTCCGTCCCGAGCTGGTAATAGCCGGCTCCCGAGTAGATGCCGTTCCACGACCCGTCGTGCACCGTCAGATTTTCGAGGCGAATGTTCCTGACCGTGCACGGTTCGCCGCAGTTCCGGACGCCGGGAGGACCAAGCGCCAGAATGTGAACGACCGCCCTCATGTACTCGTCGGAGTTGGCGTCCACGTCTTTGCCGCTATCGTTGATTCCTTGCGGCGCTTGACCGTCCTGCGTGAGATCGAGGTTGCGCACGATCCAGTTCTGCACGTTCTGGAGCAGGACCGCCGGCTCGTGCTCGCCCACGCCGACTATCTGGGGGAGCGTGCCGCTGCCATAGTCGCCAAGCGTGATCGGCGCCGACACCGTTCCGTTGCCATCTGCCTTGAAGCCGGGCTCGTTCCATGCGCATGCCCGCTTGAGCAGGATCGCATCACCGGCCTGATACACCATCTGATTGGCTCGACCGATCGAGCGCCAGGCGGTAGTCGGGGTCGTGCCGTTGTTGCTGTCGCTGCCGGCAGCGCAATCGAGATAGTACGTGGTGGCATGCGCGCAGACGGGAAGCAACCAGACGACGATCGCCAGAGCCGGCCTCATCCCTCTCATCCCACCCTCCCTCAAGAGCGCCATTATCCACCCGAGTTCAAGGCCCGCAGAAGCCCAAACCCACGCGCGGAGGAGCTTGGCGCGTCAGTTCAGGTTGAGCTTCAACGCGATTCGCCGCCGTTTCGGCCTCCCGTCCCTGCTTCCGTGCTCACCAGGAACGTCGCCGACGACGCAACATTCGTCGCGGCATCGTACCGCGCGTCGTCGCGATCAGCGTGTGACACATCATTCACCCTGACCATGAATACGCCTGCGTGTTCGTGCTCCCGGAGTGAGTACCGAAACAGCGCGAGACCATCGCTTCCGGTCATTGTCGCGGGCCGCGCGTGAACGGTGCCGTCCGGCCCGACGACGTCCACTTGGACGCGTGCGGCGGGTACAGGGTTGTCGTGCGAGTCGCGAATCAATACGCGCCAGTAGACATCTCCGGAGCTGAAGGCACGCGCCGGCCTCCGGTAGAGCGCATCGGTGGGCACGACCTCGGCGACGTGCAACGTCGGCGCCGGTGTCGGCTCGGGCCGGGACGGCGGATTCGGGACGATGAAGCCGCGCCGGCCCGTCTGCACTTCAAAGTTGTCGAAGAGCGCCACAGAGTCAGCGTGAGTGATCAGTCCGACACGGCCAGCATAATGGAGCGTGCTGTCTCGAATGGAGAGCTTCCGCTCTCCCTGTACCCAGACCCGAATCCGGTCATCGATCGACTCGACGCGGAGCGTGTACCAGCCTCGTGTAGGGCTTGGCGTGCTGCGCTGAAACTCCACCTCCATTGGGGCGGGCGCAGTAGCAATCTCCTGCGGGCGGCCTCGAATCATCTTCAGGACGAGCAGCCGGCTCTCGCGGGCGTCGAGGAGCGCGGCGTAGTAGTTGTCGCGGTCGCGAGCGCGCCAGATCAGACCGGCGCTCTGCCGCAGATCGCCCCCCATCGGCTTGATGTAGGTGAACAGCATGAGATTAGCTGCGGAGATCTCACGCAGCAGCGCGATGGGAAAGTGGTCGAGACGGGGCACCGCCGAGGCCTGGATGAGGGCGAGCTTGGGCGAAGGAGCGAAGAGATCGATGTAGGTCCGCCACATCGGGCGGCCCGCGGCCAGCGCCGGGCCGTGCGAGCCGGTGGCGTCGTAATCGAATTCACCCGGCGCGACACCGAAGCTGTACCGCTGAAAATCGAGAACGTAGCGCGGCGCTGGTGGATGCGGAGCAACCCAGAGCACGACACCGGTCAGCGCCGCGGCGCCTCCAATGACGAGGGCCCCGAGGCAGATCGATCCCCGCATGACCGCCAGCGTACACTACACGGCGTCGCCGCGAGGGGAGGCGAGAGAGCGAAGCGAACGAGAGACGCGAGCGGACGGGGGGCTTGGGGGTGCCCGCGAGCGAGCGTGTAAGGGGATCGGGGGCACGGCGTCCCTCGGATAAGCTTGGATGAAGAGCTCGCCTTAGCCGAGAAACATCTCTTAAAGTCCGCGCGAATCCGTGCACGCCGCCTCCATCAACGATTGGGACTGGGAGATGCTGCGAGGTCAATCGTCGCTGGTTCGGATGTTTCATGGTCGGATGGCGGAGAGGAAGGGAGTCTTTTCGGATGACTCCGTCAAGTCGAACAAGGAGAACAAGTAACGAGTCAGCGTCGGCTGCACCACGATTTAAGCCTTTGTGTTCATTTGCCGTTGCTTGAAGCCTTTCGTCGACTTCTGCCGTCGCTGAGCGGAATGCGTCACTCAACGCGTCACTCGCGTATTCAGTGGTCAGCACCGACGTCGACCAATCCCATTCGACGAAGGCCAGTTCGGCTTGATCGTTTCCCAGATTCCTGGTCGGCTGACTTGATCGAGAAGAAGATTGGACCAGCCCAGCAGCGGCTTACGGAAAGCAGTTCGTTCCGCGCATGACGGCGTCGCGCATGGTCCTCGGGTTGTTCCTCCTGGCACAGGCGTGCGGCGGGATCTTCACGTACGTGGCGGTTCGCTCCGATGGCATCGCGGCCGAAGGCAACATGCTGCTCGCGACGTGGATGACGCTCGTCGGCCCGGCGCCGACGCTGCTCGGCGCGAAGATGCTCGCCGCAGCATGCGGCGTGCTGCTCTACGCGCGCGGCGTCCACCGCACCCTCACGGCACTGACGATCTTCTACGCGATCGTCGCGATCGGTCCCTGGATTCTGATTCTCGGCGGCCTCTGAGGCTCCACCATCACCTGGAAGTTCGAAGTCAGAAGCGAGAGTGCCGAGGACGGCATACCCATCCTGAGAACGGATCGAACCGGTGTACGGGTCGGATCAAATGCGCGCGCGGAAGTCGAACGCCGCTCACTTCAGCAAGGATCGCCAACCGAGAACGACGGTGACGCTGCTCGGCGGTGCATCCCGATTGCGCTGCATAAAATAAACGCGGCGACCGTCCGGGGAGACGTCGTACTGGGTTCCCCAATGTCCGAACCCGATCGGTGGAATCGGAAGCACCACCGGCAGTCCGAACGTCGAGTCAAGCGTGTTCGTCCGACTCGCTGGGAGAGCGCGAAGCCGGCCTTCGGGGTCGACGAAGAAGAGCTCGCTGCCGTCCTTGCGCCAAACCGGTTGGTTGCCGCCATCCGGTGAGAGCACGATGCGCCTCGCTGAGCCGACGAGGCTCCGCACGGAGACCTCAGGTCGCCCGGATTCATCGGAGACGTACGCTATCCAGCGGCCGTCGGGCGATACGCGCCCGTCGCGCTCGCTGTAGGGCTCGGCCAGCAACGGCTCCGCGGCGTGACTCTTGTCGGCCGCCACGCTCCAAATGTCACCCCCGCGCGCGGTGCGAACGGTCACGAACAGACGATCGCCCAACCAGTCGGTCGGCTCGCAGTAGGTGTCTGGGTCACCCGGACAGCCGAACGTCTCGACGACTCCAGATCCATCAGCGGCAGCGATGCTGATGACGCGCTCTCCGGGTCGACCTGGCGGATTCCCCGAGACGTACGCCAGTCGGTTGCCATCTGGAGACCACACCGGATAGATGTCCGGAGTTGGAGCCGACGAAATTCGCAGACGGGTACCGCGATCGAGATCATCCACCCAGATATCCGGGTTCTCCGGTCCATCGACAATTCGCTGCCGCGCCAGTCGCCGCCCGTCGGGTGAGAGACGCACCCAACCTTGCGCTTCCGCACTCTGAAGCTGCAAATGGTCGC
>JBKPCD010000302.1:0-27065 GCA_046727175.1 Acidobacteriota bacterium | reverse complement strand
GACCCGTACACTGATCGCAGAACCCGTTCGTATTTTCGTCCCGCCACCGTTTAGAGAGGGAGTTATCAGCTCGGCTCGGTGGCGGGACCCACCGCCAAAAAATCAGGAAATCCAGAGGAGTTCGCCACGACTCCCGGGCCGCTTCGGGTGCACTCTCTCCGGACCGCGGGAGCATGACATAGCTAGAAACCTTCGGTGACCGACGATCGTTTCACCACCCTGACTGCGCTGGCGCATCGTTCATCGCGATCTCAAGCCCGCGAACATCAAGCTCACCGCAGACGGCGTTGTAAAGGTCCTCGACTTCGGACTCGCCAAAGCGACGACGGCCGACTTGGTCGGACCCGACCCAGTCAGCGACTGTCACCAGCGACGGCACGCGCGAGGGCGTTATTCTCGGAACCGTCGCCTACATGAGCCCTGAACAAGTGCGCGGCAAAATAGTCGATCAGCGCAGTAACATCTGGGCGTTCGGGTGTGTGTTCTACGAAATGCTGACCGGCCGGAGGGCATTTGCCGGCGAGACGGTGACGGACACGCTGGCTGCAATCCTCGAACGCGAGCCCGACTGGCGTATCCTGCCGGACGCGACGCCGATCGCGATTCGTCGGCTGCTGCGCCGCTGTCTCGAGAAAGATTCGAAGCGCCGAATCCGCGACGTCGGCGACGCACGAATCGACATCGACGAAGCCCTGACATCACCCGGAGGAGCAGAGTCAGAACTGGCAACCGAGCGCACACGTGCGCAACAGGGCCGCAAACCGGCCCGCACGAAGATCGCCGACGCTGTTCGGCGGAGGTGGAACCAATGCCGTGGCGATCCTCGACGTCGCGACTGGCAAGCAGCGTCTCGCCGCGCGCCTGCCCTTCTCGATCGTGTTCCGCGCGAGCTGGGTCGACAACGGGACCGCCTTCATCGTCAACCGGACCGATCTCGTTTCGCATATTGTGATGTTCGACCGATTCTGGAAACCGGAGAGCCGCTGAACTTCGGATCCGCCAGCGATCAGCTCTGTTTCTTTCTCTCCCCCTTCCTCCGCCTTTTCGCTTTTCCTGCCCCTTTCATGCGCGCTCTCGAGCGCGTCGGCAATCTGCCGTGCGATCGTCAGGGCCTCGGCGACCGGCAGCACTTCTCGCTGCAAGCGATCCGCGAGGGTTTCGCCTTCAACGAGCTCGAGGACGAGCGCTGGCACACCGTCGGCCTCCTCGAATCCGTAGATGGCGCCGATATGGGGGTGATTCAACGAAGCCAGGAGACGTGCCTCGCGCTCGAAGCGCGCGCGTCGATCCCGATCCGTGATGAACAGATGCGGAAGGACCTTGATCGCAACGGCGCGTCCGAGCTTCGCATCGCGTGCGCGATACACTTCGCCCATTCCGCCCGCGCCAAGGAGCGCCTCGAGCTGATACACCCCGAGCCGCCGGCCGGTCAGCGGTAACGCGTCGGAGTTCGCCGAGAGGCCGTTGGACCGCATGTGAGTCCAGGCGAGCGCCTGCAGGCAGGACGCGCTGCCTGCGACGAATTGTGGATGCTGATTCTAGCTCGGCTTGTCGGATTTATGTCTCATGTTCGTGCCGGCACAGGTCGCGAGCCGCCGAGGCGCACCGTTCGGGGACCGCTGCGGAGTTGATCAGCCGTACTGCAGGAACAGCGACGTCGCGATGACGAGGGCGATCACGAGCGCCCAGCCGAGCGCGAAGCCGCCGAGATCGTCGCGATACGCGCGCCAGCCACGATCGCTGGCGTTGCGCAACGGATGCAGGACGTTGACGAGCAGGAGCGGTGAGGTCCGGCTGAAGCCGGACAATACATCGTCAGGGATCGGGCTGAAGCCGGAGGCCACACCATGAGGGGTCCGGCTAAAGCCGGACACTACGCCGTCAGGGGTCCGGCTGAATCCGGACCCTACATCGATGGACGGCACCGAGTCCGTTGAGGTGTGCAACCGCTCGAAGAACGGGTCGATGTTTGTTGCCGGTTCCGGCTGCGTTGCCAGGCTGACCACGACGAGTGCCGCGATGCCGACGAGCAACGCAGCCAGGAAGACATTCGGATCCCAGTAGTCCAGCCGCTGATCCGTGAACCAGTACAGCACGAAATTCGTCGCGAGCGCGCTGACAAGGCTGGCCAGCGCGCCCCAGCGGTTCGCGCGTGACCAGACGATGCCGCCGAGCACGCTGATGCCGACGAACGTGGCCAGTGTTTCGGTCAACAGAAACGTGTACAACACGCTCTGGATCAGGAACACCGCGTACAACGCGCCGAGCATCGTGATGAGGAACCCGCTGATGCGCCCGACCCACAGGTAGTGGCGATCTGGTTTGTTCGGCACCAACCGCTGGCGATACAGACCCTCGGTGAACAACGCGCCGCTGTCGACGAGGAACGCGGAGCACGTCGACATGTTTGCGGCAAGCACCGACGCGATGAGCAGGCCAAGAGCGCCGGGAAAGAGCAGGCGGCGGCACGCGAACCCGAACGTGTTCTCGGGATCGCCCAGCAGGGCGGCATCGGCGCGGCCCTGCGCGATCATCGCGGCGACGATCAACCCGACGAGCGCCCACCCGACGGTGCACACGCGCTTCACGAAATTTCCGAAGAACATCCCGATGCGGCACGTGCGCTCGTCGCGCCCCGTTCCCACCGCCGCGAGCTGCTGCGGCTGCGCCATGATGCCGACCAGGCCGTTGATCGTCAGCATCGCGATTACCCATGGCGTGATTCCCGCCGGCGTCGCGAGCGACAATCGAAACGGCTCGAGTGAGGCACGCATGCCCTCGAGGCCGCCGACCAGGGACCAGCCGAGCGGGATCAGCATGAAGGAGAGCACGATAATCAGAAAGCCCTGAAAGAGATCGGTCCACGCCGCCGCAACGAGCCCGCCGACGAAGCTGTACAGAATGAACATCACCGTCATGGCGACGACGATCTCGTTCACGCCGATGCCGCCGCCCGTGGCCTGGCTGATCACCTTGCCCGCGCCCTTGAGCATGCTGCCGGTGTTGATGATGAAGAAGCACAACGCGAAGACAATGTAAATCGCGCCCATCCACGAGCCGTAGCGATCTTCCACGAACTCGGCCATCGTGGTTCGACGGATCCGGCGGAATACCGGCGCCATGATCCAGTAGAACGGCGTGATGAACAGGTTCTTCCACTGATACCAGATGCCGGACGCGCCGACGTTGTAGACGGCCCCCGCGAGCGCCACCGGCATCTCCGCGTGCGTCCCGACCCCGAAGCTCTGACCGATCATGAGCCACGGTCCGAACCGGCGTGCTCCAAGGAAGTACTCGCCGGTCTGCCGGACGCGATACCCCACGATCAGGCCGATGGCGGTGATGATGACGAGGTACGCGACGAGGACCGCCCAGTCGAGCGAGGTGATACTCATTACTTAGCCGGGGGCTTCGCCCCGCCGGACCCCCCATCGCCGTCGCTCGCGGGGCGGGGTCCCCGGCGCGCGTTTTCTGCGCGCTGGGGTGAGGCGGCCCCTTCGCCCCGCTCCGCTCCGGCGGGCGCGCCTTCGGCGCGCTCAACGTTCCGTATCTCCAGCGTGCCGCGATCGGGATTCCAGTCAGCGGTCACACGGCCGACGGTTGTCATGCCCAGGTACGACGCGGGAGTCGTGGACGCCATTGGCAGGACCTCATCGATCGGAAGCCCGGTGAAGCGAACCGCGTTGGCGATCGCGCGATCCAGCGTCAGCGCGGACCCCGCGAGATATGGCGTGCCCGGCAACGACACGCGACCGTCTGCGGCGAGATCGCATTCGACGCCGCCGATCGTGTATCGCCCGGGCGCGCACCCCGCGGCGGCGATGGCATCGGTCACGAGAATCGAGCGAGTCACGGTCTTGGCGCGCACCATGGCCTTCGCCGTAGCGGGCGGCAGATGATGTCCGTCGGCGATGAAGCTCGCGAACACCGCGTCGGCCGCCAGCAACTCCCAGATCACATTCGGGTGCCGTGGCAGCATCTGGGCACACCCGTTCCCGAGATGAGTGGCCAGCGTTGCACCAGCGGCGATCGCGTCGGCAAGCTGCTGCGGCGTTGCGGCCGTATGTCCGATGGCCACGCGCACGCCTGCCATCACCGCGAGTTCGATGAGAGCCACTGCGCCAGCGACTTCAGGCGCGAGGGTGAGGAGTACGATTCGTCCTTCAGCAGCGTCCAGCCGGCGATTGAAATCGTCCACGGTTGCCGCAGTGACATGCTCCCGCGGGTGCGCGCCACGCGGGCCGTCCTCGGATGACAGATACGGACCTTCCATGTGGAGGCCGGCAATTGCCTCGATGTTCGCGCGAGCGAGCACGCGTGCGCATCGCGCAAATCGGTCGAACGACGACGTGATGAGCGTCGGCAGACAGCGGGTGACGCCGGTCGCTCGCATTCGTTCGATCGCTTCGTGGACGCGATCGACCGTGAGATCGGCCGCGTTGAAGTCGATCCCGCCGAATCCGTTGACCTGAATATCGAAGAATCCCGGCGACTCAATCTTCATGCGCGTTCGCCGTCGAGCGTCTCGCCGCGAACCGATGGACTTAGCAACGCCGCAGAGTCGCGATCGAGGTACAGCGTCGTGTGGTCGTGGATCCGCAGGATTGACGCCGGCGCCATCGGCGAGATCTCTCCGCCCACACACGCCTTGACGGCCGCCGCCTTGCGCGCGTCCGGAACGACGCAGATGATCTCGCGCGATTTCAGGATCTGTCGTACGGACATCGAAATCGCGCGCGACGGCACCTCCGCGACCGACGCGAACCAGCCTTCTCCGACCTGCTGCCTCCGGCAGGTGTCGTCGAGGGTGACGATGAGGTACGGCCGTTCCGTCCTGAAGTCTGCGGGAGGATCGTTGAAGGCAAGGTGGCCGTTTTCACCGATGCCGACGAAGGCCACGTCGACCGGTTCCGCGGCTATTGCGCGGCCGACATCGTCGGCGACGCGCTCGGGATCCTGCTCACCGTCGAGCAGATGGTGACGCGCGATTCCGACTTTGTTGATCAACCGCTCGAGCAGGTATTTGCGAAAACTGGCCGGGTGATCGATGGCAAGACCGATGTATTCATCGAGATGAAACATCTCGACACCGGACCAGTCCAGAGTGCGGGTCGACGTCAGCGCATCGAGAAAGTCGAATTGCGACGCGCCCGTGGCCGCGATGATACGCGCTGTTCCACGACTCTCGATGGCACCGCGTATCAGGTCGGCGGCATGCCGCGCCGCTGCCCGGCTCATCGTCTGACGATCGACGTATGTTCGGATCTGCATCGCTCGTCATTGTATGTTGGGCCGGGATTCGGGGCTCGGGAGTCGGGGCTCGGGGTTCGTTCGGGGTTGAGCGAGGCGACAGTCATTAACAGGAGGGCAGGAGACCAGGAGAAAACCAACAGCAAAGACTTCTGATCTCCTCGCCTCCTGTTCACGTTGTCCGCGGGATTCGACTCCACGCGGCGCGAACCACGAATCCCGACCCGAATCTCGACACGCGCACGATCCACCGATCCACCGAGCCACCGAGCGACCGAGCGACCGAGCCACCGGCGCGACCTCTGAGACCTGCCGAGCGACTGACCTCGGCCTGATGCCCTATAATCGAGATAAATGCAGCCAACCAACGTCGGGCGCCCGGACTATTACCATCGCGTCGTTGATTGCCAGTGGGCCTGTCCCGCGCACACGAACGTCCCCGAGTACATCCGGCTGATCGCGCAAGGACGATTTACGGAGGCCTACCTCCTCAATCGCGAGTCGAACGTGTTCCCCGGCATTCTCGGCCGCACCTGCGACCGTCCGTGCGAGCCGGCATGCCGCCGCACGCGGGTCGATGGGAAGCCCGTCGCGATCTGCCGGCTGAAGCGCGTCGCTGCCGACAATCGCGACGAGGTGAAGCACCTGCTCCCGAAAGCCGCGGCGCAGAAGAACGGAAAGAAGATCGCGGCAATCGGCGCCGGCCCCGCATCGCTGACGGTTGCCAACGATCTGATGCCGGTCGGGTATCACGTCACGATCTTCGAGAAGCTGCCGCGCCCGGGCGGCCTGATGCGCATCAACATCCCGGCATTCCGCCTGCCCGAACAGGTCCTCGACGAGGAAATCGCCTACATCGTCGACATGGGCGTGGAGGTCCGATACAACTCGCCGGTCGACAGCCTGAAGGAGCTGCTCGACACCGGCGAGTTCGACGCGGTGTTCGTCGGGAGCGGCGCGCCCAAGGGCAAGGAGCTCGAGATTCCCGGCAGGCACGACACCGACCAGATCTTCATCGGGATCGAGTGGCTCGAATCGATCCACTTCGGCCACGTGGATTCCGTAGGCAAGCGCGTGCTGATCATTGGCGTCGGGAACACCGCCATGGACTGCTGCCGATCGGCCAAGCGGCTCGGCGCAACCGACGTGAAAGTGATCGCGCGAAAAACGCGGAAGTACTTCAAGGCGTCGCCGTGGGAGCTCGAGGACGCCGAAGAGGAAGGCGTCGAGATCGTCGAGAATCTGCAGCCGGTTCGCTTCGTCATCGAGGACGGTCGATTGGTCGGAACGGAGTTCGACAAATTCGAGTCGGTGGAGACGCCGAACGGCCTGAAGCAGACGGTCATCGGTCGCGAGATTCTTCCGTGCGACACCGTCGTACTCGCCATCGGTCAGGACAACGCGTTCCCCTGGATCGAGCGAGACATCGGCCTCGAGTTCGGCAAGTGGGACATGCCCATCGTGGACAAGACGACGTTCATGTCGACAAGGCCGGGCGTGTTCTTCGGCGGCGATGCTGCATTCGGTCCGGCGAACATCATCTGGGCCGTCGAGCACGGACATCAGGCAGCGATCTCGATCCACAACTACTGCCGCGGGATTCCGATAACCGAACGCCCGCCGCGCGGGATGACGCTCACGTCCACGAAGATGGGCCTTCACGAGTGGGCGTACAGCAACAACTACGATCCGGCGCAGCGTCAGAAGATGCAGCACGTCGAGCTGCCCATCCGTTTTCAGAGCCTGTCGATGGAGGTGGAAAAGGGATTTACTGCGGAGCAGACGCGAGCCGAAGTCGAACGATGCCTCAACTGCGACATGGAAACGCATTTCATGGAATCGCTCTGCATCGAGTGCGACGCGTGCATCGACATCTGCCCCGTCGACTGCCTGATGATTGCGCCAAACGGAGGAGAGGCGGAGCTGCGTCAGCGGTTCCTGGCGCCGGCCGCCAACCTCGACCAGCCGGTGTTCGTTTCGGGCGCGCTGAAGCAGACGCAACGTGTGATGATCAAGGATGAGAATATCTGTCTGCATTGCGGGCTCTGCGCCGAGCGGTGCCCGACGTACGCGTGGGACATGCGGAAGTTCGTGCTGCAGATTCCGTATGCCGGGAACAACGTCATTCCCCTTGCCGCGGTATAGGGCTCGATGGACGTCAGTGCTCACGTGACCGTCGTTGTTCGGCTTGAGGCTCAGGACTCATGGCTTTGGGCGTGACATGCAGTTCGGTGTCTGCCGTCTGAGGATAGAAATGAACGCACGGATGGAATCAACTCGCATCACGCCTCTAGAACAAGCCCGGAGCCCAGAGCCCAAAGCCCAGAGCCCAAAGCCGAGAGCCTGAAGCCCAAGGCCGATTCTTCCTATGCCCCGAACGAACGACTTCGCGCTCAAGATCGCCACGGCCAACGGCACCGGCTCGGCGTCGGCGAACGGCCTCATCATGCAGGCGATCTTCCGGATGGGCGTGCCCGTAACCGGGAAGAATGTCTTCCCGTCGAACATTCAGGGGCTGCCGACCTGGTACGAGATACGCGTCAACAAGGACGGATACACCGCGAGGACGCCGCACTTCGATCTGATGGTTGCGATGAATCCCGCGACCTATCAGAAGGACATCGCGGAAGTGCGATCCGGCGGCTGGCTGATGTACGATTCGACGTGGCCGCTGGATCAACGGCTGTCGCGACCCGATGTGACGTATCTGGGAATCCCGCTCGCGGAGATGTGCAACGTCCAGTTCCAGGGCGTGCGCGAGCGGATCCTGATGAAGAACATCGCGTATGCGGGCGCGCTCGCGGCGCTGCTGGATATGGACACCGCCATCATCCGCGCGCTGCTCAAGGAGAAGTTCTCCAAGAAGCAGGCGCTGATGGATTCCAACCAGAAGGCCGTAGACCTCGGGTACGAGTACGCCAGGGCGCACTTCGAATGCCCGCTCCCGATTCATCTCGCGCCGATGGACGCGACGAAGGACTCGGTCCTGATTGACGGGAACACGGCGGCCGCGCTCGGATGCCTCTATGCGGGCGCGACGGTCGGCGCGTGGTACCCGATCACGCCTGCGACGTCGCTGATGGAGGCGTTCAAAGGGTTCTGTCAGAAGTATCGACGTGACGCCGAGACGAACCGCAACCGGTTCGCCATTCTCCAGGCGGAAGACGAGCTGGCGGCGATCGGTATGGTGGTCGGCGCGTCGTGGGCCGGCGCGCGCGCGTTCACGCCCACGGCCGGGCCGGGCATCTCGCTGATGACCGAGATCATCGGTCTAGCGTATTACGCCGAAGTGCCGGCGGTCATCTTCGACGTCCAGCGCACGGGACCGTCCACCGGCATGCCGACTCGCACACAGCAGGGCGACCTGATGCTGTGCGCGTACGCGTCCCATGGTGATACGCGCCACATCTGTCTCTATCCCTGCGATCCGCGCGAAGCGTTCGAGTTCGCCGTCGCGTCGTTCGATCTGGCCGAACGCTTCCAGACGCCCGTGTTCGTCCTGAGCGATCTCGACATCGGGATGAACGATTGGATGATTCCCAAGCTGACGTGGGACGACGAGTATCGGCCGGATCGTGGAAAGGTTCTATCGGCCGCCGAGCTCGATCAGGTGAAGGACTTCTATCGCTACCTGGACGTCGACGGAGACGGCATTCCATACCGGACGCTGCCCGGCGTCCACCCGAAGGGCGCGTATTTCAGCCGCGGCTCGGGACACAACCGGTTCGGCGTGTACACCGAAGACGCGGAGGAATACGTCGACGTGATCGATCGCGTCGATCGGAAGATTCAGAACGCGGCGCGCGCGGTACCGGCACCTTACCTGCGCACGTCGCCCGGGGCGAAGTTGGGGCTCCTAACCGTCGGCGGCTGCCACGCCGCCTGCATGGAGGCGCTCGATCTCTTCTCGCGCGAGGGCACCGCGCTCGATTACCTGCGCGTGCGCGGGTTCCCGTTCGGCGACGACGTGAGGAAGTTTCTCGAGTCGCACGACGTGAACTTCATCGTCGAACAGAACCGCGACGGCCAGTTGCGCAACCTGTTGATGCTCGAGACCGGAGTACCGGTCGAGAAGCTCGAATCGGTCCGCTACTACGGCGGATTCCCGATGAGCGCCCATCACGTGATTTCCGGCGTGAAGGCGAAGCTGGAGCGGGCAGCATGACGTACATCACCAAGCCGATCGTCCACCACCCGGCGCTGCAGAAAAACGAGATCGGCCTGACCCGTCGCGACTACGAAGGAGCCATCACAACGCTCTGCGCGGGCTGCGGGCACGATTCGATCACGGCGGCGATCATCCAGGCGTTCTGGGAGCTGTCGATCCCGCCGCATCGGGCCGCGAAGCTGTCGGGCATCGGGTGCTCGTCGAAGACGCCTGCGTACTTCCTGCGCGACGCGCACGGGTTCAACAGCGTGCACGGCCGGATGCCGGCGCTCGTCACGGGCGCGAACGCCGCGAACGGCGACATCGTCTACATTGCCGTCTCGGGCGACGGCGATTCGCTCTCCATCGGACTCGGCCAGCTGTGTCACGCGATCCGCCGAAACGTGAACGTCCTCTACGTGCTCGAGAACAACGGCGTCTACGGACTGACCAAGGGCCAGTTCTCCGCGTCCGCCGATCCGGGATCCCTCAGCAAGAAGGGGGAAGCGAACACGATGGAGGCCATCGACGGCTGCCTGCTCGCGCTGACGCTCGGCGCGACGTTCGTCGCGCGCGGCTTCTCGGGTGACAAAGCGCAGCTCGTGCCGATCCTCAAGGCTGGGCTCACGCACAAAGGGTTCGCGTTCGTCGACGTCATCTCGCCGTGTGTGACGTTCAACGATCACGAGGGCTCGACGAAGAGCTACGCGTACACGCGCGAGAAGAACGTCGAGGTCGTGCACGCCGATTTCGTGGCGCCGGCGGCATCGATCACCACGGACTACGATCCGGGGACCGTGCGGAACGTCATGCTGCACGACGGCAGCTGGGTGCGTTTGCGCAAGGTTGCCGCCGATTACGATCCCACCGACGCCGATCGGTCGTACAGCTACGTCCGCGATCACCAGAAGGACGGGGAGGTCGTGACCGGCTTGCTGTATCTCTCGGCGGACTCCGAGGACCTGCACAAACAGGGCAACACCGTCGAGACTCCGCTCGTGGACCTGCCGTATGAGCAACTGTGCCCCGGCAGCGAGGAGCTGGAGAAGCTCCAGCGGCGGTTCCGGTAGTTCGCCCTCGACCCACGTTGCGCGACAACCTCATCAATTCCTGATCTCAGACGAGTGGGTCGTGCCCGGCGTCTCACGCCTGGCGGCGGACGATCCCCTTCTCCGGCCGCGAACTGTCGGGAAAGGCCAACAGCCGAGGAGAGGCGACGTTCGAAGGGAATCAATCCGTCGGTTCCAGGCGCGTCAATGAGATAAACGACGGGCTGGCTGATTTGTAACAAGCAGGAGCCACCAAGCCCCAGTCCGGGCGGGGCGGGGTCAGACCCCCGAACAACCGGTGTCCAGTCGCCGCAAGAACCGCGTACTCAGAACGGCGTCACACCCCCGAGATTGTCCACACACTTCGCCGGTTAAGCGAAGAACCTGGCCACTTGACTTCCGGCAGCCGCGGGCATATGTGTAGAAGCACAAGGCGTTGGCGATCGGCCGTCGATCTGCTGGAGGAAGATCTCGTGACGTGGTGGGAAGCGATCGTGCGTCGCAGAAACTCTCAAGGCGACCGCGGCGAAAGCTCGCGCAGGGGGCGCCGGGCTGAGGCGGAGCTCGACGCCGAGCTGCGCGATCATCTCGATCGGCTCGAACAAGACTGGACCCGCGACGGCATGAGCGAGAAGGACGCGCGCCGACGCGCTCGCGCGAGGTTCGGAAACCTGCAGAAGATCAAGGACGAGTGTCGCGACGTCCGTCCCTCGAGATGGCTGGAGACGACGTGGCAGGATGTCACGTACGGCTTCCGGCTGGTGCGACGCCGGCCGGTCTTTGCGGCGACGATCATCATTTCGCTCGCGCTCGCGATTGGCGCGAACGCAGCGATATTCAGCCTCCTGGACGCGATCGTGTTCGCACGACTTCCCGTTGCCAATCCCGACGAGCTGGTCGTGCTCGCGTCGCAATCCACAGGCCGTACGCGCCTGCGCTTCTCGTATCCCGTCATCGAACGATTGGGCGAGCGCACACCCGCGTTCTCCGGAGTGTTCACCTACCAGACGTATCAGCTGGTCCTGGGCGGAAACGGCACACCGGATCGCGTCCGCGCGGCACTCGTTTCCGGCGAGTATTTCTCAACGCTCGGCGTCCCGGCGGCCCTCGGACGAACGATCGGGGCCCGCGACAACGTTCAGGGCGCGGTCGGCGAGGTTGCTGTCCTGAGCGAGCGTCTCTGGCGAGAGCGCTTCGCGGGTGATCCTCAGGCGATTGGAAGCGTCATTCGTCTGAACAATCATCCGGTCAGCATTATCGGGGTCATGCCACGACGGTTTGCGGGCGTCCAGGTGGGACAGATCGACGATATCTGGCTGCCGATCCGGCTGATGAACCGCTTGGCACTGCCCGGCGGCATGCTGGACAACCCCGACGCCATCTTCCTGCCAGCGATGGCGCGGATCCGATCGCGTCTGTCGACGGCGCGCGCAGGCGCGGAAGCGGCCGTGGCGTACCGTCAGATCAGAAGCGAGCTGTATCGCAATCCGCCGAATACGACCGACGATACACTCCTCGTCCTGCTGCCCGGCGCGCACGGGCAGTCCTCGCTGCAGCAATCGTTTGCGTGGCCGCTGACAGTGCTGATGGCGATCGTGGGATTGTTCCTGCTCGCCGGATGCATGAACGTCGCGACGCTGCTCCTCGCGCAGATGGGATCGCGACGTCGGGAGATGGCGGTTCGATTGGCCGTAGGCGCTCCGCGCGTGCGACTGCTTCGCCAACTCTTCACCGAGGCAACAATACTGTCGCTGGCCGGCGGCGCCTTCGGTCTCATCGCTGCGCCTGTCGTCGGCAATTTCCTGGCGGCGCTGCTCCCGGATGCGCGCGAGCTGGAGCTGGCAATCAACATTCGCGTGCTGGGATTCGTTTGCGGCACGTCACTGTTGACGACGATCCTCTTCGGTGCCGCGCCGGCGATTCAGTTCACGAAACCCAATCTGGCTCCGACGCTGAAGGATGAAACGAGTGGTCCCACCGAAGCGCGGCGCCGCTTCGGCCTGCAGCGGATCCTGCTGATCTCGCAGATTGCGATGTCGCTCGTGTTGATGGTGGGCGCGGCGCTCTTTGCGCGCACGCTGATCGCGCTCCAGGAAAGCGGTGGGGGATATCACGATGCCGGCGTCGTGCAGTTGACGCTGAATCCGCGCGACGCCGGCTACGCGCCGGAGAACAGTCGCACGTTCTATCGGGACTACCTGCTACGGGTGCAGACGCTGCCTGGCGTCAGGTCGGCCGCGTACGTGGGACAGGCCATTTTCGCCGGCGGCGTCGGCAGGATGGATGTCTATCCGCCGGGATACCAGCCTCGTCCCGGCGAAGACGTGAACTCTGTGTTCGAAACGGTGTCACCTGGGTTCTTCGAGACGCTCGGAATCCCTGTGATCCGCGGTCGCGACTTCAGCGATCAGGACACCGACCATTCGGTGAAGGTCGCAATCATCAACGAAACGATGGCACGCGACTTCTTCGGAACGAGCGATCCGATCGGGCGTTACATCGGCGAGGCCGGCCGTCCCGACGTGCAGATCGTCGGCGTCGTCGGATCCACGAAGTACCGGAATCTGCGTACCGACGCCCCTCGCATCGTGTACTACCCGTTCGACCAGCTCGCGTACGTCGGGTCTCGCACCCTTTACGCGAGGACGAGCGAGAACCTCGCCATGCTGATGACAGCGGCGCGGCGAGTCGTTCAGGAGATCGATCCTGCGATTCCGGTCTACGACGTTCGGACGTTCAAGGCCCAGGTGGACGAATCGCTCGCTCAAGAGCGCCTTGCTGCATGGATCGCGAGCGCGTCCGGGCTGCTTGCGGTCGTCCTCGTCGCGGTCGGGCTGTTTGGCGCGATCAGCTATAGCGTCGCGCGTCGAATGCGTGAGCTCGGCGTGCGTCTCGCGCTCGGCGCACGACCGTCTGCCGTTCTCGGCCTGGTGCTGGGGGACACGGCAATTCTGATTGGGGCCGGTGTCGCGCTGGGTGTCGGGATCGCGTCACTCGGCACGAGGCTCATCGCATCTCTGCTCTACGGTTTGTCCCCTCATGATGCGACCAGCTTTGCGGTTGCGACACTCGTGATCGTCGTCGTCACACTGGCGGCTGGATATCTGCCGGCGCGGCGCGCCGCGTCTCTGGATCCGCTGACCGTCCTCCGTTCTGAGTGACCTGCGGCCGCTCGTCTGGGAGCTCAGTGCCTCGGCCGCCAGTGACCAAACACGCTGTGTAACGCGCGCGCGAGTCGTCGAGTGAGGATGTAAGCGCCCGTCATGCGACTGTCGAGCCGTTCGATCGACGCGAACCGGCGCAAGTAGTACGCGTCCACGCGCTCGAGGTCCATGCATCGACTGCTCGGAGTCGCAAAGCCGAGTCGCGTACCGAACGCCGCACGATAGTGCTGTGCGGCTAGTTGCTCGATGGCAATCGTTCGAGCGCCGTACGGGTACGCGAAGGCGGTGACGTTCACTTCACACTGCTCTTCAATGATCCGCTTCGCCAGACCGAGCTCCCGGTCGGCAGCGTCTGCGGCAAGCATCGGCAGCCGCGGATGCGTGAGCGAGTGCGCGCCCAGAGCGAATCCCATCGAGACGATGCCCCGCAGCTCTCGCCAGTCCATCAGCGGCGCAGCTCTCATCGCGGCTGGCTGATCTCGCCACGCGGCCGTGCCACCGGCGCGGTCGGCGACGACGAAGACGATTGCGTGAAACCGATGTTGCGAAAGAATCGGTGCAGCAACTTCGAGGACGTTTCGATAACCGTCATCGAACGTCAGCACGACCGAGCGATGCGGCCACGATCCCGAGCCGCGGCCGGCCAGCATTTCATCAATCGTCAGCGTCTGCCAGCCCGCGTCGGCGAGCGACTTGATCTGGCACTCGAATACGGAGGGCCTCGTCGAAATCACGGAGCCCGAAGCGTCGATCGAGTGATAGGTGAGGACGGGCAGGATCCGCTGCGTGGCCTCGACAGCCATTCAATTCGCCGCGCGCGATGCGCTCTCTCGACGCGCTCGTGCTTCTGCGTCGATCAGCGCGAGGTATGCGTCGACGTGAGGACCTTCGCTCCATCGGGCGAGATACGCGGCATGGCCGCTCTCGCCGAGCTGCCGCCGGAGATTCGGAGCCGACTGAAGCGTCCGCATCGCCGCGAGCAGTTCTTCCTCGTCACGAAACGTGAATCCCGCCTGCGAGTCTTCGACAGCTTCCGGCATCCCGCCGAGATTCCGGACGATGATCGGCGTTCGAGCGGCGAGCGCTTCGATCAATACGATGCCGAAGACCTCGTAACCAATCGACGGCATGATCAGGGCAATCGCGTGACGATACAACGTCGCGAGCTGCTGTTGATCGCGGCTTCCGAGAAACGTCACGTTCGACTGACTGACGGCGGCTGCCTTGAGCGAAGCGGCTTCCTGACCGTCACCAACCACGAGCAGGTCGGCATCCCGATAGCGCCTGAAGGCGTCCAGCAGCGGCCCAACGCCTTTGAGCGCGACGAGACGACCGACGAACAGAAAATACGGTCTCGGATGCGGCGGCTCGTCTTGTGTCTCGGGAACCGGGGGAACGAAATATGGCAATACCGAAATCGGCACGTCGACGCCAGCCTTGATGTGTCGCATGCGGGTGAAGCGGCTCGGCGAAAGGATCCGGTCGATGTGGCGCAGGTCGCGCGTCATGCGTCCGGTGTAGCGCCAGAGCTGTGGCGGGCGGCGTCCGCGCACACAGCACGCGAAGCACTCCGGGTGGTCGCACGGCTCGCGGTTGAACTTCCACAACACGTGCATCGGGCAGATCAGCCAGTGCTCGTGCGTCGTGAGCAGCTTGATCGCGTTGCCGTATCGGAACGCGGATGCCCCGATGAGCGATGCATTGTGGAAGTGCACGACATCGTACGAACCCGAGGTCAGGTGCTCCCGGATTGCAGGCTTCAGCCAGGGCCGGCCGGTCTGCTGCGTTGCGAGCGGCGAGAGGAATCCAAACGGCGACTTCATGCGATGCACGCGTACCCGTTCGTGCTCCTCGAACTGCTGCACGGGCTCCTGCCGTCTTGCGAGGTAGTACGCGTCGAGATCGTGCAGCACGTCGACCCAGTGACCGCGCCGCGCCAGCGCCTGGGCGAGCCGGTGGACGTAGATTGCGTCCCCACCGAAATGATAGGGCGGATAGAACGTCGTCACCATGCAGAAGCGCATAAAACCCTGAATCCCTGATCCCTAATCCCTGATCTCGAATCGCTAATCCTCGGATCCTTGAATCCCTGAATCGTCGAATCGAATCCATGAATTGTGAGTCATCGAATCAGCCCATGCGGACCACGAATCGTAATCGGTCCCGACACGTCGTGTGTCGCCCACGGCGATGAATGAATGGCGTCGCAAACGTAGCACGGTTCAGTCGATTCACGGATTCAAGATTCGATGATTGAACGATTCGACGATAAGGGATTCGCGATCAGTGATTAGGGATTAGAGATTCGAGCCTGCGAGCTCTTCGACGGTGTCGAGCAGGCGACGTGCCGCCGTGGTCCACGTTAACGCGCTTGCCTTGACCGACGCACGGGCGCCGAGCGTCGTTCGGAGCGACGGATCGGTCAGCACCGCTTCCAGTGCCCGCTCGAGTTCGTCTGGCGCGTGCGGGTCGAAATACAGCGCGGTGTCGCCGAGCACATCCGGCAGCGCGCTGTGACGAGTCGCGACGACGACCGCACCGCAGGCGGCCGCTTCGACTCCGGGAAGGCCGAACCCTTCCTCGAACGACGGCAACACGAGCGCGTCGGCGAGGCGCATCAGCGCGGCCACGGTGCGGTCGGGCAGAGCGCCGGTGAACCGTACCCACGCGAGCCGCTCGCGCTCGACCTGGGCGCGCAGCGTTGGATATGCGGAGCGAAACGCGTCGTGCGTGTAGTCGCCCACAATCAGGAGCGTTGCGCCAAGCGAGCCGCTCTTGCTGCGCAGCGACACCATCGCGTGCAGCAGCGCCGCAAGGTTCTTGTGCGGCGCAAGCCCGCCGACGTAGAGCAGAAGCCGTTCGTCAGCCGACAATCCCAGCGTCCTCAGCAGATCGTGGCCGGGCGAAGGATCGGCCGCTGGCGAGAAGATGCCGGATGGCGCCTCGGAGATGACCCCGATCGCCTGCGGTTCGATTCCGAAGTGACTCGCGATCCCGCGGCGCGCGTGTTCGGACACGGTGACGATCCGTGTCGCCTGGTGCAACGCTGTTCTCGTCTTCAAGGTCCAGAACATCCGCGATCGCCGCGTCGGGAAGACCTGCGACGGCAGCCGTTCGGGGATCACGTCGTGAACGCAGATGATCACCGGCGCGTGCGTGAAGAGCGGGACGTAGGTGTAAACCGACGGGAAGAACACGCAGTCCGCTCTGCTTCGGCTCAGCGCGCGGGACATCGTCCACAAGTCTCGGAGGCTGCGATGTCCGCCGGCCGATGCCGCGTCGGTCGGCAGGGCACCAAGGTGCACACGTTCGATGTCGATGCCTGACGGTACGTCATCGGTTGGAACCGAGTCGTCGAGGACGAGCGCGAGTTCGTGCGCGCTCGGAATCGTCGCAGCGGCGCTGATGAGTTCGCGTGTGAAGCGGCCGTACCCGCGCCGGTTGGTCCAGGTGCCGCCATCAACGAGGATGCGCACGGTTCAATCGATGTGGTGCGCGTTCGTTCCGGGCCCCGCCACGTAGCCGACGCATTCGCCGGCGGCCCACACGAGGGCGAAGAGCGCCAGATACGGCATGCTGAACGCGAGCTCACGACGGTGCCGGTGCTTCGGCAGGATCTGTCGCACCAGGCGGACGAGAAGAATCGGGGGCAGGAGCGGTGTCGTCGCCGCCCGAATGAAGCGTATCAGCCACGGCCGTCCAGCGACGCGCTGGCCGGCAAACGATCGCGAATAGTCGTATCGCTCGGCGATGAACGCGCTCAGTGACGAACGCTTGTGAAGCGAGACGAGCATCGATGGTTCGCGAGCGAGCGTCAGGCCGCGTTCTTCGAGCCGCTTGTGCCACAGCGGATCCCAGCACGCCGGTGAAAGCAGATCGCGGATCGCGTCGAGCGCGGTTCGCGTGTACGCCACGTTGTGGCCCGGGAGATCGCTGGTCGCCTCCGACGAGAGCGGAAGCATGTAGCGGCCGTACTCACAGAAGAACACGGCCCAGTCGAGGATGCGATTGGTGACGGCGTTCTCAATCGCACCGCCGACAGCGCCCACCGGACGCTCGTGGCTGGACTGCACGGCACGCAGCCAGCCATCCTCCGCACGACAGCGATCGCTCGTCACGGCGACAATCGCTCCACGAGCCGCAAGCAACCCCGCTGCGCGCAGATCCGGAATCGTGCGAGACTCCGCGAAATGCAGGACGCGCACGGACGGAAAGTGCGCACGAATCGTCGCGGGCGTCGTTGGCTCCGCGCACTCCGCGACAATCACCTCGAAGCTTTCGTCCTCGAATCGTGCGAACGACTCGATGCACGCGAGGAGCGGTTCGCCCCCCGCGCGAGACGCTATCACGAGCGATACGAACGGCGTGGATGAACCGTCGATCGAATCAGCCACCGACGAGCCCTACCGCTTCGCCCCAGGCCCAGCAGCTCAGGAACCAGAAGGCCAGCGGCACGGCCATCAGCATTCTGCCGTCCAGACGGCCGCGCCGCGACAGCGTCTGAAGCTGCCGAGCGATCATGACAGCGGGCACTGCAGGCGCCAGGGCGGCTCGAAGCAGCGCGCTGCCCTGTGTCAGCGCGCGCCGTTGCATGCGTCCGAAGTGGCGGCCGTGCACGAATCGTTGCTTCGAGAAGCCCGCTGCCGAATACGAGTGGGCATGCGTCACACGAATCGCCGGATCGACCCACAGCGCGTCGCCGCGCACGCGCAGCTCGCGGTGAAGCTCCGCCTCCCAGAATCCCTCGCGCTCGATACGCGCGAACAGTGCATCGAATGCCCGGCGCTTGTAGGTTCCATTGTCTCCGGCGATCTCGTCGACTTCCGCCGCGGTGACTGGAGGGATGTACGGTGTGTATCGCACGAGGTGCAGGGCTCGGTCGGTGAGGCTCGCGTCAGTGGCGACGTCGATAACACCGCCGATCGCGACGTACGGCGCGCCGTGCGCTCTCACGATCGCGTCGAACCAGTCCGCTGCCGGCGTGCACGCGCTGATACTGACGGCAATGATGGCTCCGGTGGCGCGCGCGATTGCAGCTCCCCACAGGTCAGGCACCAGCGCGCCGGACGGGATCGCAATCACCTGCGCGACACCGAACCTGTTCGCGACGTCACGCGCGTAGTCTGCGTCTCCAGCCGTGACGGCAAGGAGCACGTCCGCGTCCTGTCCCGCGAGCTGTGGCGCGATCGACTCCAGCCATGGCCGCAGCGTATCGCGCACGTTCACGCCGGCAAGGACGATCGATACGCGAGGTGATCGCGCGATCGTGTCAGCCATGGGCGGCGAGCGGCTGTCCCCTGGGCGGCACGACCAACGAATACATCGCCGCACCAGCAAGCATGCAGATCACTGGCATGAGCGGCACTCTGAAGCGCGGATACATCTCAGGTCCGCCGACCAGGACGAAGTACGCCAGAACCGCAATCGGCACCGCGGCAAGCAGCCTCGAACGTCGCCAGACGATCGCCGTGCCGTACGCCGCGAGCGCGTACACGACGAGCAGCTGGATCCATGCGACGGTCACGATCACCGCCCAGGCGCGACTTGCCGTCGAAATCCCGAGCACGCGCGGGAGGATGTCGGCATCGGGGCGCAGCATCCGCAGGAGGCCCTGGCCGAACACCACGACATAGTCGAGAGGATTCGCGAGAATCAAGGCGCGCCCGTGCTGCTGCATCCAGTCGAGTCGTTCCTCGGTCGTCCATCCTGCGGACCGTTCCGAGAGCTCTCGTTCCCATTCCGCACGCACGTCTTCCACTCGACGATGTTCCTGCCGCGCGGCGACGTACGCCGCCCGGTGAAGATAGATGTTGGTCGCTGCGACCGAACTGATGGTCGTCGCGCCGCTGACTCGCTGGTTACGGAACGCCCAGATGCTCACGAGGGCCGTGCTGATCGCGACGACGATGACGAACCTGACAGCTGCGTGGATCGTCGAGGTTTTTCGCGAACGGCCGCCGGACTCGGGCCACACGCACGCGGGCAGCAGGACGACCGGGAACAGCAGCGCAATCGGCCGGCACAACGCCGCCAATCCCGCGAGTGTGCCGGCTGCCACCGCCCTCGGGCCAGTCGAACGACGAGCGTCGACGAGCGCGAGGAGCGATCCGGTCAGCAACAGCGTGAACACCATCTCGGTCAGGAGCTGCGTCGCATACGCAGCGCTCGTGAGATCGAGACCCAATAACAATCCAGCGGCCCGCGCGGCAACAGGCCCGAAGAGGATTCGCGTCAACTCGATTTGAACGATGACCGTCGCAGCCGCCGCCAAGATGCCGGCAATCACCGCGGCGCGAACGCCCGCGTGCGGCATTGCAGAGACCGCTGCGACAATCGTTGGATACACCGGCGTACGGCGGACATCCGGCGTGTACGGCGGTCCCTCTGATTGCGTGAAGCCGTGACCTTCAGCGAGGTTCCGCGCAATGCGCAAGTACTCGGCGGAATCGCTGTCGAGCAGCGATCGATCGGGGTCGCCGGCACAAAAGCCGAACAGCGCGAGCCGGAAGCCGATCGCCATCACGACCAGGCTCCACGCGACACGATCAGGCCGTCTGAAGGCTGCCATCCAGCGCGATCGTACTTCCGAGCCTTGCCGATGCGTACCCGGCCTCGACCAGACGACTCAGCGCGCGCGCGTGCCGTGCGTCGGCGTTGTCGGTGCTGCCGCTTCGGACCCTTGCGAGGAACTGATCGAGCTTCGCCGCGGTTGCCGTTGCAAACGCGGGCGCGGCTTCACGCGCCAGCACTTCCGACCTTCCGTTTCGCTCGATCCGCGATTCTCCCCCTTTGACGAAGCTGAATCGCGCAATCGGACGCCCGAGCGGCTTCGACCAGTTGAACGACAGCCGCGCAACTCCCCCAAGCGACACGCGGATCGACGCATCGTGGCAGTCCACGCGCATCTCGAGGTACCGCTCCGGCGCGTGGCTGATTCGATTCAGCACAAGCGAGGCGGCTCGCTCGCCGCTGAACTGGAGCGTGCAGACGACGACCACGTCTGCCGCGATCTCGCGTCTCGGCCGGGGCATGTGAACCGTGATCGAGATCGGCAGCGCATCGAAGAAATAGCAGATCAAATCGAGCGCGTGCGTCCCGAACTCGAACAAGGTCGATTCGACGAGCGTCGCGCGCCAATTCGTTTCCCGCGACGGTGGATGGAACATCTGCTGCCATCCCTGGACGAGAAACGGCGCCCCGAAATCTCCGCGCGCGATCCGCTCGTGCGTCCGACGGTAGATCGGCATGAAGCGGTATTGATTGTTGACCGTTACCAGCCGTCCGCGACGATCGGCCGCGGCGACGATCTCATCGGCCTCGGCTGGCCGGCGTACGAACGGCTTCTCGCAGAACACGTGCGCGCCGTGTTCGATGGCCAGCAGCGACAGCATGTGATGCGAATCCGGAGGAGAGCCGATGATCACGACGTCCGGGTTCGTGGCTCGCAGCATCGTCTCCGCATCAGGAAACGTCGACGGGATCGAGAACCGACGCGCCATCATCTCGCGCCGAGCCTGATCCGGCTCGCACGCCGCGACGACCTGCACCGACTGCAGCATCGCCACCGCGGGGAGGTGGATCCGCTCGGCCACCCCACCCAGGCCAATGACTCCGACTCGAACCATGTTTCAGCGATTTCTTCGTGGCACGAGGAGCCCGTCCGAGCAACGCTGAGATGGGCTCGAGGTAGGCGCGCCAGCGGCGCGCCCCGCCGGAGCGGAGCGGGGCGCAGGGGTCCCCGCGAGCGACGGCGACGTGGGGTCCGGCGGGGCGAAGCCCCCCGGTCTAATAGAGGCGCTCCTCGATGACGCAAAGATGCGCCGGAGGTTGTGCGCGATCCAGCAGAAGACGAATGTCACGCCGCTGTAGAAGTAGTAGAGGAAGTGCACGGGCACGGCGCGCACCGCAAACACCCATCCGCGACGTCGTCCCAGGAATCTGTAGAACGCGTGATTGAGAGGCAGCAGCTGCGCGACCAGCAGCAACGCGAACACGACTGCAGCCTGCTTGCCCGGAATGCCGTAAAAGACTCGATGCCCGAGCGCGAGGAACGTCAGCGTGGCGGCGAGCAACGCGACGAGCACAGCGCTGAGTCGGTGAGACCATCGCAGGTTCAAGTCGTCGGGCAGATCGTCCAGCGTCATCAGCAGCTTCGACCAGGGATACGCGCGATCGACGATGTCGGAACGGACCATCGAGAGTCCCGTCCAGGTCTTCAGGTGCTTCACCTGGATCTCTCGAGCGAGCCGCACGACATGACCGCCCTTCCAGAGCCTGAGACCCAGCTCGATGTCCTCGGTCGCGGACCGCTCGTACCGCACATCGTCGAATCTGCCGGCCGCGAGAAAGATCTCTCGTCTGACCGCGCCGCATCCGGCCCAGAACGAGCTGCTCCGCGGCTCCGACGTCTGGTGGACGAAATGGTGCAGCAGGTTTCGATACTGCGAGACGAAGTTCGGCGCCGCGGGCTCGTCGTCGTACGACCCGAACAATCCCGCAAGCGTAGGATCGGCATCGAAGTGCGCGAGGATGCGCTCGACCGTCGTGCGGCGGACCTCGACGTCCGCGTCGATGAACAGCAGGATGTCCCCTTGTGCGTGATCCGCCCCAAGGTTGCGCGCCGCCGCCGGACCTGTGTTTCCGCGATTCGTGAACACCTTGGCGCCGAGCGCTCGCGCCAGCTCGGCGGTTCCATCAGTAGATCGATCGTCAACGACAATCAGTTCGAAGAGATCCGGGGAATTGCCCAACAACGCGCCTATGCAACGACCAATGGTGGCGGCGCCGTTTCGCACGGGGACGATCACGCTGACGCGTGGGGTCGAGACAGCCAGCATTCAGAATCGAGAGCCAGAGTGTAACGCAACGAAAGGACGCTCGCAATTCGGCATTAATGCCGCTTGCGCGCCAGCGCAATGATCGAGTGGCCGAAGGGCAGCGACCGATTGACATGTCTGACGTACATGGCTTCGAGCGTAAGCCACGCGTAACACAGACGACCGATGGCCCCGCGGCTCGCGTTCGAGAGGCGTGGCAGTCCGGGATCCCGCGTGCCGGCGCCACGTCGCAGGATGGCGCGCGCCGCGGTGACCGCCAGTGCCGGTGCGCAGTTGATGTAGCTCGAAGCGGTGCAGTCGAAGCCGGTGCTCATGAGCAGCGATCTGACTTCTTCGAGGGAGTATCGGTAATAGTCAGCTTCGGCTCCTTCGGCGTAGCCGCATCGGCTGTTGGTCCGAAGGAGCAGATAACCACCCGGCGCGAGGACACGCGCCAGTTCGGCGAGCGCCGCCGTCGTTCCGGCGGGCCTCGGCAGGTGCTGAATCACGTCGAGCGACAATGCGAGATTGAATTGCGCGTTGCCGAAGGGCAGCACCGTCGCGTCCGCCTGCAACAATTCACGGTGGCCTGCTGCGCGGCAGAAGCACAGCGCCTCGATCGCGCGATCGAGACCAACCGGCGCTCTCGTCGTGTAGCGGCGAATCCACGACAGGGTCAACCCCGTGCCGCAGCCAGCGTCGAGCACGCGCCATTCGCGCACCGGCGAGTCAATCCGATCCAGCATGCGATCGCCAATGCGCCGCACGCCGCGCCACCACCAGTGATCGCGTTCCAGCCGCGAGAGCTGTTCGTAGTACTCCGGTGTGAGGACGTGAACGCCGTCGGTCATGACCCGCGTGTCGACGCCACTGCCGCTGGGGTCCGTCAGCCGGCGCGACTACTTACTGCCACTGAATCCAAGTTGTAGGATTTTGCCGGGACACGGTGCGCCGAACAGCACGTTCTCGGACCCGTTGACGGTTCCGTTCGACACACGTCCCTCGATGTTGCCGGTGTAGTCGTGACGACTGGTCGGCGGCCCGGCGAGTATGCCGGCGATCACACCGCCACCATTCGCGTTGAAGGTCCCGTCCGATCGCATGAACCCCGAATACATCCGCGTCGTGCCGCGCTCGACGATCCTCGCCTGAAAGCTGCTGCCGTCGCGATTTCCGTTGAGCGTCAGCTGGCCGCGCGAGTCGGGAACGACCGGGGACTCGCAGTTCTGCTGAATCACCCTGAGGCTCACGTTGAACGTCCCGTAGAATGCGGAGAAGTCCACGACGATGTTGAGTGCGATGCTCAAGGTCGTGTCCGCTGAGACCGTGACCTGCCGCTCAACCGCCTCGTAGGGCGGCTTCGACACTCGAACGGTAAACGTTCCGGCGACGACGTCCGCGAAGCTGTACGCGCCGTTCGCGTCGGTTCGCGTCGAGCGGCCGGCGTCCGGACCGTTCAGGATCTCCACCAGCACTCCCTCCACTCCGCGCTGATTGCCGGAATCGGTGATGACTCCGCTGAGCCTGAATCGCAGCGTGACCGCGGTGACGGCGAAATGCAGCGTACCCATCACCGATTGATACGTCGCACGTACGTCAACGTCGCCCGGCGCGACGAACGTGACGACTCCCGCCGACGACACGGTTGCGACAGCGGTGTTGGTGCTTCCCCACGTCGCCTGCGTGGTGACCGTCTGTGTCGTACCGTCGGACAGTGTTGCCGTTGCTGTCAGCTGTGTGCTTTGTCCTGTCTGCGCGGAAGCTCCGCCACTGGTGACCAGGACTGCAGTCACGGTTGGCGTGGGTGAGGGATGCGCTCCGCCGACACTGCCGCACCTCGAGGCAACGCTGGCCGCCAGGAGCATCGCGATGACGCGCGCAGCTCCGCGCACGTGAACACTTGGAATCATGAAGCTCAGGCCGGATTGAGAGATCAATGCCAACGGTATCGAGCTCTGTCGAACAAGGCCTCGGTGCCAATCACGTCGGCCCCACCGCGTATACTAACGATCTTCATGCCAATCTGCGCTCGCGTTTGGGTATTGAGCCTGGCTGTTCTTGGTGTTGCTGTGCGCGTCGGCGCGCAAACGCCAACCGCATCTGCGCCGGCGGAGCAGGATCATCAACATCATCAGATGAGCAGTTCACGGTGGATGTGGATGTACGATGGCGCGCTGTTTCTCACCGTGAACAGCCAAGGTGGTGAGCGCAGCGAGAACCAGGTGCGATCACAGAACTGGTTGATGGCCACCGCGATGCGCCGGGTCGGGACCGGTCAGCTTTCGTTCAACGGGATGCTCAGCGCCGAGCCGCTCACCGCGACGAAGGCCGGCTACGCCGAGCTCTTTCAGATGGGTGAAGCGTACCAAGGGCTGGAAAACATCGATCGCCAGCATCCGCACGAGCTCTTCGCTCAACTGTCGACGGTCTGGCAGGTGCCGATCAGATCCAGGGTCAGCGTGACGGTCGCGGGCGCGCCCGTCGGTGAGCCTACGGTCGGTCCGAGCGCATTCATGCACCGCGCGTCCGCCGCCGAGAACCCGACGGCGCCACTCAGTCACCACACGACCGATTCGACGCACGTCGCGCAGGGCGTCATTGGCGTCGGCGCGACTGTCGGGTCATGGACCGCTGAAGGGTCCGCATTCCACGGTCGCGAGCCCAACGAAGATCGCTACGACATCGACGTCGGGCCGCTGGATTCGTGGGCGGCGCGTATCTGGTACCGGCCCTCCGACTCGTGGGAAGCGCAGATCTCGTATGGCTTTCTGAAATCGCCCGAAGAGCTGGAGCCCGGCGACATTCGCCGGACCACGGGCTCGATCTCGTGGACGCACGATCGCCCGAATCGCTTGTACGCAGTGACGGCGGTCCTCGGACACAACAAGCGAACGTACACCGATCAGACTGCTTTTCTGCTCGAAGGAACGGCCCGCCGCAACAGGAACTCTCTCTATGTTCGCATCGAGCTGCTGCAGGTCGAGACCGAGCACCTCCTGTTCCCGACCGTGGTTCACAAGCCGCATCCCGGCGAGTTCATTGATCCGCTCGGCGCGTTCACCGCCGGAGCCGTACGCGATCTGCTCGCATCGGGGCCGGTTGCTCTGGGCGTCGGTGGCGACATCACCTACTACGGGGTACCCGAACGCCTGATACCGTCCTACGGCAAACGCCCCGTGTCCTTCCATGTGTTCCTGCGAGTGAGGCCGCGCACTGCCCACGCGAGTCGGATGTGGAACATGACGATGATGCGGCCGATGCCGATGACAGCTCCCGTCGTGCCGTCCGGCGGCGGCGAATGAGCAACACAATTGGGCCGGGCAAGGCGCGCCAAATGGACGCGCTCTGGTGTTGTCCGCGGTGCCGCAGCCCGCTCGTCTCGAGCAACGGTTCCCTTCGATGCGACGGGTGCTGGGCCGCCTACGAATTGATCGGAAACATTCCCGACCTTCGCGTTCCAACGGCAGCCTGGATTGACTTCGATCGTGACACAGCGGACGCCAAACGGCTTCGCGCTGCGGCTGCGTCACGCCCGCTCGATGCGCTGGTTCGCGAGGTCTTTGCGGCGCGTCCACGGTGGAGCGACGCGCGCGTATACCATCGCACGCAGCAGGTGCTGGGCGGCCCGGAGCGTTCGCGACGCGAGCTCGACGACTGGCTCGCGCCAATCGCTCGAACTCGCGGTACGGTACTGGAAATCGGGTGCGGCACAGGCGGGCTGCTTGCGGCGCTCCCGAAGGATCAGCGCGCGATTGGCATCGATGTCTCGCTCGTGTGGCTGGTCGTGGCCGAGCGGCTGCTGGAGCAGCACGGACGAAGGCCGACACTTGCAGCGGCGGTTGGAGAAGCGCTGCCGCTCGGCGCTGCGTCTGTCGGCGCGATCGTCGCGCTGGACGTTCTCGAGCATGTCGGCGATCTTCCCCAGGTTCTCCGCGAGATGGATCGTGTAGCCGCGGCCGGATGTGCGCTCGCGTGCAGCACGCCTAACCGGTTCAGCCTCGCGGCCGAGCCGCACGTCGGGGTGTGGGGTGTAGGCTGGCTGCCTCGAAGTCACCAGCCCTCGTACGTTCGCTGGCGGTCCGGCGAGGACTACGCGTTCGTGCGACTCCTGAGCGCGCACGAGCTCGCTGGTCTCGCAGCGCAGCATACGCGCTTCGTCGTCAGCGTCAATGTGCCGCCAGTACCGGACGAAGAGCTGGCGAACATGCCGCCTCGCCGCGCACGGCTCGCGCGTCTCTACAACCGCATTCAGTCGTGGCGGTGGCTTCGGCCGCTGCTCCTCGTCTTTGGACCGTTCTTTCGGGTTGTAGGCACGACCGTGAGATAACGAGAGAAGGCCGGTGTATTCCAACAGGAGTTCAGGAGATCACGAGAACCCCCCATATTCTTCTGGTCTCCTGAACTCCTGTTTTCGAGTCAGCGCGCATGTCATCACGGACGCGGTCATGGCAGGAGGACTTCGCCGTCGAACCCGCGCGCCCTCAGCTTCGGCACGATCTCGTCGTAGTAATTCCACGCGAAGAGGATTCCCGCGTCGGGCTTCTCTTCGAACATGACCGCTTCATCGACGATCGGAATGTGCACGCCAGGAAGGTGCTTGCCGATCCGCAGCGGATTGATCTCGGTGACGTACGAGACG
>JBKPCD010000301.1:0-19893 GCA_046727175.1 Acidobacteriota bacterium | reverse complement strand
GAATGATGTCGCGCCCCATCCGCGATCGTGGAGCGCACGCACCAGATCCGCCCCGTCGATTCCGCCGCGCCGCGGATCGACCAGGTCCCTGAAAGCATCGGGATGAATCTCCGTCGACCGCCAGAACCGCATCACCATCGCGGCCGCTGCCCCGCCGCAGAGCAGCTCGCTTTGAGACAGAAACGGGACGTCGAGCAGTCGCACGACTCCGCCCGTGCCAGGCGCGGCAACACCGAGAGTCGGCGCCGTCGCGGCGACGACGGCGACGGCCACGAACGCTCGCAACGTTTCGCGCATCAATCGGCGATGACGACTATCAGGATGATGATCAGCAGAACGATGATGATCGTGGTCGTGGAGATCGTGATCGTGGATGCGCCGCCGGAGAGATCGTCCTGCACGTGTCGCGCCTGCCTCGCGATCTCCCGCAGATCGTCACCCTGCAGCGTCGACACTGCGGCCTCCACTTTCTCGACTGAGAGTCCGGCGCGTGCCGCGAGCTGCCGCACTTCGGAACGACGGAGCAGCGACACGATCGCGTCACGATCCGTTTTTTCCTGAATCACGCGCTCCTGGATCGCACGGTCGAGCGCCGCTCGCTGAATGACGTGACCCTGGCGATCCTGCGCGCCCGCGGAAGGGGCGATGAAGAGTATCGACAACAACACGGCGAGGGAACGCCAAACAATCGTCATCTGCTGCCTCCTGTCGAATTAAGACCCGGGGGGCTTCGCCCCGCCGGACCCCCCACCTCCACCCCAGCGTGCAAAACACGCGCGCCGGGGACCCCGGTCGGCGTCGCTCGCGTGGCCCCTACGCCCCGCTCCGCTCCGGCGGTGCGCGCCTGCGGCGCGCAGAAACCCAGTGATGCGGCGGCCGGAAGCATCATCCATGCCCGGCCAGCTGCTCGAATTCCTCGACGTGCGCAGCGCGTCCGTGTGCTTCGCGCCACTCGACCTGGCCTTCGCGCACGAGCCGCGCGAGCGACTCCTCGAACGAGATCGAACCGTGGCGCCGTGTGATCGTGATTTCCTGATGAAGATGTTGCAGCGCGTTCTTGCGGATGTGCTGTCGGGCACCGTAACCGACCATGAGCAGCTCCGCGGCTGGCAGGAGGCCGCCGCCGGTGCGAGGCAGGAGCATTTGCGTCATGATCGCCGCAAGCGCCATCGCCAGCTCCTGCCGAATCGTGTTCTGCCGCTCGGCGGGAAACGAATCTGCGATCCGGGACACGGTCGATGCGATGTCCGTGGTGTGAAGCGTCGAGAGAACGAGATGCCCGGTCTCGGCCGCTGCCAACGCAATGCGCATCGTCTCGGGGTCGCGCATTTCGCCGACGACGAGAACGTCGGGCGCCTGACGCAGGGCAGCGCGAAGCGCAGTTGGAAAGTCCGGCGCGTCGACGCCAATCTCGACCTGCTCGATCACGCTGCGCTGATGGACGTGCTCGTACTCGATTGGATCTTCAATCGTGACGATGTGCCTCGCGTCACGACGGTTGATCTCTTCGACGAGCGCAGCGAGCGTGGTGGTCTTGCCCGATCCGGTCGCGCCGCCCACGAGCACGAGGCCGCGTGGAAGACGCGCGAGCGCGTCGATCGCCGGCGGCAGCTTGAGCGTCGCGAGCGCCGGCACATGCGTCGGCAGCAGTCGGATGGCTGCCGCCGCGCGACCCCGTTCCCGGTGCAGATTGATCCGGAAACGTCCGAGGCCCGAAATTCGGAAGGACGCGTCGGCAATCTGCGCGGACCGGTACTGCCGCTGTGCGTGCGCCGCCAACGCGGGCAGCACCACCTCCTCGATGTCGATGCCGTCGAGCGTTCCCTCGTCGAGCGGTGAAACACACCCGTCGACGCGCACCAAGGGGGGCACGCCTGCAACCAGCAGCAGGTCGCTGCCATTGCGCGACGCCAGGACGCGAAGCCAGCGTTCCAGACGTCCGGTTCCCCGTTCGGAATCGATCGGGACGGTACCGTCCGTGCTCGCGTGCAGCTCGAGAATCAAACGCTCGATGTCGTCCGCGTCAGCCACGCGACGCTCCCGTCGGCAAGACTTTCAGTTCGCCGCGCCTCAATTGCCGATACAGATCCAGCGCCTCGCGGATGATTCGAACCGCGTCCGCGATCCCGAGCAGATCCTCGACGATGACCTGCTTGTGCTCGAGGACTTTGTAGTCCTCGAAGAATCGCCGGATCTGCCGGAGCATGTGCGCAGGAAGCTGTGATCTGTCCGAGTAGTCGGCGAAGGCGGGGTCGCGCACGCTGACGGCGACGATCTTGTCGTCGACCCCCTTTTCGTCGCGCATCCGCATGACCCCGATCGCGCGCGCCTCGACGATCGTCAACGGATGGACGGGTTCCTGGCCGAGAACCAGCGCATCGAGCGGGTCGCCGTCATCGCAGAACGTGCGTGGGATGAAGCCGTAATCCGCCGGATAGTGCACGGCGCTGTGGAGCACACGGTCGAGCCGCAGGAGCCCCGTCTCTTTATCGAGCTCGTACTTGTTGACGCTCCCTTTCGGCACCTCGATAATCACCGGGAATGCCGCCTCGACCAGCGCGTCGTCTACGTAACAGTCATGCCACGGGTGCATGGGTCAACCTAGCACAGTTCGTGCACTGCCTTTATCTCCTTCAGCTGGCATGTTTCTAGCTCTCGGCAGTCACATGACCACCAGGGCGTTGTCGGTAATTACGTGCGTGTCGATGGCAGTCGCGCTCGTGCCGTCATTTGCCGAGGCTCCTGGAGCGACACCGCGGCCTGAGCAGGCCCTGCAGCCCTCGAGGGTCCCGACTGGTCCGCGTGTCCAAATCGAATATGAACTCGTCCGAATTCCAGTCACGCGCGGGACGACGCCCCGACCGCCGGGAGCTCCTCGAATGCCGGCTCGTCCGCCGGCGGCTCGGCTGGGGCCACCTATCGCAGAGGCGCACACCGTCCCTGCCGCGGGCGGAGACGCGTCGAGCCCGCCGATCCGCAGCAGCTTCCTGTCCCGAGCGACGCGCGCACTGATCGGAAATGGTCGGCATCGACCCGAGCCCTTTCCGCGCCCGACCCGTTGACGACTTACTTACTGAGGCCTGTCGGACAGATTCTTCGGTGACCGTTTGTTGAGCAAATCGACGAGCGCTGTCCCAGATTGGGGTACGGCGACTGCGTTGCCGCGCACGATTTCCTTCGCGCTCAGCTCGCGACCGTAGAGGTTCTTGTTCGCGTCCCCGTCCGATCTCAGCGTCGATCCTTCCAGCGACACACCTGCAAACAGTCCGCGCGAACGCGAGTACGTCAGAATCTCGGCACGCATGACGATGTCGGTCGATGCCCCCGCGGTCCGTCCTTTGGGCCCGGCCGCCGCTGACGCATCGGCGCCGAGCTTGACCTTGCTGGTCAGCACCGATTCCGCACCACGATCGTTCATCACGAGGAGGAGAAAGTCCGTTGCCTGACCGCCGAGCTGGAGGCCGATACTGCCCCCTTCGAGCGCGAACATCGCCGGTGCTCCCCAGGGGCCGTCGAACTTCTCTCCTCCCCTGCACACGATGACGCCGCGGCCGTAGCTGCCGCCGATACCGACCGCGAACTTCTTGACCGACGGAAAGATGACGACGCACTCGGCGCGATCCAGCAGGTCCTTCGGAAGGCTGTCGGGCATCCCGAGAATCTCCTGCAGCGCCGTCGCCGCATTCTTGAGCCGCTCCGTTTGCTTCTCGGTCTGGGCCATACCGCCGGCGGTGAAAACCACGAACCACGCGGAAACAGCCAGTACAATCGTCATTGAGCGTTTCACGATACGAGCTCCTCTCGCCAGGCCGCACAGTGAATATACTGCACTAGAAGGCAACGACATGTCGCTCCGCACGCGCCTGATCATCGCGTTCCTCGTTCTTTCGGTCGTTCCGCTGAGCGCCGTTACGTTGTTCTGGTATGCATCGTCTGTCCAGGCGTTCGAACGGGCAGCCCAGAAGGAAGCCGCGCAGAGCGCCACGGACATCGCGCGGCGGATGGACGTTATCACGACCGACGTCGGCCTTCGGATGGATCGCCTGTTCGAGGCGCCGGAGGCGGATCCCGAATTCAATCCGGATCCTGATGTGGTCCGCAGGCGCGTCGCGCCGATGCTCGGCGACGCCGCGTCTCTGATCGACCGCGTCGAGTTTCATCCGGCCGAAGTTCCAGAACCACCCCCTTCGAGCGCCGGTCCTCCAGTCCCGCGTACGCCCCGCGGGCCAATGCCGCCAAAGCCGCCAAGCGGCCCACCCAGCCGGCGTGGTGTGATCGTCGTCGACGTTCCCCACATCATGGAGCAGGTTCGGCAGTCGGCCCGCGGCGCGACCGACGGCTTGCCGGTACAACTCGGTCCGCTGATCGACAGCGCGTTGCAGAGTCATGCGACAGAGGCCGCGATTGCGGCCGCAACAGAGGCGACCCGGGAAGCCACGGCAAAAGCTGCGGAGGCGCGCAAGCTGCAGATGGATGTCGAGGGACCGCGCGTCGAGGTCGCCGTCAGGAAACGCGGAAAGCTGATGGGGAAAGCGAACGCGATGATCAACCTCGATCGCATGCTTCGCATGGTGCTGCCGCTCGCCCGGCGCGATCAGGGGGAAATCCCGTTTGCCATCGATCGCAAGGGCTCGCTTTACACCGCTGATGACGCGAGCCGCTCTCGTTTGCAGGCGCTCGACGTCGCTCACGTCGCCCCTGTTGCGGCAAACGGCGCGCCGCGCAGAGTTGGCGACTACGTCGTCGTCGCCCGGCGCGATTCTCGCGGTCTCACCTTCGGCATCGTCAGGCCGATTGGCGAGTCGCTTCGTGAAATCCGCACCATGTCGCTCCGCAACCTCTCGATGGGGATGCTCGTCATCGCGCTGGCGTGCATCGGGATCGTGCCCATCTCACATCGAATGACGCGCCGCGTCTCCGAGCTGAGCGCCGGCGTCCGCCAGCTTGCCGGCGGAGACTTCAAAACGCGCGTGCCGGTGCAGTCGCAGGACGAGCTCGGCGCGCTGGCTGCGTCATTCAACAAGATGGCGCAGGATCTCGAACGGCATCAGGCGCTCGTCGTCGAGCAGGAGCGCCTCCGCCGCGAGCTCGAGTTGTCACGGCTGATTCAGACGGAAATGCTGCCGAGAACGCCGCTGCGGCTTGGGCCTGCTGAAATCAAAGGCGTGTCGATTCCGGCGCGAGAGGTCGGTGGAGATTTTTTCAACTACTTCGCCCTTCCCGACGGCCGGATGGCGCTGCTCGTTGGTGACGTCTCGGGGAAGGGTGTGAGCGCGGCCCTCCTGATGGCAAATATTCAGGCGACCCTGCGTGCGCGGCTCCCGCTGGAGACCGATCTTCCGCGGCTCGCTGACGACCTCGATCGTGAGGTCGACCGGAATACGCCCCGCGGTGTGTACCTGACACTGTTCTTGGCGATTCTCGACGCGGACGGACGCCGGCTGCAGTACGTCAACGCCGGGCACAATCCGCAGTTCCTGTTGAGCGCCACCGGCGGGATCCGACCCCTGTCGTCGACCGGCATGCCGATCGCGCTCTTCTCAGGTCAAGGCTACACGCACGCAAGCGTCGAAATCGGACCCGGCGATCTGCTCTTCTTCTATACGGACGGCCTGGTTGAAACAGAAAACAGCGCAGGAGAGATGTTCGGCGCCGAGAGCCTCCAGGCACTGCTCGCGTCGGAGCACGATCAAAGCGCCGACGGTGTCCTCGAGCGCGTCGAAACAGCGGTCCGCACCTTCCGAGGCAGCGCCGAGCCGTTCGACGATGCGACGATGATGGCGCTGCGACTCGATCCATAAGGTATTCTTCACAGGAATGTCTATTGCTCAGCTCGCCTGCACCCGATATTAGACACGACTCCTCGAGGGGGAACAGCCTGCGACTGACGCGACGACCAAACTGGCGCCGATTGCAGTTCGACGCGGGCTGCGTTCGCCCGAGCAGTCTCTGAATAATTTCAATACGTGCATCCCGTTGGGCAAAAGCCCTGGCACGTCGAGTGCAGTGAGCGCCCACGTGACGCACACACCCGAGGGCGTTGATCGCCTTATGGCCGAAAACAGCGCGGACTCCCAGCGCGAACGGGTGGTCGGTCGAAATAAGTCGCACACCACCGCGCGAAAATCCGCAGCGCCCTGCTGCGACCGATGCGGGTCGACACGAAGCGAACAGATGATTCGCGCGGCGCACATCGCTCTCTACAAGTGTGTGGACTGCGGTTGGCGTTTCGGCCATGGCAATCGGGGCTGACCTGCATCCGCCCGTACCCCAATTCAGGGCGATCGGCTCGCGGCTTTTAGCTTGTGGCTTCCCGGAATACTCGTCGCTCGAATCGAACCCGCGGAAAACTCACAGACCCTGAATCCGTCAGCTCGGTGCCAGACACCGGCTTGAGCAGGCCAGCCCAGAGCCCGACAGGCCGCTGAAAAAAGACGGCCCGATGGGAAATGGCAAATGGGAGATGGCAAAATGTATAGGGTTTTGCCATTTCCCATCGTCCATTTTCCATCAGTATGCGTCTTTCAGCATCCCGATAAGGCCCTGAGCCTAGAGCCACTTCTCACACATCGAGGTTAGACTTGACGGCAACAGTGTCACGCCGAAGTATAGCCCTGCCTGTGCGGCCATAGTCGGGTTAAGATCAAGGAGTTGAGCGCGTTCTCGTTTGCAGCCTCGGGGTCGAGAGCGTATGAGCGATGAGATCTATTTTGAGGGCGATCCGGCGACCGACAGCGCACGCCGGCACCTCGAACGTGTGTTGAAGGAGCCTGAACGGCGACGCTGGCCCTGGTACCTCGCGATGTTCGCAGGCGGGACGGCGTTCGCCATCTGGCATTTCCAGAAACGTCGCCGGAACGGTACTAATTCGAGCGAGGACGGCACCGGACAGGCCCGCCCTGCCTCGTAACGACTCGCGTATGCGTCAGTCCTGCGTACTCGTCATTCTCGCGATCGCGCTCGCCGGGTGCAGCGCTACGACGCCCACCGGGAGCACAACCGTTGGTGGTGGAACGACAACGGTGAACCTCTCGGGAACCTGGTCTGGTGGCGCGACCGATTCCCTGCGTCCTCAGTTGACCATGACGTGGCAGCTGACCCAGGACGGTCAAAAGGTGGCGGGAACCGTCGTTGCGACAACGTCCGTCGGCGCGCCGGTCTACACGGGGGGAACCGTCACGGGAACGCTTTCGGGCAACACGCTCGCGTTCACCGTCGCGATTCCGCGCGGCAGCGTTGTCGATCTTCCGGATTGCGCGGTCGCCTTTGGCGGATCCACCACGGACATCACCGCGACGGGAATGACTGGGACGTACGCGGGAACCGATTCGTGCGCCGGAGCCTTCGCGGGAGGTCGACTGAATCTCGTCAAGCAATGAGCTTGGCTCCAGCCAACCTGCCGTTCCTCACGATCCGACCCGTTCCTGCCAACAAGCATTCGTGCCTCGATAGCGCCACGGCGGCATCGGTCCGGACACGCTCCAAATACCTCGTTTCGCTTCTTGCGCGCTTCTCTCTGCCGCAACCAGGTCTGCATCGTCCACCTGGCGTGGGCAGTACCACGCCAGGCCGCGACGAACCAACTCGACGCTCAGGTCCATCCCGCGTAGTTCCACTCGAGCGAGCCCTTCCTCGGTGGCGCGACCACGCCGACGCAAATGAACGATGACGTTCTGACCTTGGGCGAATTCATCCAGAAATGCTTTGGCCTCAGCGCCGCCCGTCTGGGCCAGCTCCGGGGCATCGATGCCATCGAGATGGATGTGAATGTTCTGCTGCCCCTCTCTGACGACAAGCGAATCGCCATCGACGATTTGGCGGACGACGGCAGTGAACACTTCTTCTTTCATGAGCAGGAGCCCCTCCTGCGCCCTGGACGTCGGGAGCTGCGGCACGAACACTGTCGTAAGGACGAGCGTCAACAGCATCGACATCGTTTCCTCCCGCGATTTGCTGTCTGCGTCATCGGCGGCGAACCGCAGCTATCGTCTGCAATAGGCGCGAATAAAGAATGGCCTGTCTCCAATCTGGAGTCCAGGATTCTTCACTGGTCCGAAGATGGCGCACAGCGCATAGTGGCCGTCGATCCACTGCATCAAGCGCTGACAGTAGTCGCGTCCGAACGCGACGGCTCCGAATTCGGCGGTCGGACGATTCGTGATCAGGACGAGGCGGGTGCCCGTGTCCTGCAGACGCTGGATCGCTCGAGCCTCTCCCGTTGCGTCCAGCGCACCCGGTATGGTGATCTCGTCGCGCAAAGGGTTTCGCCGGTCCGTGAGGAAATCGAGCGAAGTGCCTTCGGGCATGACCGCCACGAAATCGCCGACTCTTGTATGGCTCTCGAGGTATGCGAGTGCCTCGTTGAAGGCATGCCCGATGTCGGGCTCGGTGATCAACGTTCCTCGTGCAGTGGCGATCCGGCCAGTGTTACGCGTCCTGTAGCGAAACGCCAGCAGCCCTGCATTTCCGATCGCGACGACCAGCATGAGCCCCACTGCGATCGCACGAGCCGCACGCGAGGCGCGAGGATTCCTGAACCGCTCGGCAAACGGACCCACCCATAAGAACATGAAGATGATGATCGAAACGGGAAGCAGGTACGATGCGTACGCTCCTCCGCTGCGCACGTGCAGGATCATGCGCGCGAGGCTCGCGAGCGCGTACACGGTCAGGCAGATCAAGACTCGAGTATCGACGGCTTTCTCACGCGACTTCATCGCGTCGCGGGCCAGCATCGCCAGAAATCCAACGAGCAGCAGAGGCATCGCGAGGTACGGGCCCTTGTCTCTGTCGACGCCGGTCGTGACCGACATCACGATCAACAAGATCACTGCCGCGGCGAGCAGACGCCACGGACGTGACACGATTGCCGTCGCTCGGCCGTCGCTGCTCGTGCCTCTCCCGCCGTCGCCCGGAGGCCGCTGCCTCGTGGCCACGATGCCGCTGATCGCTGCGACGACGGCGGCAATGATTCCAAGCTTCGCGAGCGCGATGAGCATCCGCCCAAGCGATCTGAGCGGATCGGCGAGCCCCGAGACGTGGCTGTTGAAGTACGCGAGCTCCTGCGGCATGTTGTATGGCAGGAGCCAACTGTCGGACGCCAGCGTGGACCAGCCCACACGCGCGGCAATCCACCCGTACACGGCGACGGTGAGGCACACGACCGGCATCAGGAAGACAGCCGTCAGCGCGGCGCTGCGCCGAACACTAAATGGCGACGCCAGGACAGCGGCGGTGACGCCCGCGGCCACCGTCGCGATGCCCATCTCGGTTTTGGTCACCATCACCACGCCAGCGAGGATTCCCGCCAGCAGAAAAAGTCGACCGCTCGGGGATCGGAGCTCAGGGCCCGGGCTTCGATGCTCGCGGCCCGTGGCACTGGGACCGTCGTGGCGCATGCTCGCGCGCGGACGTCGGCCGTCGGGATCGCCGGGCATGCGCGTCCGCTTCAGTGCCGTCACGAGGATCGCGAGCGTCAGAAGACCGAGAACTGTTCCGTGCAGTGCGTTGTACGAATACGGCAGGATGTAGTTCCCGGCTGGTTTGAACACGCACAGCCACATCACGTTCATCGTCGCGGCTCCCGCCGCCAGCGGATTCATGACTTGACGCGCAAGCCAGTACGCCAGGGCGAGCACACAGATCGCGCTGAGGATGCCGTCCACGTAGAGAATCGTCAGCGATGGGCCGAGGAGCCGAAACAGCGCTGCATGCAGCCACGGCGACAGCGGACCGTAGATGTGGCGGACGTCCGAGTACAGCATCTCGCCGTCCGCCAGCCGCAGTGGCTGATTCATCTCGCGTCCGATATCGACGACGGGATTACCCCACCGCTGCCAGGACGCGGCGAGTCCGAACACGAAGAAACCGGCGAGCAGGGTGATCCAGAGTCGATCGCGCGAATCGATCCAGAACGTCACCGACGTACCAAACGGCTGACCAGCCCCACGCGCGCGAAATACGTGGCGACGGCTTGAGAGCGGAGCGACGAGGAGTATCGGACTATCACCCTGAGTTTGAGACCAATGATTGTCGACCGCCGATTGATCTGCCGGGGCGGGGATCGAATCCGCGCGGCCGTCAGACTACGGGATTTTAACTTGAACTCCTATGACGCGACCGGTATGAACACGATGCCGTCGAGAACGATCGACGCGCCCGTAGGTCTCGCAGCCTCGTGATCCTCGACGCGCTTCTTCCAGATGAGCGTTCCGGCTTCCGCGTCGACGGCATAGAGCCAGCCGATCTGATCGCTGAACAGCAGCGCGTGGCGCTCTCCGAGGGCACCGCAAGATCGCGGAACGCGCGGGGCCGTCGGCCTGAAGCATCCACTGGATGCTGCCGGTGGCAGCGTCGAGCGCATGGACGGCCCCGCCCGCGCTGCCGACGAACAGATGCCCGTCCAGCACGGTTGGCTGTGCGAAGGCCGCGATGTCTCCAGTAAACGCGACGCCCACTTCAGTGCCATCCGCGGCACATCCGGGACCATGAGCCCCGCAAGCTCACCGCTCTGGAACCTGATGTGTCGTCGCTCGGGCTCCAGCCATCCCCATGCGTTTTCGGGTTGCGCGTCCATATTCACCAGCGGCCAATCGCCGTCGTGCATCACCCTCTCTTTTATCTTCGCTAACGTTCACGCGGGCCGGGCGCGCGCACGCTCGAGCCCGGTTCCAGACGACTCTTCTCGCGTCGGCAGCGTGGCTACGCCGACGAGGAACAGCGCGGCGGCAAGAAAGGCCAGGTACCCTGCCGCCGGATGCTGCACTTCCTGAGACACCGTGCCGAACGTTCCGACATCGAACAACGCAACGAGGACTCGCCGTACGCGGCTGCCGTTCGGATCGGCGAGTCCCGCCAAGATGACGAACTTCAAGACGAAGGCTGCCCCGAGGATCACGGCAAGGCTGCGCAGGAGCCGCCCGCGATCAGGCATGGCGATGAGCGTGTTCCAGAGAAGGACGAACAGAAAGATATCGACGAAGAACAGCGGCAGACCGGTGCGTGGCGTAAGCAGGGTGAGCAGCTGTGCCGAGGCAGCAAAGAGCGCGACCAGCACGACTGCGCCGTTCGCGTTTGCAAGAAGGCCTCGCGAGGCGTGCAGCAGCCGATCGGGCATCACCGCGCCGCTTCGGACGAGGGCGGCGAACAACATGGCCGCCAGAACCAGAGAGAAGAGCGAGGGTCCCGTCAGCGCGAACGGCGTTCCGGGCTGTAGACCGCCGAGCAGCGTCACCGTGAGGAAAACGAGCGGCAGTCCCAACGCTTCGCGTGCCGCGCTCATTTCCGTTTCTCGAACATTTTCAGCGGATTGAAGTCCGACCGGTCTGTCTTCAGCCCGCGTTCGAGTTCCGTCTTCAGCTCGTCGGCCGAGTGCATCCCGAGGTTCGGATCATCGATCACGAGGCGACCGTTCGGCGCGAGCCGAATCGCCTTCTCTACGGCTACCAATCCACGCGCGTAGAGTGTGTCGTCGCGGTACAGCCGGCGCCAGCCCTCTCTGTAATACGAGTAAGCAACGTAGAACTGGGTTTGAGGGTCACGCTCGGCGGGATCGGCGCGCATGAGGGCGGCCCGGGCCTCGATGAACTGATCTCGACGGAAGAACTGCAGGCCGTCCGCGAACGCCTGCGGATCGGCACGGTAAGCCCCAACGGACGACGCGAGGCCGCCGGTCACTTGCGCGATGGTCTGCGGCTGCGTCACGTGCAGCCACACGATGAACGCCGCGTAGACACCGGACGCGATAAGTCCCCCCGCCCTGACAAGAGGGTCACGCACGGCGGGATCTTACCGTTGCGAGGCGCGTCCACCCTCCCGTTTGGGCAGTTCGAAGGCATTACCGAGCTGGACTGGGTGGCCGTCCCAAACGGCGCGCTGCAAGGTGCCCATGGCGCTGACGGTAGCACGGAGACGCGGCTTAAGGGTGAGTCGCAGAATCTGCATACCAAGGCCCGGAATGAGGCCGGTGTTCTACGCGGTGCACGGCTTCGCCGCGGCGCTGCCTGGCATAGACCGCACGAACCCTCGCGCGCGCCTTGCTTCAGGGTCGCAGCCTGAGCATCGCCGACATCGCGTTCTTCCTCCAGTATTCCGAACCCGCGGCGTTCCACCGATCGTTCCGGCGGTGGACCGGTCTGACGCCCCACGCGTTCAGAGAGGCCTGACCGCTCGCACCAAATCCACCAGATTTCGGAGCGATGCGCTCCGTGGTCCTCGCACTGACTCCTCGGGCCAGAGGGAGCCGAATCTGCCTCCCCGGCTATCGCGAGATCGCGGGGAGTTCGCTACCCTTATCGGTGCCGCCAATTTGTCAATACCGAGTGCGCATCATCGGGCGCTGGAACGGGCGCGGCACCTCGAACTTCATCGTCAGCATCGTCAGGGTTCGCCACATCAGCCCGTTCACTTCTAGAGACGCAATTCGTACCCACATCTGTGAGGGTCGAGGCAACAGACTGCGTGCAGCTCGCGCAAACCCTTCGGCTTGCGCAGTTCGAAAGCATTGCCACACGACGGGATGGCCGTCCCAGACAGCACGCTGCGGTGTGTTCATCGCCGAGCAAGCTAGCACGATGTGAGGCTCTGAGGATGAGTGGCAGAATCTACGTACATGGGTACGGCTTGCGAACCAATCCCAAAGTTCGGAGTGTCGGCCGGGTTTGCGCCCGACCGGCACCCCTGGGCACGTTCAGCGCAGCAAGGCCGAACAGCTTGCCAGCAATTTGTAAATCGTTCCCCTGCCGACAGCCGATCGGGCAGATCCGCCGCAGACGCGGCTATCGAGGGACGACAGGACTATGACCATGACGACGCACGACGATGACAGAGACCATGACGTGTGGCTGCGATGCTTCACGGCGGCGCTCGCTGGACCGACGACGACAGGACCACACGGACACAGGCCCAATGATATCGCCGAGGTGTGCGGCCAGATCGCCGACGCAGCATTGGACGAAGAGCGCAAGCGTCGGCGCGGAGCCCAGCGACCAGGAACATCCTAGGTGACACCCCCCGGTAACAGTCTCTATGGCGCGATTCGGGCGCTTGCGCCCGCATTACCGATCGTGCATGATGCGGGCGATCTGGAGGTTCCACAGGGAAGGCCCGGCGCACCACTCATCGCAGTAGCAAAGGCCAAGAAGCTCTACGCCGTCCGTGACGCGAGCGGACGCTTCAAGGACATCCAGACGCACGAGCGCGCCCACCGCGCCGACCTGGCGAAGACTTCGAAGGCCGAGAAGACGGCCCGCAAGAAGGCGGGGCGCAAGACCGCGAAGAAGCGCTGAGCGCTCGAGGCCTTCGCGTGCGGACGCTGGTCCTGGCCGCCGCCGCGACGGCGCTCGTCATCGCGCCGGCCAAGCGCGCGCAGCAGTTCAAGATGCTGAGCGTCGACTGCGACAAGGAAGTCGACTTCTCGACTTTCAACACCTTCAGTTCCTGAGTACATGGCCGACGGCTCTCAGCAACGCGACCGTCGTGAACCACCGCCGTCGGAGCGTGTCCTGGGACGCGCTCTTGAGTTCGAGGAATGCCGCCTCACAGTCATCGAGCACCGCACGGGCTTGCAGCATGCGAAATCCTCCGTAAGGGACGCCGCGTACTCCGGCGCGCCCGTCCTTCAGGGCGTATTCATTTCGTTGACCGATGTTCTTACCGCACGCGCGGCCAGTGTTACGCGGCCCAGTGTGATGAGCGTCGAGATGACCCGCGACCACGCCGTCTCGACGCCCGCCATGAACAACGTCGCCTCGAGCAGAATCAACGCAAAGGTGATGCCGCTGAGGGCGACCGCGGGCAGATGGAGTACCGGCGCATCCGCATCGGCAGGGGCGCCGTGGATTAGACGGTTTCGACGGCCGCATACACGTCGCGCCGCAGGATCGCCACGAGCTCGCGGAGCGTGTACAGCACGATGGGGCCGAGGAAGAGCCCGACGAGCCCAAAGGCGGCCATCCCGCCGACCAGCCCGAAGAACAGCGTGATGGCGTCGAGCTTCACACCGCGTCCCGCGAGCAGCGGGCGCAGGACGTTGTCGCTCGTACCGACAACGCCGCCGCCCCACACCACCATGAACACCGCGCTCCACGTGTTCCCGCCGAGCCCGAGCCAGATCGCGACGGGGGCCCAGACGAGCGCCACTCCGCCAGGCACCAGGGCCAGGAAGAACATGAGCGCGCTCAGCGTGCCGGCGTGAGGGACGCCCAGCACGAGGAACCCGATCAAGCCGAGGGCCGCCTGGACGGCGGCGGTCAGTCCGACGCTGAGGAACACGCCACGCGTCATCTCGCCGATGTCGTACAGGATGCGCCGGGCGTCGTCGATGGGGAACGGGAGCGCCGAGGCGAGCGCCTCGGTCATCGCCTCCCCGTGCGCGAAGAGCACCGGGATCCCCACGATCATCACGATCAACGAGAACGCGAAGCCGAGCGCTCCCCCGACGAGCGCCGGGCCGGTCGTCGCGAGGAACGCCCCGGCACGCTGCAGCGCGGTGACGGCGAGCCCCTTCAGGTTCACGTCGGCGAGGCCGACCACTCGCTTGCCGTGCTCGACGAGATCGAAGAGCCAGGGCCAGCGCTCCGCGACCGTCGGACCGGACGACGTGCCCTGATAGGCCTGCACCCACTGGTAGCCGGCGATCCCGCCCTGCCCGGCCTGCACCGCGGCGAGTGTCACCGGCACGATGACGAAGGCCGCCACGAGCAGTGTGAGGATGGTCGTGGCGACCCACTGTCGGCCGCCGCACGTGCGCTGGAGGCGGCGATGGAACGGGCGGAAGGTGACGACGAGCACGGCGGCCCACGTGAGGCCTGCGATGAACGGCGCAATCGCCTGGCCCGCGAACCACGCCATCGCGAGGAGCAGGAGAACGAAGAGGAACCGGCTGGTCGTGTCCCGATACATGGCAACCTCCAGGCGCGGGCCGCCGGACACCCAATCTGACGCCCTGGCAAGAAATCTGACGCGGACGTCGGCGGACACCGCAGCACTCCGATGCAGTCGATTCTGACGCAAGAATTACGGCGCGGACACTGGCGGACTATCGCTACCCGTTCTCTTGATCTGTTGGTTGAAGGTTCGATTCCTTCCGACTCGGCGTGGCCGGTTCGTTCGCTTCCGGTTCTTCGGAGGCGGTAGTTCACGAATGCGAATCGCGCGCTGGCCCCGACACACAGCCCGCAGAGGCTCGGTGAGCGCCGCCCATCGCTTCCGACTTGAGAGTCGGTGCGTTAGAGCCCAGTGCGTCGGACGAGAGACCCTCGCGACACGCTCGATTCGCTCGCGGACTTGACGGATATCCAGGCTCGAGCCCGATCGGCGGAGGCGCACCGTCGCTGCGAACGCGCAGTTCCTTTCCCCGCGTCCTCACGGATGCCGCGTGCACGCTGTCAGCACGACACGCGCGTGCGATACGTGAGTCCGAGAGAAAAGTGTTTCTCGAGGAAACACTTTATGCTCCGCGTCCTCACGGATGCCGGAGTGCACCCCCGACATGTCGAAGCGGTGGTCCACACACCATCTGTGAGAGTTGAGTGAGAGTACAGCTTGTTTTGCCACTCGCGCAGGAACGACGCGACGCGAGATCGACGGATTCATTAGCAAATCGTGGTGCCGGGGGCGGGAATCGAACCCGCACGGCCGTGAGGCCACGGGATTTTAAGCCGAACGACTACGGTTTGGGCAGGCGTCCATGCAGGCGTTCGTGAAAGAACCTCCAGTGGATACAGCCGCTGCTGCCGTCGAGCGCGTACACGGCCCCGCCCGCGCTGCCGACGAACAGATGCCGGTCGAGCACAGTAGCTTGTGCGAAGGCGGCGATGTCGCCAGTAAACGCGAACGCCCACTTCAGCGTCAGCCGCGGCACATCGGCGGCCGTCAAGCCCGCACGCTCACCGCTCTGGAACCTGGTGTTGTCGTCGCTCGGGCTCCAGCCATTCCAGTGCGTCTTCGCGTACGCGCCGATCCCGGCGGCACCGTCGGTGCAATACGCTGAAGCCGGCGGGAGTGGGTCGGCCGGGCCGTTGCCGAGGAACTGCGCGACCGCCTCGCGTTGGTCGCGACGGAGCGGCGCCGCGATGTCCATCATCACGCCGAAATCGAGCACACGGAGAATCCTGGCCGGGGACATCTTCTGGAGCGCCGCCCGCGGCGGAATCCGCGCGGTGACCAATCACCCGCGATTTGAGCGGAAGGCCGGACTGACGCCACGTGCCAGCCCACGGTCGCGATCAGGATCGTGGCGGCGGCGACAACACCGGAACCCGATCGGCGGAGAGTCAGTAGCGGCATAGTTGGGCAGCTTCGTTCCCCGAAACTTGGGCTAGTAGCATACCCAGGAATCGACGTAGGAGCAGATGTTTGCTTCACCGAACCGGAGCCGAGCGCCGTCCCATCCATGGGAGAGGATCAGCAGGTCCGGGTTCCCGAAGTCCGCGAACCCGAGTTCGACGAAGAGCGCTTCCTGACCGCAGTCGAAGCGGCGGGCTTTGATTCTCTTACTAGCCTCCAATCCTCTTCGCAGCTCCTCGTCGGTCACCCTTCAAGTACCGCTGCGACTGCTGAAGGTTCGCATCGCGGTTCGATTTGGCATAATGCCGCGGGCGACGGCCGTCAGCCCGTGTTTGCTAACGGATCTTCCGTCACGGTCTGCGCCACACCCGCTGTATGCGGACGTCGACGCATATAGGCGCTAGGCAACCGCTGCCGTCCACTGAAGCAATCCCCCCGATCTCGCGGAGAGCCGTTATGACGACAGCGCTCGAACCAGCACGTCGTGCATCGGTTTCGATCGATCGCTCCGCTTGGAGCGCGCTTGTTGCATCCTGGTTCGGCTGGATGTTCGACGGCTACGAGACCTATGCGCTGATCCTCGTGATGGCGATCGCGGTGCGCGAGTTGCTTCCGCCCGATGCCCTGCCGAGCATGCAGCTGTATGTGGCCGGCCTGCTCTCCGTGACCCTTCTCGGGTGGGCGGTCGGAGGTGTCATAGCCGGTGTGCTCACCGACTACGTTGGTCGCCGCCGCATGCTCATGCTCTCGATCCTCTGGTATGCCGTCTTCACCGGGCTTTCGGCACTCTCACCGGACTACTGGTCACTGCTTGTTTTCCGGTTTCTCACCGGACTCGGGCTGGGTGCCGAGTGCGGCCCGGGCAGCACGATTGTCTCGGAATTCTGGCCGCCTGCATCGCGCGGGCGCGCGGGTCGTGTGCTCCATTCCGCTCTTGGCGTCGGCTATTTCCTGGCGTCAGCCATCTGGCTCGTCGTGAATCCGTTTGGTTCGAGCTGGCGGTACATGTTCTTGATCGGCATCGCACCGGCGTTCCTTTTGCTCTACGTGAGGTGCGTGGTACACGACCCCGAATTGTGGGTCAATGCCAACGATCGGCGGCGTGAAGCGCGCACGCGCATCGCAGCGGGTGTGGGATCCGAGCAGGATCGGGAACTCGCACAGCTCACAGTTGTCCGCATCTGGTCGGAGCCCGAGCTGCGGCGGCGAATCGGACGGTTGTTGCTCATGTCCCTGAGCAGCGTCGTCGGCTGGTGGTCGGTATCGACATGGATTCCGCAACTGGCTGCGCAGTTGGCCGCGAACGCGGCGCAACAACCTCAGGCGAGAGCTTTGCTGACGGCGCTCGTGTTCAATGTGGGATCCATCGCTGGATACCTCGTCTTCGGACTACTGGCCGACGGGTTCGGTCGGAAACCAAGCTTGTGCGTGTACTACGTAGGCGCGTTGGGATTCTCCCTCTGGTTCTTCCTGGGGGTGAACAACTGGTTGGCGGTCCTGGCTATAGCCACGGCCACCGGCTTTTTTGCGAGTGGTCAGTTCGCCTGGATGACGATCTACCTTGCGGAGCTCTTTCCAACGCGTGTGCGAGGCTCCGCGATGTCGATCGTATTCGATGGCTCGCGGAGCATCGCGGCGCTTGGCCCACTCGTGGCCGGCTGGCTCGCTTCTTCATTCGGCGGGATTCGGATGGCTGCCGCGACCATGGCAATGGTTTACGTCGTCGGGCTGGTGGTAACTCCGTTCGTAGGGCCCGAAACGAAGGGCATGCCCTTACCGAGCTGACTCGACACCGCCGGGAGGTCCGCGGACCGCCCACATGTCGATCCGCTTGTTGACCGACACCGTATCTTTCTGCAGACGCGCTCGGCGCCGTCGCATACTGAACGCCTCCGCTCTCCGGCCGAGGGAGGCTGGCCTACGCATCGTGTGCCCTCGCCACGCGCGAATGTGGGCGACTCATCGTTCATCCTCGCGATGCGCACGCGCGATCGGCCGGCAGCGAGATCGTCGTACGCCTCCCACGCTCGCTCGATACAGAGTCTGGGCATCAGGTTCGGCAAGGACGGCAATATCGCTCATCGGATCCACGAAAAGACACTCGGCGGCAACCGAATGGCTCTCGCCGAGCGCCCCAAGTAATCCAGACGCGTGCCAGACAGAGGTCTTTTGAAGGGTCGATCCCGAGTGTCAGAAGTGGATCTAAGATGTTTTATTGGAATAGTTTGCCGGGGGCGGGGATCGAACCCGCACGGCCGTGAGGCCACGGGATTTTAAGTCCTAAAAACGCCCGCCAGAACAGGCCGGAATTCGCATTTTTCCTCAACAATTCCGTCGCCTGCGTCCGCCCAGACCCGCCCGAATTCGCCCTCAATGGTTAGCGCAATGGTTAGCTCTTCTTTTGTTGCTTCACCGGCATCGGCGCGTCGGCGAGCTTCATCACGGCCGCCTTTAGGTCCGCCTCGTTCACGATGTCGTACCGATCGAATACCGATCGCGTCTTGTGCCCCGTCAGTTGCATGGCCGTCTTCTCCGGCACGCCCGCGCGCACAAGGTTGCGTACGGCGGTCCTGCGAAAGTCGTGAGGGATTTTTCCCGGACAGCCAGCCTTCCGGCACGCGTCGCGCCACAACTCGCTGTAGAAGGCTGGCAGACGCCCGCCAGTGGCATCCGGGAACAGCCACGGACTAATGACGCCCTTCGCCCTCAGCGCGTCTCTGACGGCTTCCTGGTCGCTGATAACCGTCTTCAACTCGGGCAGTACACCGTACGGGAATGTGCGCCCCTCGGAATTCTTCGTCATGCCGGCGTCGAGCCGCACCGTCTGCGCGTTTATATCGACATGCGCCCACGTCAACGGAAGGATCTCGCTGCGGATACGCCAGCCGGTATAGAACGCAAACGTCATCAGCGGCCGCCACGGTTCTGGAAGCTGCTGACGTACGGCTTCGAACTGCTCGCGCTCAAAGAATCCCGTTCTGACGTTCCGCTCCTCGAGCTTCGGGATCTCGGGTCGATTCACCTTGGCGAGCCTGAACGCGCGCTTCAGAATGGCGAGTTCGCGATTGATGCTCGCCGGCCGCGCCTCCTCGGCAAGTCGGCGACTGATGTAGTCGCGCACATCTGCATCGTCGATCGTATTCAGCCGCCGACCACCGAACACCGGCATCAGATGCTTGCGGATCCGGGTCTGGAGATTCCCGATCGATCGGCGCCCGTTCGCCGTGTAGTCGTTCTCGACATCCTTGACGGCGTCATCGAAGCGCAGCAGACGTACGGCCTTTCCTGGAATCGGCCGCCCATCAGCGATCGCACCTTCGCGCTGACGAAGAATCGTCTTCGCGTCGTCCTTGACGTCGGTGCCGGAGCTTTCAGCGATCGGGCGGCCATCACGGTAGTACTTGATCAGCCAGTTGCGGCGCCCTTTCTGGCGGTAGACCATTCCCATGCGGATTTACTCCTTTGGCGCACCAGGTAGCGGGAGTTCCAATCGCGGATCGTTTAGCAGCCGTCGCATTGCCATGCCATAACTTTCTGCATCGACCGTCAGCAGGTACTCGTCATCGTTCGCCATCTTCGCGCTGTACGCGATGGAGAGGTACGCCC
>JBKPCD010000300.1:0-19404 GCA_046727175.1 Acidobacteriota bacterium | reverse complement strand
CAGCCCGATCGTGTGATCACTCCAGATACCCCAGACCGTGTGTATTCGACTCGTCTCAGGACGGCTCTCGTCCTGACGGGTTCCGGCACGGCCGGCGCGTATCACGCCGGCGTTCTCCGCGCCTTTCAGGAAGCAGGCGTCAAGATCGACCTCGTTGCCGGTCGCGGCATCGGCGTCGTCGCGGCATTGTTCGCAGCGATCGATGGCGGTGCGCGGCTGTGGGAGCCGAACGGCGTGTGGAAAGGCACGGCGGCGTCGGCCTTCTACGCCTGGCGCAAGCCGCTCCGCGCCGCCGTCTGGGTCATGGCCGCCGCGGCGATCGTGTTGGCAACTCCCCTCGTGCTCCTCGTGTTTGCCGTGGTCGTGGCGATCATCGGGATGCTTCTCACGCTGGTCGGCCTCACCACAGCGGCGTCGAGCACAACCACGGCTTACACACAATGGATCGAGGCGCTGTTCGCGCCGACGTTCCTCCCGACAATCATCCCGCGACTCGTCCTGCTGGCGGTTCTCGTGGCTGCCGTCCCGCTCGTTGCGACCGCGGTGAGGGGTCGCTTTGGTCCGGGCGCAAGAAGGCGATCCCGCCAGGGACTGATCGGACGGGCGCTCGGCGGTCCGCTGTCAACGCTCGCGCTCGAACAGCGCTGTGCAGGGGAGCTGTGGCATCTCATTCGCGGCGCGGCACCACTCGCGGCCCCGCCTTTCCCGGAGCTGGGCCAACGGTACCTCGAGCTGCTCGCGGAGAACCTCGGTCAACCTGGCTTCCGCGAGCTGCTGCTGACAGTCCATGACATGGACGCGCGCCGCGATCTCGTCTTCGCGTTGCTTGGTGCGCCTCAGCGCCAGCGCTTCTTCACGCGTGCGACTGGCGACGGCCGCAACCGTCAGGTCGAGGCGTTCGATCTCGCCGGCATTGGGCGCGATTACCTGCTCGACGTGTTGTCCGCCGCGCTCGCCCTGCCGGTTGCAGCCGAGCCGCACCTGATTACGTTCGCGCCCGAAGATCCGTGGCGCGGCGAAACGCACCGGACCTGCGATCGACCAGGGTCGCTGACGCGATTGGTGGAGGAGATCGCTGCGGCTGGCGCCGAACAAGTCATCCTGGTGTCCGGGTCGCCGGCCGCGGCCCTTCCTCACGAACTGAGCGCCGGCCGCGCCGATATCCGCGGACGCGCAGGCGAGCACCTTGCCGCCTTCGAGACCGCGAATGTCCGCGACGTCACCGAACACTTCACCGGTCGGTTCGCGGGACTGTTCGTCTTGAGACCCACGCACAACCCGCTCGGTCCGCTGGACTTCCACGGAGCCTACGATGAGCGTTCCGATCGGCCCCACTCGCTCGGCGAACTCGTCGACCGCGGGTACGAGGACGCCTACCGCCAGTTCATCGAGCCCGTGGTCGGCGCGAGCGGCGAGCGGATCGCGACAGTCCAACGCTAGATTGCTACGCGGATTCCTCGCCGCCGGTAGTACATTGAGCGACGTGAACGGGATGCCGATCTCGGCGGATGCCCGCGGATCGAATGCGTTTACCGAGACACGGATTTTCGCGGATACTCGCGGATACTCGCGGATTGAACGCGTTTCAACGAGACGCGGATGTTCGCGGATTATGGCGATCAGAACGCGTTTCAACGAGACGCGGAGGTTGATCAATATTTCGGGTGAAAAGCTGAGAGACTGGAACGACCGCACGCCGGCCTTCGGCGGCCGTCAGGAGTTATGAGCGATCCGGAATACGAGTGGCAGTCAAAGCAGTGGCCGCTCGTATTTCGGCTCGGTTGTGACTCCCACCGCGCGTTCGCGCCGCCCGGTTGGCGCGAGGACCGTAATCGGTCGCCGGACCCAGAGCGCAGTCCGCGGATGTCCGCGAACATCCACATCTTGTGAAAAGGGTTGAATCTGCGGATATCCGCGAAAATCCGCGTCTCGTTCTCTACTGCTTCGCGCGAGGCCGCCTCAATCATCGTAAGGAATCAGCGTAATGAAACCAGCGACTGACCTCATTCACCGCGCGGAGCCGGCCGGCGAGGATGCGGTGCCGCTCACCACACCCATCTACGAGACGACGACGTTCGTCTTCGAAAGCGCCGACGAAGTGCGGCAGTACAACGAAGGGAGGTCCCCGAAGTTCCTCTATTCGCGCTACGCGAATCCGACGGTCACCGCCGTCGAGCGGACGATGTCCGTACTGGAAGGGGCGGAGGCGGCGCTCGTGCTGTCGAGCGGGCAGGCGGCAACGACGACGGCGCTCCTGGCGCTGATGGAGGCGGGTGACCAGATTATCTGCAGTTCAGCGATCTACGGCGGCACGCTGCACCTGATCGCGGATCTCCTCGCGAAGTTCAACATCGCGGCGCGTTTCGTCTCGATCGACGAGCTGCACGACCTGCCGTCGGCAATCTCCGAACGGACAAAGCTCGTCTGGTTCGAGTCGCCCATCAATCCTACGCTCCGGTGTGTCGATATCGGTGCGGTCGCGAGCGCCTGCCGGGCGCGCGGCGTCATCTCGGCGATCGACAACACGTTCGCGAGCCCGATCAATCAGCAGCCGATCGGGTTCGGCGTCGATCTCGTGATGCACAGCGCAACGAAGTATCTGAACGGCCATAGCGACGTGACGGCGGGTGTCCTGGCGGGACCGGCGAGACTAATCGACCCGATTCTCGACGCGCGGAAGAAGCTCGGGACGGTGCTCGATCCGTACGCGGCGTATGCGCTCGGGCGCGGTCTCAAGACGCTGGGCGTCAGGATGGAGCGACACAATGCGACTGCGCTCGCCATCGCCCGGTGGCTTGTGAAGGATCGCCGCGTACGCCGCGTCTACTACCCGGGTCTCGAGTCTCATCCCGATCACGTGCTTGCCGCCCGGCAGATGCGCGGCTTCGGCGGGATGGTGTGCATCGATCTGGGAGGTGGTTACGATCGCGCGGCGCGTTTCTTCGATCGGCTCGGCGTCATCAAGCGGGCGGCGAGCCTGGGAGGCGTCGAAAGCCTGTGCAGCCTTCCCGTGTTGACGTCGCAGTGGGGGCACTCGGAGGAGGCGCTCGCGCGCGCCGGTGTGACTCACAGCATGGCGCGGTTGTCGATTGGTCTCGAAGATCCGGAAGACTTGATCGCTGATCTCGACCAGGCCTTAGCGGGCTAGCGCTTCCTTCTTCCGATCCTTGTCCAGGGCGGCTTCGTGGAGGAACTGCTCGGCCATCTCCGCGATGCGCTCGGTCAGCGCCGGGCCGTTCAGATCGCCGAACTTCTGGCGGAAGCGATCGACGGGGACGACGGCCTTGGCCATCGAGCGATGACCGCCGGCGCTCCCGATATCGCCAAACCAGCGCTTCACGAACTCGCCCGCATTGCGCGAGTAGCCGAGATTTCGCACGCTGACGATGAACGTGCCGCCGACGATGCCGGCGACGATCGTCCACTTCACGTTCTCGAGCTGCAGGAAAAAGTCGGCGGTGTACGGGATGAAGTCCTCGCGCGGCGCTTCGCCGACGAACGCGCTGAAAACCTGCTCCCGCAGGATGCCGATCTGGCTCGCGCGCGTGACATAGGCGAGCCGCTCGAGTGTGATTTCGGCTCCTTCCATCTTGCGGATCAGCGCAGCGTCCGCGAGCGGATAGAGGAAGGTGAACGCCTCCAGATCGACGCGGTTCGTGTGTCGCGCGAAGAACAACGTGTCGGATTTGATCGCGTACAGCATTGCCGTCGCGGTCCGCTCCGAGATGTTCACGTCCACGGCCCGGAGGTGCTCGGTGAGGATCGTCGACGTCGAACCGTAATCGGCGCGAATGTCCTTGAACACCGCGCTGTATCCCGGCTGCTCGGGATGATGGTCGATCACCAGGTCCGCGCGCTCGAGCAGCCCCGCAAAGTAGTGCGGCTGCACGTCGACGGTCGCGATCCGCTCGAACTCCTGAAATGACGACGGCGTAATCTGCTCGACGTGGATGTCGAGCATGTTCGCCATCCGCAGGTTCTCGGGCCTGGTCACCCCTTGCATCGCACCGATGATCGCCGTCGCCTTCGTCCGCCGGAGCAGGTTCCGCAGCGCGAGCCCGCTCGCGAGCGCATCCGGGTCCGGATCGTTGTGGAGCAGGATCAAGACTCGGTCCGCGTCGGCGAAATACCGCTGATACTGCTGCACGCGCGCGCGCGTCATGGACCGACTCAGCTCGGTGACGAGCGTCGGCCTGATCAGCTCCGACAGGTCCATGTGGGTGATGTCGGGCTCGGCGGCGTGTGCACCATCCGGCGATCGCCCATTCCGCGAACCGGTGTGGACGACGTAAATCAGCGTGCCGCCCGCATCGCGGATCGCCGATACGATCTTCTTGATGCTTCGCCGCGCGTTTTCCTCGATGATGAAGGAGGTGCTGGGCGTGATGTCGGCCTTGAGATATGTGTCGACCCGCTTGGGATCGCCGGTAATCACCTGAAGCCCTGCGTCATGAAGACGCCGGGCCATCGTCTTGCTTTCGATCAGGAAATCGACTTCGAAGCTGGGCAGAAGAACAGCATCCAGCGAGCGGATGAGCAACTCGTCCTGGCAGATGGCGAAGACGCGCACGGTCAGCCGAGCCTCTCAGAGGTCCCGGCTGGAAGCCGCAGGGTAACCATCACCAAAGCATTCATTATACGATGGACGAGTGTCACGCGCGGCGCATCGCCACCGTCGTGATCGTCGCCGTGGCGGCGGCGACGCTTGCAGTAGTCCCGAGCGACGCAGACGATAGACCTCCGTGCGGGGCGTGTATTGCCCTCATCGTCCATCAGTCACAGGCTAGTCTCCTTCCGCAGCGACTAAATGGCCTCGATGTGCTGATCGAGGTGGACCCAAGGCGTAGCGCCGACGCGGCCGCCGCAGTGCAGCGAATCTACGAACGCGGCGGTCATCCTGGTTTGTTTGTTACCGGCATGCCCGCCGGCTTTTCGACGATCGCCCTCGAGCGCGTGCTGACGGTCGTCGTGGATCTTCGGTCGACCGACGCCGCGCCGGACGCGCTCGCGTTCGACCTGAAGACACGACTGACGGCGATGCGGGCATCGTCATCATCGGTTCAGCTCGGAATCGCCGGACCGTCGACGATCGTTTCCGCGCTTCTCGCGCACGACCTCGCGCCGTACGTCGACTTCGTCGTGCCGGACGCAGACGCGTTGCCGATCGCGCATCCAGCTCAATGGATGCGGAGTGGCGAGCTCGCGGATCTGAGTGTTGCGGTGAAAGCGACCATGCGCGCCGAAGTTCAACGCTGGCTCTGGCGCGTGCCGTCCGAGCCGGAGGTCGCACGGCGTCTCATTGACGATCTCTCGCGGAGCGCGTCGCTCCTGCCTTCCGGACTTGCCCCGACGACGAATCTGCAGGTGCGCTGCGGGGCGGCCGAGGCAGCCGTTTTCGTCGAGCCGCAATCCCCCGACCGCGTTGCGTGGGCGCAAGACTGTCCATCAGGCACGCCGGTCAGCACTGAGCCCGGGATCGAAGTCGTCGAGCGGGTACAGCTGTCGGAGCGCGACGCATTGATACGGCTGCGATCGACCGACGCGGATCGATTTGCCGAGACCGTGGCCGTGAGCGCGGCGAGACGCTTGACGGTCCGGGAAATCATCGCGCGGCACCAGGCCGCCGCCGCCCGACAGAACGCGCGCATCGACACGGTCATGTCGTCGGGAACGCTGACGGTCACCTTCGAGGCGCCGGGTTTTCCGGCGCCGGTCACGATCAGCTCGCGCGCGGTCATCTATCACGATCGAACCCGCAGCGAGATCGAGCAGCGAGACATTCGCGTGAATGGCCTTGCGTTCGACTCGTCGCAGGTTCCGCGGCTGCCGCTCATCGAGCCCGAACGAATCACATCGCCGCCGCTCACGATCACGCTCGGTGAGAAATATCGTTATCGCCTGGTTGGTGAAAGTTCAGTCGACGGCGTGCAGTGTTTCGTGGTCGCCTTCGAGCCGGCCGTCACCGGTGAGACGCTCTTTCGTGGTCGCGCGTGGATCGCCGCGGACGATTTCGGCCTGATACGGGTGGCGGGCGCACAGACGTTCCTGCGCGGTCCGATCGTATCGTCGGAGCAGACCGACGAATTCAAGCGAACATCTGATGGCGTCTGGCTCCTCTCGCGGTCCGACATCAGTCAGCTGTATCAGGGGGCCGGATATCGCACGCCGATTCATCGCGTCCTCGACCTTTCCTCACACGACCTCAACTCGTCCGGCTTCGATGCGCGCCGCCTGGCTGCCTATCGATCCGATTCGGTGATCCTGCGTGATACGCCACGGGGGTATCGATATCTGGAAAAGGAGAAGGGGAAAGAGAAAAGGGAAAGCGAGCTACGAGAGGAGGCTTCGGCTGCAACGAGAGTGCGCACGGTGGCGATTGGAATGATCGTGGACCCGAACATTACGCGCCCGCTGCCGTTCGCAGGCATCAGCTACGTCAATTTCAATCTCTTCAATCGCGGAGGACAGATAAACGCGTTCTTCGGTGGTACCTATGGGCAGCTGGCGTTCTCGATCCCATCCATTGCGAAGGGCCGCTGGCAGATTGCGGGCCGCGCGTTCGGCATCGCCTCCTCCTACAACGATCGCCAGTTTTCCGGCGGGCGGGAGCTCTACGATCGCGCGTTCCTCCAGCGCCCCGCTCACGCATCGGTGTGGCTGCTCGCGCCGCTGAGCCCGCGTCTATCCCTTCGCGCCGGATACGAACTGGATTACACTCACTTCGCGCGCAGCGAGCAGACGGCCGCCGACTTCGTCGTCCCTGCGGCTCAGGTCGTCAACGGATTCGAAATTGCGCTCGAAGCGCAGCGCAACGGCTGGAGCGGAACACTCTGGTGGAATCCGGCTCGGCGGACCGGCTGGAGGACCTGGGGCAGCGGCTCGGAAGACTACGCAGCCGCGGATCGGGATTTCCAGCGGTTCGGCGCGGCGATCGTGCGGCCGATGGTAATCACTCCAAGGCTGGTCGCGCGTGGTGAAGTGGCCATGATGGGCGGTCACGATCTCGATCGATTCAGCCAGTACACGTTTGGCACGTTCGAGAACCGCCTCCACGGCTATCCGTCGGCGCTCATCCGCTACGATCGCGGCGGCGTGTTGCGCGGGGCGCTCGCATGGTCTGCCGCACGCGCCATGCGAGTGGATGGCTTTGCTGATCTGGCATTCGTACGCGACCGCGGATTCGAGCCTGGCCTGACGAAGTTCGCCGGATTCGGTACCGCGGTGGAGGTTCCCGCTCCGTTCGGCACGCTCGCCGCGGTCGAATGGGGCTACGGTCCGCAGGGTGTCAACGCCGACGGTCGACGTGGCACCCACGTCGTCAGGGTCACTGGATACAAAGTGTTCTGACCAGAAAAAGGGAAAAGGGAAAAGGGAAAAAGGGACAAATGGGGAACGCCAGGCGCTTTCCCTTGTCCGTTGTCCCTTTTCCCTTGACCGGATGCACACCGGAGGCCTTATGTGCCGCGCAGCAACGCTGGTCCTGATCTCAATGGTGTTGAGTGCAGTTGCAGTGGCGCAGCAGACGTTCCGCGGCGGCGTGGACCTCGTGCACTTCACCGTCGTGGTCACCGATCGACAGGGCACCCCGATCACCGGCCTCAAGGAGGACGACTTCGACGTGATCGAGGAAGGGAAGCGTCAAACGATCTCTTATTTCGCCGAAGGTGATCCCAACGATGGCGCGGATCTCGGTAAGGTGCTCCCGCTGCACCTCGGCCTCGGCCTCGACACGAGCGGCAGCATGGAATACGACATTCGTGAGGTTCGCACGGGGATGATCAAGTTCCTCAACGCGAACGAGCACGCGGCCGACGTCACACTCGTCGACTTCGCCACCGAAGTCCGCATCGCTCGATACGCGGCAGCAGAGTATCCGCGCCTCATCGAGCGCATCCGCGGGCAAAGAGTCGACGGATGGACGGCGTTCTACGATGCGCTAGGGGTGTATTTGCATGGAGCGGCGGCCGATGACGGGCAGAAGATTGCGCTCGTCTACACGGACGGCGGTGACACTCGCAGCTCGATCACGTTCTCGGAGCTGGTCGATTTGTTGAAGGCGTGCGACGTGACGATGTACATGATCGGCTATCTGGAGCACCAGTACTCGTCAGCGAGGAACGAGCAGCGCCTGCAGCTGCAGCGGATCGCGGAAATCACGGGCGGTCAGGCCTACTTCCCGACATCGATCAAGGAACTCGAGAAGATCTACGAGAAGATCCAGAGGGAGATCGCGGCGCGCTACAGTCTCGGGTACGTGTCGACCGACCAGCGCACGGACGGCGCGTGGCGACACGTACAGATTCGCCTCAAGCGCCCCGACCTCAAGGGTGTCAAGCTTCGCACCCGCAGCGGCTACTTCGGACCCTACAAACCACCGACCGGACGCTAGCGCTGTCGGAGAAAGAAGTTAGAAGCCAGAGCGATCACGATCGCTCTAGCTTCTGAATGCCAGCTTCTGACGCAGGTTTTCCACCCAACGCCGCTGTGGTACGATCGGCGTTTGTCGTCCCACCAGTGGGACGCGCCTGTACTCCAGCCGATGGCCTCCAAGTACGACCGCTTCAATCTCGTCACGGAATTCGAATTGCGCGGCGACCAGGCGCGGGCGATCGACGAGCTCGTCGAGGGTCTGAATCGTGGCGACCGCGCCCAGGTACTGCTGGGCGTGACGGGTTCCGGCAAGACGTTCACCATGGCGCAATGCATCGCGCGCGTGAACCGGCCGACGCTGGTGATGGCGCACAACAAGACGCTCGCCGCGCAGCTGTACCAGGAATTCCGCCGCTTCTTTCCTGGGAACGCCGTCGAGTACTTCGTCAGCTACTACGATTACTACCAGCCCGAAGCCTACGTCCCGAGCACGGACTCGTACATCGAGAAGGAAGCCACAATCAACGACGAGATCGATCGAATGCGGCTCTCGGCGACCCGGTCGCTGTTCGAGCGGCGGGACGTCATCATCGTCGCGAGCGTCTCATGTATTTACGGCCTCGGTTCGCCCGAGGCGTACTACGGGATGATGCTGCCGCTCGAGCGTGGGCAGCGGATCGAACGCGAGCAGATTCTGCGGAAGCTGGTGGAGATTCAGTACGAGCGGAACGACCACGACTTCAATCGCGGCGTGTTCCGTGTCCGCGGCGACATCGTCGAGGTGTATCCATCGTACGAAGATCAGGCGCTCAGAATCGAGCTGTTCGGCGACGAAGTCGACGAGCTCGTCAGCTTCGACCCGCTGACGGGAAAGACGCTCCGCCGCAACGACAAGGTCGCGATCTATCCGAAGACGCACTTCGTCACGTCACGCGACCGCACCAGGCAGGCCGTCGAGAGCATCAAAGCGGAGTTGGCGTGGTATCGCCAGCAGCTCGAGAGTGAAGGCAAAGTGCTCGAAGCGCACCGCCTGCACCAGCGGACGATGTTCGATCTGGAGATGATCAAGGAGATTGGCTACTGTCACGGGATCGAGAACTACGCGCGCCACCTGACGGGGCGAGCGCCCGGCGAGCCCCCACCAACGCTTCTCGACTACCTGCCGGCGGACGCGCTCACGATCGTCGACGAGAGCCATCAAACGGTGCCGCAGATCCGCGGCATGTACCATGGCGATCGATCGCGCAAGGAAGTCCTCGTCGCCTACGGGTTCCGGCTGCCGTCCGCGCTCGACAACCGGCCGCTGAATTTCGAGGAGTGGGAATCCCGTGTCGGCCAGCTGCTGTTCGTCTCGGCCACGCCCGGCCCCTACGAGCTTCGTCAATCCGGCGGTGCGGTCGTCGAGCAGATCATCCGTCCCACGGGGCTCGTCGATCCAGAGATCGAAGTCCGGCCCGTCCGAGGCCAGGTCGACGATCTTCTCGCCGAGATTCGCACCCGAGCCGAGTGCCGGGAACGTGTGCTCGTCACGACACTCACCAAGCGCATGGCCGAGGATCTGACGCAGTACTATCAGGAGCTCGGCGTCAAGGTTCGCTACCTGCATTCGGATATCGACACGCTGGAGCGCATCCAGATTCTGCGGGACCTCCGTCGCGGCGAGTTCGATGTACTCGTCGGGATCAACCTGCTGCGCGAGGGACTCGATCTTCCCGAGGTGTCGCTCGTCGCGATTCTCGATGCCGACAAGGAAGGTTTTCTGCGTTCCGGAGGCTCGTTGATTCAGACCGTCGGCCGGGCGGCGCGCAACGTCAATGGCCGCGCGATCATGTACGCAGACACACTGACCGAATCGATGCGACTGGCGATCGGCGAGACGGACCGCCGCCGTCAGATTCAGGAGGCGTACAACCGCGAGCACGGGATCACACCGGCGTCGATCATCAAGAGCATCGACGAGGTGATGACGAGCGTCTACGAGCGCGACTACGTGACGATCTCGCCAGAAGCCGCGGACGAATTCCGGACACACGGGGAGCTCGAGGCGCACGTGGCGGCGCTGCAGACGCAGATGAAGGCGGCCGCCGCGAATCTCGAGTTCGAGAAGGCGGCATCGATCAGAGATCGCATCAAGCAGCTTCGCAGCCGCGAGCTCGGTCTGGCCGGGAGCAGGCACTGACGTGGCCGGGGGGTTCGTGACGTGGGTCAAGGCCGCGGTTCTCGAAGTCCAGGAATACGTCCTGATGCTTTCGAAGGTGGCGCGCGGCCTCGTAACGCGTCCGTTCTACGTGCGCGACGTCATCGAGCAGTTCGACGCGATTGGCATCGGATCGCTCACCGTCGTCCTCCTGGCCGGGATGTTCACGGGAATGGTTCTGGCGCTCCAGTCGGGTTTCACGCTCGATCAGTTCGGCGCCCGTTCGATGGTGGGTCGCCTGGTCAGCGCGTCCATCGTCAAAGAGCTTGGCCCGGTGTTGACCGGGTTGATGGTCGCTGGTCGCGTCGGCTCCGGGATCGCCGCGGAACTCGGATCGATGATGGTGACCGATCAGATCGCTGCGTTGCGCGCGCTCGGGACGGATCCCATTCGCAAGCTCGTCATTCCGCGCGTGCTCGCAGGCTTTGTGATGGTCCCATTCCTGACAATCATCGCAAGCGGCGTGGGCATGATCGGTGGATGGATCGTGACGGTGACCCTTCTTCGAGTCGCCTCGTCCGTGTACTGGAACGCCGTCGTCCAGGGCTTGTACATCCAGGACGTCTGGATGGGGCTCATCAAGCCCTTTTTCCTTGGCTTTACGATTGTGACGATCGGCTGCCACGTCGGGATTCGCACTCGCGGTGGCACTCAGGGCGTGGGTCGCGCCACGACGAACGCCGTGGTCGCGAGCTCCGTCGCGGTGATCGCCGTCGACTATCTCGTGACGCAGCTGCTCATCGTGCTCATGTACCGATGACCCTCGCGCAACCCTCGCCCCGCCCGGCGTTGCTCGACGAGGCCCTCGCCCTCGGGGGCCCGATTATCGTGTTCGATGGCGTGTACCTCGCGTTCGACGAGAAGGTCATCCTGCGCGACGTGAGCTTCACGCTCCAGACGGGGCACACGAAGATCTTCCTCGGTGCGAGCGGCGCCGGAAAGTCCACGGTCCTGCGGCTCATCGTCGGGCTGCTCAAACCGGACTCGGGGCGGATCTTCGTCAACGGAGAGCGGATAGACAATATGACCGAGGATCAGCTCATGGCCGTGCGTGCGGACCTGGGCATGGTCTTTCAGGAGGGCGCGCTGTTCGACTCGCTGACGGTGCGCGAGAACGTCGGATACAAGCTGTTCGAAGAGCTGAATTGGCCCCTCGAGGAGGCCAACCGTCGAGTCGAGGAGGTGCTCGGGTTCATTGGCCTCGGTGAATTCATCGACCGCATGCCCTCGGAACTCTCGGGAGGTCAACGCCGGCGCGTCGCGATTGCGCGCGCGATGGCCGCCAAGCCGCGGATCCTTCTGTACGACGAGCCGACGACCGGGCTCGATCCGATCACGGCCCTCACGGTCGACGAAGAAATCATCAAGCTGCGCGATCTCGAAGGGGTCAGCTCGATTCTCGTGACGCACCAGCTGCGGGACGCGTTCTTCGTCGCCGAGCATTCGGCCGTCAAGAACGGTGCGGAGATGAAGTTCGGGAAGGCCGAGGGTCACAAGGCCGACGAAGCAGAGTTCATCATGCTGAAGGACGGCCAGATCTCCTTCGAGGGGAACGCGTCGGAGCTGCGCGACGCCAGCCACCGCGATCCGTACATCCACGATTTTCTGAATTGACATCGTTATGCCGAGAACACGTTCACTCGCATGGTCGGAGCTGAAGATCGGCATCGTCGCCGTGATCGCGATCGTGCTGGCCATCATGGTCATCGTCGCCGTCGGCGGTCAGGCTGGATTCTTCTGGCAGCAGTACGAGCTGAAGACCACGTTTCCCGACGTGCAGGGGCTCAAGCCCGGCGCGGTCGTGCGCGTCGCAGGCGTCGAGGTCGGGAAGGTCGAGGACATCAAGTTCGTCGGGTCCGAAGTAGAGGTGGTGCTGAAGGTCAAGCAGGAGCATCAGTCGCACATCACGACCGAATCTCGCGCGTCGATCGGTTCACTGAGCCTTCTGGGCGAGCCGGTGATCGACATCAGCCCGTCGTCGCAGGGCGCGCCCCTCAGGAACGGTGACTCGATTCAATCCGTGCGGCCGCGCGGCCAGCTCTCCGACGTCGCCGAAAGCGCGACGCAGTCCCTGGGGCAGATCAACGCGTTGCTCAAGGACATTCGCGCGGGGAAGGGGACGATGGGGAAGCTGTTCACCGACGAACAACTTTACAAAGAGATCAACGAGTTCGTGACGACCGCCGAGTCGATCACGACTATGCTCAACCGCGGCCAGGGAACGCTCGGCATGCTGCTGAGAGATCCCGCCGCATACCGCAGCCTGAACGCGTCGCTCGCGGATTTGCAGAACATCACGCGTCGGATCAACGCCGGCGAGGGCAGCCTCGGACGGCTGCTGAACGACGATGCGCTCGCGAAATCGTTGACGTCGGCAAGCGGGAATCTCGATCAAGTGACGGCGAGGCTCAATCGTGGCGACGGGACCGCCGGCAAGCTCCTGACCGACAAAGAACTGTATGATCGGTTCAACTCGCTCGCGGCTCGCGTCGATCAGCTCACCGCGGACCTCCAGAAAGGGCAGGGGACCGTGGGCCAGCTGCTGCACGACAAGCAGTTGTATGACAATATGAATGCGGCGGCGAGCGAGCTCCGCGCGCTGATTGGAGACATCCGAAAGGATCCCAAGAAATATCTCAACGTTCGCGTGAGCATTTTCTGACGTGCGCTCGATTCGGAGCGCACAAACAAGACCCCGAACCCGGACCCGCGAGTGACGGCGATGCCGGGTCGGATGGGGGCAAGCCCCGGATGATAGGAGAAAGCCGATGACGAGAGATGACAGCGGTGCGGCTGGAACAGTGGTCATCGCGTTCGTGCTCGGCGCGATTACCGGAGCGGCCGTGGCGTTGCTCGTCGCGCCGACAAGCGGCGACGAGATGCGTCGCATGCTAGGCGAGAAAGCGCGCGACAGCCGTGAACGAGCCACCGAGGCGGCGCGTCAGGGGCGCGAGTTCCTGGAGCGCCAGCGCCGGAACGTGTCATCGGCCATCGACCGTGGACGCGAGGCGTATCAACAGGCGCGCGGAGGGACGACGGAGACTCCGGGCGGAGGTGGGGCGAGCCTGTGACCTGGAGCGAGGCGTTTCTGGGGGTCATCGCGCTCGCGACGCTCGTCATGGCGCTGATACAGGTCGTGGCCATTGTCGCGCTCACGCGCATGGCGCGGCAGGCGCAGCAGACGCTCGCGTCGGTGCAGCAGGAGGTGCGTCCCCTCGTCGCCAAGGTAACCGCCATTGCAGAAGAAACGTCCCGCACTGCGGCCATTGCGACAGCGCAGGCTGAAAAGGTCGACCGCCTGGTCACGGATCTCTCGCGCCGCATCGACGAGACCGCGTCGATTGTCCAGGCAGCCATCATCACCCCCGCCCGCGAAGGGATGGCGATAGTCGCCGCGGTCAAGGCCGTTTTCGCCGCCTTGCGGACCTTCAAGGACGTGCGCAACGTCCGGCACGCCGAAGAGGAAGATCCGCTATTCATCGGCTGAATTGACGACCAGCGCCAAGCGGTGGTAGAAGGGGAGCCTCAAAACCAGATGAGGTTCCCCATGCGCAGGTCCAGGATCGGCTCGCCCTCTTTCATGGCCGTGGCCGCGTTCTCCGTGGTGTTTTTTTTCCATTCCACTCCAGCCGTCGCGCAATCGTCGAAATCGGCCGCCGCAGCGAAAGAGCTTGCAGCGGCGATGGACGCCGCGAAATTGGACAGCATTGCCGCCCCTGATCCCTCGGAGTCGGGCACGTGGGTCGCCGCGCTGTACTTTCCCGGCAGTCAGATCCTCGCGGTCTCCGCGAAATACGCAGCACCGCCGCTGCTCGTGACCAAGATGAAGGAGAAGAACTACCGCGACATCTACATCGACCTGAACTCGGCTTCGGTGGCAGGGACGAAGATCTTCATCATGGATCCGGGCGTGGACGGTTTGGTCGCGAAGCCCGGCGACGATCAGGCTGCTGACAGCTGGGAACAGGGCAACAAGCAGATCACGTTCAACGGCAAGTGGAAGGACGCCAAGATGTCGGAAGACGAGTACATGAAGGCGTTCGCGGCCGCCGACGAACGTTACGCGCACATTCTGTCGCTGCTGGCGAAACAGGCGAAGGCGCCGGGATCGCAGCACTAGTTCGCCGCGTCAGCCCGGAGGCACCACGTTGCTCACGATGAACTCCGTCACGTCGCCGCGCCGCGTCGCGTCGGAGTTGATCGCGCGGCGCGCCGGCACTCGATGCGCGCGAAGTCCGGCCCGGCGGGCGGCCCCATCCTGTTCGTACAACTCGGCGATGATCGGCGCGGTCGAGTTGCTCACGACGACGTAGCAGTTCCGGCCGGCGAGCTCCAAAACCACATCGCGAAGCCGCCTCTGATCGTCATCGTCAAAACCTGGCGCCGTGTAGGACGTGAAGCGTGCGGTCGCGGTCAGCGGAGCGTACGGCGGGTCGAAGTACACGAAATCCGCGGCACCCGCCGACCTGAGGATCGATTCGAAGTTGTCGTGCCGTATCTCCACGCCCGGGTCTCGAAGCGCCGTGGAGACCGCGCGCAGGGTGGGTTCGTCACAGATTCGCGGATTCGCGTAGCGCCCGGCCGGGACGTTGAAGTCGCCGCGTGAGTTGAGCCGGAACAGACCGTTGAATCCCGTGCGGTTCAGGTAAATGAACATCGCCGCCAGGTCGGCGGGGTACGGCTCCGTGCGATGCGCGGCCAGAAGCTCGCGCCTTCGCGGGTTGAACAGCTCGTCGCGCACGCGGTAGTAGTGGCTCTCGCCCGATCGGGCATGACCGGCCGCGAGCTGGCTCAGATGATCGATTACGCCCTCCAGATTCTCGGCGACCGCCTTATAGCACCCGATCAAGTCGCGATTGTCATCGACGAGAATCGCTCGACGATGCGTCAGGCGACCGCTCCGCTTGAGGTCGAAGAAGAGCGCACCGCTCCCGAAGAACGGCTCGTGGTAATCACGGAAGTCACGCGGAACGAACCGACGAAGCTCGGGCAGAAGCTGTCGCTTGCCGCCGGCCCATTTCAGCAACGGCCGCACGCGAGTCCTCGCATCGAGGTCCGGCGCAGGTGGGCCATTCGGATCGAGCGGATCATATTACGAACGCTCGCAGGCCGTCGTCCCCCTTCGTCGATCTCGTCAGCGCCTGGTCGCGCAGGGAGTGACGGCCGCCTCTATCCGTAGAAGTACCCATCAGAATTCCTAGACCTACCAATCGAAATACGGCAGAACCTCCATTGGCACGGCCGCGCGAATCGAGGACATTGTCGCTGCCATGTTCACCAGGCTGGCCAGGGAGTCGGCCTTCATTCTTCAACCGACGGTTCACGCTCGCGTATCATTCGGGAGCCGACGGTGGTCACCAGCACGGCCTGATCGCTATTGATGCCGCAGACTATCCTCTTCGCCTACGCGCATCCGGACGACGAAAGTTTCTGCGGAGCCGGCACAGCGGCGCGGTATCACGAAGCAGGCATACACGTAGCGCTCGTGATGGCCACGCGAGGCGAGCGTGGCACCGCAGGAACTCCGCCGCTGTGCTCAATTGATGACCTGCCGCATGTGCGGGAGGCGGAGCTTCGAGAGGCGGCGCGGATCGCGGGATTCGACGCGCTTCACGTTCTCGATTTCAAGGATCAGCAGCTCGCATCTGCCAATGGTGATGCCGTCCGGGGCGCCCTCGTTTCGCTTGTTCGCCGCTATCAGCCAATCGTTGTGGTCACGTTCGATCCCGAAGGCATGAATCGCCACCCCGATCATGTCGCAATCAGCCGGTACACCTCGGACGCAATCGCCGCCGCCAGTGACGCTCGGTGGTATCCGGATGCTGGGCCGCCACATCGGGTCGAACGACTGGTATGGACGGCGCCGATCCCGCCGTGGGAGACGACGGGAGTCGAACTGCGCGATCGGCCTGGCGTCGATTTCATTATTGATACGCGGCGCTGGTGGCAGCAGCGCCGCGACGCGCTTGCAGCGCACCGCACGCAGCGGGAGGGCATCGATCGCCTTTTCCTGAAGCGTGGAGACGTCGAAGAACTTCTCGCGGTCGAATTGTTCCGGCAGGCCTTCGGTCCACCGCTGGCGACGAGACCTTGCGATGATCTGTTCGCGGGCCTCGTTCGGTGAACAGTTCGAGGATCGGGAACCTCCTCACTCCTGACGGAGGGACTCCATAAGGTCGACACGGCTCGCCCGATAAGCCGGCAGCAGGCACGCGGAAAACGCCACGGCGGCGAAGGCGATCGTCGCACTCGCGAGCGCACGAGGATCTGCTGGGGTGACGTCGAAGAGCAGCGTTCGCAACAGCCGCCCAACGAGCACCGCGCCGAGTGCGCCGAACACGAGCCCGCCGGCGATCAGCTTCGAACCTTCGCCGAGCACCAACCGCACGATCTGGTGGCGCTGTGCACCCACTGCCTTCCGCACCGCGATCTCCTTGATGCGCGAGCTCACTGAGAGCGAGAGAACGCCGTACAGTCCGACGAGCGCCAACGTGGTCGCGACCACGGCGAATCCCACGAGGAGACGCATGGCAAACGTCCTGGACGCGACCGACTCGCGACGGATCTCGGCCATCGTCGTGATCCGCTCGACCGCACACGTCGGGTCGATCGTGCGCAGCTCCCCACGCACACGCGCCGCGAGCGTCGTCGGATCACCAGTCGCACGGATGACGAGATGCTTCGAGAAGGCGCCGGACTGCCAAAACGGTAAGTAAATCTCGGGTTCCGCCGGATCGCTCAGATTCTCGGTGCGCGTGTCGGCGAGCACACCGACGATCTCGAGTGGCGTGTTGGCGCTTCCCGCGAATTGAAAGTGGGCGCCAACGACGGTGCGACCGGTGTAGTAGCGCCTCGCCAGCGTCGCGTTGACGATCGCCACACGTGGCGCGTCGGGACCATCGGAATCACGAAACGATCGGCCCTCGGCGATCCGCATGCCCATCACGTCGAAGTAGTCCTGCGTGACCGAGCGCAGCGGGAGGCTGACACGATCGGTCAGCTTCGAGGAGCCGGGCTGCCCCGGGAATTCCACTTCACCGGGCCATTTGTTGCCGGTCAGCGGCACGCCCCACGCGAACGCCGCCCGCGTCACACCCGGCACCGAGGCCGCGCGCTCGAGCGCGAGTCTGTGGAACTCGGTCGACCGCTGACGGTCCATGGTGGTGACAGTCATCGCGAGGATGTTCTCGGTCGCATAGCCAGGCTCCATCCGATCAAGGTTGCGGGCGGTGCGGATGAGAAGCGCCGCGCCCGAGAGGAGCGCGACCGTGAGGATGATTTGCAGCGTCGCGACAGCGCGAAGCAGTCGGCGCTCGCCGCGGCTGGCGGTCGTGCGACTCCCATTGAGGTCCTGCAATCGATCCGGAAGCGACACGCGCAACGCCGGCAGGAGTCCGGCGGCACCCGCCGCAATGAGTGAGGCGAGGAAACCGAAGACAAACACGGGCCAGCCGACGTGCACGGCATCAGCGCGCGGCACCGCCTGGCCGGCAATGGCCTTCAGCAGCGCGATGATACCGGTGGCGAGTGCGGCGCCGAGCGCGGCTCCGGCCAGCGCGAGAACGAGGCTCTCGGTTAGGGCCTGGCGGAACAGACGCCGCCTCCCGGCGCCAAGCGCCGAGCGCACGGCGTACTCCGAATGGCGCTGCAACCCGCGCGTCAGGAGGAGCCCGGCTACGTTGCCGCAGGCGATGAAGAATAGCAGCGCCACCGATCCGAACAGCGGGACGAGCAGCCGACGGCCGTCACGATTGAGAACGTCTTGCACCGACGCGACCACGGCCGTGATGCCCTGCAGCGCCGTATCGCTCTGGGCGAGCCCCGCCGAGGCCGCCGTGATTTCTGCCTGCGCGTCGGCAACCGTCGCGCCCCGGTTCAATCTGGCGAGCACGTTCCCAACACCTGAAACCGGCCGCGACTCGTCGGGCGCCGCACCGAACCAGAAATCCACGTATGCGTTGAGGTCATAGTTGGGCTCGGCTGCCGCGCCTGGATCTGGCAGGAATCGAATGCCTCGCGGCATGATGCCGACGACGGGGATCGGGGCGGGCATGCGGCTCATACGAATCGTGCGGCCGACGATATTCGGATCGCCGTTGAACCTTCGCTGCCAAAGGTCGTAGCCGAGGATGATCGCCGACGGTGGCGCGTTCGGACGTGCCAACTCGGCGTCGGTGAATTCGCGGCCCAGGATGGGGCGCAATCCGAGGACACCGAAATAGCTCGGCGTGACGACCATGCCGCCCATCGACTGGCTGCCATCGGGGAGCACGAGGAAGTTGAACGTCCAACGGTACACCGCCGTGCGCTCGATGGACCTCGTCTGCCGCCATGAGATCCATTGGCCAACTGTTGCGCCACGGGTATATGGCCGGCCGTCGGTACGAGCCGGCGAGATCAGGATTAGGCGGCCCGGGTCCTCGTACGGGGGCGGCGACAGTAAGGCGCCCTGGACCAGACCGAACATCGCAGCGGCGGCGCCGATGCCGAGTCCGAGCGTGACGACTGCAATGGCCGCAAACGCAGGGTTCTTCCGCACCTGGCGGAGCGCAAAACGGACATCGTCAAGCATGCAGGATCCTCGAGGTCGCGAGCCGAGGGTGGGTCATCGCCTAACGTTAGACGAGAGATCGCGAACCAGCGTTAACCGAATGCTGCCGGGAAGAAGCTCGCAATGCGAAGTTACCACTGTTGCTGGGGATGTCCCAGTAGCTGTTGAAATTTGAGAGCGGCGGCTCCTCACTGGTCGTGCTATACGACCGGTGACTTAGCCAGGGCGAAAGCCCGCCAGCAAGGAGCCGCCATGAAACGAGAGTCTCGCATAGCCCCACCCGTTC
>JBKPCD010000299.1:0-11164 GCA_046727175.1 Acidobacteriota bacterium | reverse complement strand
CCGTAGTGTCCCGCGCCTGGGTCGAATTCGGAAGCTGAGTGTTTACGCGGCCAGTGAATAGTAGTTGAGCAGCCCACCGAGACGTTGGCGCCGACGAATGCGACCGACACGGTCGTGTGCAGGCGGCGCCTCGATTAGTTCGTTACCGAGCCCTTGATGATTCCGTTCGTGATGATAATGGGCGACGAACTCCGCGACGGTGTGTCGGAAGTGGCGTTCCCCAAACGGAATCACGCGACGGAGACATTCCTCTTTGATCGAGCGCACGAAGCGCTCGGCGTAGGCGTTCGCGTTCGGCGCCCGATATGGGGTCCGCACGGCGCGGATCCCAGCCTCCCGCAGGCATGCGATAACCGCCTCACTCCACTTCGTATCGCGGTCGCAGATCAATACGTGACACACATTGCCGCCTGCGATTGTGAGAGTCCGCGCGACCTGGCGCATGAACGCATCATCAGGATGCGGGGTCGACCCGAGGATCTGGACCCGCCGCGAGGCCAGCTCGATGACAAAGACGGTGTAGAACGTGACCAAACCCCGCCACGTCCACACTTCGGTCGTGAAGAAATCCGCACCCGCGATCTCACCCCAATGCGCGCGAAGGAAGGTCTGCCACGATGTCGGCCGTTCCGGCACGGGCGAGATCCCTCGCGCCCGCAGAATCCTGGCAATCGTTGTACGTCCGACAGCGTGTCCAAAATTCTTGAGCGCGCCTTGGATCCGCGTGTAGCCCCACGTCGGATTCTCCTCCGCCATCCGTCCCACCAGTTGGCGGATTTCGGGGAAGACGCCGCGATGGCGTGTTCCTCTCTTCGCGTAGGTCCACTTGCGGGCGATGAGTTGCCTGTGCCAGCGAAGCAATGTTTCCGGCGTGACGATCGTCGCAACATTGCGCAGCGCGCGCCGGCCCAGCAGGTACGCTCGCGCGGCGAGTCGCCGCCGCTCGTCATCGGTGATCCGCAGGCGCCGCCCGCCCACCTGCCGCCGCAGCACTCGATTCTCTTCGATCAGGTATGCGAGCAGCTCCCCCCTCTCTGCGGTCGAGCCAGCTCGTAACGGTGATGAGCAATATTCGGAGGGGCGAGACGTCGATCACGAGCGGGAGCTTACATCACAGCCGCAATTCCGGCCCGCAAAACCGAGGCGGCCGAAACGTGGGACAGTTGGCCCTTCGCTGGTCGACTCGATGTCGCGCGTGTTGGAGCATTCGGTCACTCCCGCGGTGGCCAGGCCGCCGGTACCGTTCGTTTGCTTGATGCGCGATTCCGAGGAGCCATCAATTTAGACGGCAACATCCGAGGTCGCGGCTTTCAACCGGTCAAAGGATCAGACGGCGGGCAGCAGCCGTTCATGTGGATCGAAAAACAGACGCCTGTGTTGAACGATGCGGAATTGCAGAAGGCGCAGCTTCCGAAGGCTAGAGCTTCATAGAGAAGCACTCCTAGGGCTGTACTAATCATTCATAAAGTGATACGATGGCGCATGCCATCTGGCACTGAACCGCTGATCGTGGCGGCCGACGAACGGGCCACCCTCGAAACCTACGCACGCGCACGGGCCGGTCGCGCCGACCTGGCGCACCGCGCGCGGGCCATGTTGCTGCTCGCGGCCGGCGCCTCATACGCCGAGGTGACGGCGACGGTCGGCTGGAGTTCCGCCACGATCGCCAAGTGGAAAACCCGTTTCGAAGCCGCGCGCCTCGCGGGGTTGTGGGGGCGCCACCAAGGATCGAAGCCCCGGCTCCGCACGCCCCAGATGGAAGCGCGCATTCTCAACTGGACGCGCAAAGCTCCACCGAACGGCGCCACGCACTGGTCGACGCGCTCGCTCGCCAAGCACTTGGATGTCCCTCACACGCTGGTGCAACGGGTCTGGCAACGCGCCGGGCTGCAGCCGCATCGCCTGGAGCGGTACATGCGCTCGAACGATCCGGCCTTTGAGACCAAGGCGGCGGACATCATCGGGCTGTATCTCAATCCGCCGCAGCACGCCGCGGTGTTCTGCGTCGACGAGAAATCGGCCATTCAGGCGCTGGACCGCTTGGACCCGGTGCTGCCGATGTCGCCGGGCCGCGCCGAACGTCACGGTTTCGAGTACTACCGGCACGGCACGCTCTCGCTGTACGCCGCGCTCGACCCCCGCACGGGCACGGTCGTGGGCCAGACGGCCGCCCGGCACACCAGCGCGGATTTCGTGCAATTCCTCACCACCGTCGTGGCCACCCAGCCGCGACGACGGGAGATCCACATCATTCTCGATAACCTGGCGGCGCATAAAACGAAGCAGGTGCAGGCCTTTCTCGCGGCGTACCCAAACGTGCGCCTGCACTTCACGCCGACCTACTCGTCCTGGCTCAACCAAGTTGAACTCTGGTTTGCCAAGATCGAACGCGACGTGATCGCCCGCGGCATCTTCACGTCGAAGCGCGACCTGGCGCGCAAGATCCGTCGGTACATTGACCACTACAATCACGACGCGAAACCATTTCGATGGACCTATGCGGATCCGACGAAACGCATCGCGTAGAGCGCTTTACAAATGACTGTTACAGGCCACTAGCACGGCCAGCGGAGTCGCAGCGAGTCTGCTCATTGGGCCCGCACACTTTCCAAGGTGCTCGATCGACCACTCGGACATCTCTCCGCTTTAGAATCAACAGCTTACGAGTGGCCGATCAGGATTATCGCGGAAATGTGTCAGACCTCCTAATCTGCTGCGAGAGCTTACGGCCCCGAAAGGCCTGCGACGGCGCAAGTCCGCTGACGGTGCGCGACTGATCTTCCGCCCTGCCACGAACACGCGAGAACACCTTTCGACCATGCGTCCCGTGTGCATTTTGACAGCTCAGCCGGCGCGCATTTTCCTGTTTCAATCTTTTTCAGCCGATCCTTCACGACTTTGAGGATCGCCACGAATAGCATCCAACCAGTCACCGGCGCCCCTCGTCGCAGCAGCGCGCGGCTTAGGCGGGTGGTGCGAAACACGAACTGGTCAGGACGTGAGGAGGTCACATGCCCCGAATAACTTTCGAAGGGGTCGCGCGGAGTACAGCCCGTATCTCGTTGCCAGTCGCTGTTTTGGTGATCGCGCTCGGATGTGGTCGTTCCCCGACGGAAAACACACCAACACGACCAACGCCCGCGCCAATACCACCGACACCAGCGCCCGCATCACCCTTGACTTACCACGTGTCGGGCATCGTCGCAGACGACAATGATGTGCCTATTGCGAACGCTCAGCTGGCCCTCTACTACCAGAACTCATTTAAAACCGCCGAGACCTCGACGGATGCCCGCGGGCACTACCGCATTGTTTTCGAGAGCGCTGACCGTTCGTATCACGGGAACGCCGACGTCGTCGGTGCGCTCTTCTATACGGGCGGCGGCGAATACGAAAACTACTACGTGCAAGCGGTGCCTTGGGGAACGGCCGACATCGTCAAGAACCTGCATCTGCGGCGAGTCCGGAATATCAACGCCGGCCACTCAATCGTCCTTTCGATCGAGCTGATAGCTCGCTCGCTTACGTCGGCGAAGATTGGCTGAACATGGACTTGGTATGGGAAAAGTTCCACGTCCGCGTTGCCGATGCCGGAACGCTGAACGTGGCCGCTCGTCCCCAAATCGCGGTGTTTTGTATCCACGTCGCCGACAATTGTCTCAATGTTTGGGTGAACGCGCCGCCCGGAACCGCTGCGCGACGCGTGGAAGCGAACTCCCTGTTCGAGATCAGACTTGCGATTCCGGCCCGGATGGCGCCGCAGCGATATGAGGTGGCAACGTCGCTGGAATGACTAGAAATGTTCGGCGGTCGCGCGCTTCGATTCATTTTCAACCTTTTTCAGCCGATCCTTCACGACTTTCATCATCGCAACGGCTAGTCTCCGGCTGTCACCGGCATCGGCGGCGCGCGTACTTAGGCGAGTGGCGGGAGATGACGTATGCGACAAAGGCAGCTTGTGACGATGGCGCTCTTGGCAGGGGCGCTTACCTCATCTGTGCCCGGTCGTGCGGCAATAGAAAGCGATTTCAGCATCGTCGTCGCTAACGTGGATGAGCTGTACGGGGCCGTGAACGACCCGGCGAATGCAGGTGCTACCGTCGTCCTGGCTCCCGGCCGGTACGTGTTATCGGCGGATCGGCCGAACGGCGGTCGCCTGGAGCTCCAGACTGACATGTCGCTGATCGGCGTGGAAGGCGATCGCGCCGCGGTCACCATCGACGCCTCGGATCCGCAGTTGTCATTCAGCGTACCGTTCGGCCGCACGGGGGCAGTCCGGATCGGACGAGGCAGCAACACGATCGAATGGCTGACCGTCTTGGGAAACCCTGCGGCGGCGGCAGGCATCGCGACGGAGCTCACGGGCACGCCCACCACACGGATTAGAGTCGCCCACGTCGTCTCCGGTGGAAGTTCGCGCGGCATTGACGTCCGGAACGCGGGTGCGACGATGGTCGGGCGGCGGATCGATGCCGAGATCGTTGACAACGAGTTTTTTGGCCCGGAGCAGCTGCTACCAGGAACGATGAGCGAGGGCATTCGGCTGGCCAACTTCGTCGGAGCTGACAATGGAGTCATCGTCGCGACCCTGAGCGGCAATCGTGCTCACGGCTTTCAGCTCGGCTGCATCGTCGCGAACAATCGATCGAGCCACGCCACCGTTTACGTGCGTTCGTCTGGTGACCGATTCTTCGCGAATGCTCGTGGGTGCCTGATCGCGGGCGGCCTTAATCAGTCGCCGACGGGCGTGGCGAACTCGAACTCCACCGTGTTCGAGGCGTTCGGCTCGCAATTCATCGACAACACGGCCCCGATCGGCGGCATCGATCCAGGCGGCATCCGCATCGCTGGCGGCCTCTCGACGACACTAACGAACGCCACGTCGGACAACACGGTGTCAGTCTCGCTGACAGGATCGAAGGTCTCGGGTAACCAGGTCGTCGACTTCGAAGCGTTCGGCGCGATCCAGACCGCGCTGTCGGGAATCGCGGGAACAAACAACCATGTGACGATTGCACTGCGCGGCATCAGCAGGCAGATAGATGTTGTCGCCGTTGACAGCGAACCTGAGGACCCAAACGGGACCAACACAGTGACCGTGGTCCGTATCCCGTCAGCGAAAAAGCCGCATCACTAAAGGCGCGCTGCGTTCCTGCTTTGCAGTATAGTGGCGCCGACGTCACCGCGGTCGCGATCCGCTCTGCGCGATGTCGGCAGATCTATCCAATCGGCCACCGGTCGATTACTACTTCGGGCCGTACAGGTTCGATGGAAGGCTGCGCTGCCTTTACAAGGATGGGGAACTGCTCGCCCTCACGCCCAAAGCAGCAGACACGCTCGTCGCGTTGATCGAGCGCGCCGGGCGTGTCGTTGAGAAAGACGAGCTCTTGCATGCCGTCTGGCGTGAGATCGTCGTCGAGGATGACACGCTCGCCCAGAACATCTCCACCTTGCGGCGCGTGCTCGGTGACGACGCGAATCGTCCCCGGTTCATTGCGACCGTTCCGCGGCGGGGCTACAGATTCGTCGCTGCTGTACGCCCTGTCCGCGTCGGCCCCACACCGCCCACCGGCGGACCTCCCGAAGCGCCGACTCCTGAAGCCTTGTCTTCCCTACCCGCAGCCGCGGCAAGGCAGCCGAGCGGCAGATTCCTTGCGCTGATCGGCATTGCCGCTCTCATGGCCGCTGTTGGAGGGTTCGTAGCACAGCGGGTTTCCGTCAAGGACCCGCCGCGCGCCCTCGTTGAGTTCACAGTCCCCGAGCCGGAGTCCCACCGATTCTCTACGTCGGGCGGGATGCTGGCCCTCTCGCCGGACGGCGAGTACTTGTCATTTGTGGCCATCGACGCGAGCGGGTCAAGTTCTCTCTGGCTTCGGCCGCTCGCGTCCACGCTTTCGCGCCAACTGAACGGCACCGAAGGAGCCGCCCAGCCATTTTGGTCACCCGACAGCCGAACGATCGCGTTTTTTGCGGAGCGGCGGCTGAAGGCCGTAGACGTCACGTCCGGCGCTGTCCGCGTGATCGCGTCCTTGGCTAGTCCACGATCGCTGGGCGGCACATGGAGCCGCAACAGCCAGATTCTCTTCAGCGTGCCGGCCGACGGAATGTATGTGGTGCCTGCGTCGGGAGGTTCGCCGCAGCGGCTAGCTCCAGCTCTGGATGCGCGATGCGAGGGGTGCGTCGCATGGCCGCATTTTCTGCCAGATGGTCGGCGCTTCCTCTACACGGTCGCGGGCTCCGATGCGTCGGCCTCCGGTGTTTACATCGGGGAGTTCGGGAAACCGGGCGGCAGCCGTCTGCTCGATGCGTTGTCATCGAGCACGTACGTCTGTCTTGGCCTGCTGTCTTTTGCACGTTCGGGAACGCTATACGTGCAGCGGTTCGACACAGACCGTCTGCGCCTGACGGGCGAGCCCGTTCCCTTGGCGGACAGTGTGGCTTATAACCCCCGAACCGGCCGCGTGCTGGCCGCCATATCAGAAGCCGGCGTCATGGCATTTCGCAAACCCCTCACCACCGAGTTGGTGTGGGTCGATCGCGCCGGCAAGCCGCAGAACGTGGCTGCGCGACCGGCGACGTATCTCAACTTCTCCATCGCGCCAGATGGACGACGTGTTGCCGCCGCGCGAGTGGACCCGCGCACGGGCACGAGCGACGTCTGGGTCTTTGACGACGAGCGTGAAGTGCGGGTGACGGATGATCCCGATTGGGACAGCGATCCGGTCTGGACGGAGGACGGGCTGCATGTGGTGTACTGCTCGCGGCGCGGGGGGCGCTGGCGCATCTATCGCCGACAGGCAACGACGGTCGGCCCGGAGGAACTCTTGCTCGACACCGACAACCCGGTGACGCCCTTGCAGGTCCTTCACTCGACACACGTTGTCTACGCTGCGCGGCGAGCTGCGCTGCCGTTCGATCTCTGGGAACTCGACCGCGGCAAGCCCGCACCGCTGGTGCGCATCGGGGGCTTCTATCCAAGCGATGCGCGACTATCTTCCGATGAACGATGGTTGGCGTATGGCATGCCCGAGACCGCGGGCATCGTCTCGGAGCAGGCTATTTACGTGAGCACCACGCCCTTCAACGAAGGCCGTCGCACGGTAGCCGACGCGGCATCAACACCCCGCTGGCGAGCGGACGGGCAGGAACTGTACTATCTGTCGAAGGATTCGTCGATCGTCGCGATCCCGATCGATCCGCAGCGGACGCCGAGTGATTCGGCCGGTCGCGTGTTGTTTCGCGCCTCGGGTCTGGCGCCGACAGGAGTCAGTGGCCAGGTTTACGATGTGACGCCCGACGGCCAGCGCTTCCTGTTGAAACGGCAAGTGGGATCATCACCTATCTACGTCGTTCTGAACTGGGATGCCCGCCTCGACCGGTCGCGTCACTGAGTGGTGCCGCGCAGAGATACCGGCAGCTGGTGGCGCGCAAGTGGACGTTTCCGAAAAGGCGAACCGGGCGTCGCGGTGTCCTGGCCGAGATCCGCCAACTCGTGGTGCGGATGGCGGAGGAGAATCCGACGTGGGGCTACACGCGGATCCAGGGTGCTCTTAAGAATCTTGGCCATCATGTCGGCCGTTCGACGATCGCGCGGATCATCAAGGCGCAGGGGCTGGCACCGGCGCCGAACCGCCCGACTTCATGGCAGACGTTTCTGCGGGTCGCACTGGCGGGCCATCGCGGGCGCCGATTTCTTCACCACGGAGGTCTGGACGTGGCGAGGGCTGGTGACGTTCTACACGGTATTCGTCATCGACCTCGCGTCACGGCGAGTGCGCATCCTGGGCACCACGCCGCATCCGGAGGAAACGTTCATGCGACAAGTCGTGCGGACGCTGACGATGGCGGACGCGGAGACGGGTCGCGTGCTGATCTGCGATCGGGATGCGAAGTGGAGTGCGGCCGTGCGCGGCCGGTTGAACGAGGCGGGGATTCGGGTCGTGCAGACGCCGTATCAGGCCCCGAACGCGCACGCGGAGCGGTTTGTGCGCTCGATCAAGGAGGAGTGTCTCGACCGGATGATTCTCTTGGGCGAACGGCACCTCCGACACGCGGTGACCGAGTTCGTTGCGCACTGCCACCGCGAGAGGAACCATCAAGGTCTCGAGAACGCCTTGATTGAGGATCCACCACGTGCCAGAGGCGGTTGCGTTCATCGTCAGCAACGCCTCGGTGGACTGCTCAAATACTACAGGCGCGCCGCTTGATCACCCGTTCGTCGTCTTTGGGCGATTGGTGGGACAGAACGCCACCAGAAGCCGTAGCCGGCGAGCCCTGGCTCACGGTTCGGCATGCGATAGCCGTGATTAGACAATAGCCGCGATTAGGGCCCTAATGTTTCCTATCGTCTCTGCCCTGAGAGCGAGAACACGCCGCTGCACGTGTTGCAGTCGGCGCGGATCGACACGCGGTCGCCGGCAAAGGTCACGCTGTAGGCGGCGCCGGCCGGCGCCGGCAGTTCGGCCTGGCCCACAGGTCGCATCGCGACCAGCCGCCAGGCGCCCGCGAGCTGCTCAGGCGTCGGCGCCGCCGGCGGATCGCCGGAGCACCCAGCCGCCAGCAGCGTCATGACCAGAACGCAAAATCCCGTGGGACGAGCGCCCCTACCCCATCGTATGTCGTTTACGATCGCCGTGTGGCCGTGACGACGATGTCTCCGTCGGTGACGGTCAGCGTAGCCCCGCCGCTGGCATTCGCGAACTTGACGCGCACTGCCGCCGCGCCCGCCGGATGGAACTCGCGGTTGCCGAGGTGGCGCAGGCCGCGGGCGAACGGCATCCCCTGCCGCTGCAGCATGAGTGCGCCCTTGTCCAGCGTGATGTCGATCCGATCGGCGGCGCCGCGGCCGAAGACGTACGCGCCCACGAGGGCCGCCTTCTCCTCGTCCGAGATCGGCTCGGTCTTCGGTGCGTCCGCGTCGCCAAGCGATTCGAGGTAGCTGTAAACGGCGGCCGCGGCCGGCCCCCCGGCTTTCGCGTGGGCGAGCAGCGGAATGCTGTGCGGCCCGGGAATCCGCTGCGCGCCCGGCTGCGCGGCGAGGAACGCCTTCACCGCGTCGAGCTGCCCGAGCATCGTCGCCGAAAACAGCGTCGGCCGGGCGCCCTTCGCGATCAGATATTCCGCGATTTCGCGGTTTCCGACGTGAGACGCCGCGCCCAGGCAGTCTTCCCAGTCGCCAAAACCCCAGTCGTAGGCGGCGCGCGCCAGCGCGGGATGCGCATCGACCAGCTCCTTGATGCGCTTGACGTTGCCGTGCGACGCGACGACCGCTTCGCGAACCATGGCGGGCGCTTGCATCGGATAAGTGTCGGCGACGGCGGAGCTGCCGCCTTCACCCTGCTGTTCGAAAGCGGACATGCGCGCGATGGGCAATGCCATCGAGGTTGTGCTCAAAAAACTGCGGCGCGAAAACAGGTGACGCATCGGTTCCTCCATGGCGAGTTATACGCGCGCCGCCCCGCGACCGCCAGCGAGTTGCCGGCCAAATCGATGAGGAAAAGATTAGCTGGTTATAGTTTGCCCAGAAACTCGCGCGAAATCCGCTGGGCCAGCCCCGCCGGCGGCGTGAGCTCCGACGGAACGGCCTCGACGCGCGTCACCCACAGGTGCGTCTGCTCGGGCAGGCGGATGAGATGTGCGAGGACGCGCACCTTCTCCCCTTCTCGCTGGATCTGCCCGAGGACTATATAGCCCGCCTTGAGATCGGCACCGATCTTGACGATGTCGCGCTGGTCGCGGGGAAGGCGCAGGACGGCGGCGTTGCCGATGACGGCGAAGCGTCCGGTGCCTGAGGCGGTCAGCTCGCCGACCAGCGCGTCGGTGACGTCCTGCGCGTAGCGGTCATAATCGGCGAGGCCCGTCTGGTTGTCGAACCGCGCGACCGCGATGGTATGAGCAGGGCCAGCAGACGGCCGCGCGGTCTGCCAGATGACGATGACGACCACAGCGACGGCGACTGCAGCGACGAGCGGAATCAGTACGTGGCGCAGGGCTTCAGCCCTGCGGCTCCGGTTCGGCAGGACTGAAGTCCTGCCCCACGTACTATCGATCGGTGCGATGAACTGATACCCGCGTTTCGGAAAGGTACGAATGTAGCTCGGCGAGTCGGCCGAATCGCCAAGCGCCGTCCGCACCTGCGCGATCGCGAAGTTCAAGCCCTTGTCGAAATCAACGAAGGTTTCGTCGCCCCAGATCGCCTGTCGCAGCGCGTCGCGCGTCACGACTTCGCCGGCGTGCTCGATCAGAACCGCGAGCACTTGCGCCGGCTGCGACTGCAGCTTGACGACCTCGCCGTCGCGCCGCAGCTCGCGCGCCGCCGTGTCGAACGAAAACGCGCCGAACGTCGATTTCATTTCGTGGGAACGGCCCGCGCAACATTGGGCAGCGCCGCGATTACTTCGATCTCCAAGATGAACTCGGGCCGCGCCAGCTTGACGACCTGCACCAGCGTGCTCGCGGGCGTGGTCTCGCCGAAGTATTTCGCGCGCACCTCGCGCACCGCGGGCGCCTTGTCCATGTCGGTGACGTAGGCATTCATCTTCACCACGTCGGTGAACTTCGCGCCGGCCGCGGCGAGCGCCGCCTCGAGGTTCTTGAACACCTGTTCGGCCTGCGCCTTCATATCGCCCGCGCCGACGACATTGCCGTCTTTGTCGAGCGCGACCTGGCCGGCGATGAACACCATCTTCGCCGGACCGGGCACCGCCACGACGTGCGTGAGCCGGTCGGCTTCGACAGCGCCGGCGGGTTGGTGCGCTTCACCTGCGCGAAGAGTAACACTGGAGTCGCGATGAATGCGGCAATCAACAGTCGTTTCATGTCCGTCCCCTTCTTCAAGAGCTTGCCCCGCCCCCGGCGCCCCCGGAACGGCCGCCGGCGGAGATCGCCGATTCAGCGGATGCCGATGGCTGCTGGTGGACGCGATCCTGTGAGCCTCGCCAGAAGTCGTCCGGCTCGCGCATGCCGTTGAATTCCCCGCCGACGCCCGCCACGATCGACGCATGCTGGGGCTGCTCATTGTGGCGGGCCGCGCGCTGTCGTTGGCGCTTCGCGGCCATCGGGAGTTGGTATTAGAGAACCTGGCACTCCGACAACAGTTGATGGCGGTGAAGCGTACGACCACGCGCTCGCGATTCCAGACGCGCGACCGCTTGTTCTGGCTCGC
>JBKPCD010000298.1:0-16669 GCA_046727175.1 Acidobacteriota bacterium | reverse complement strand
GACCCGACATGACGGTTCCAATGGGAATACCCATCAGGTCAGCCATCTCTCGGTACGACTGACCCTCCAGCTCGCGGAGCACGAGCAATTCACGAAAACGATCGGGCAGGTTGCTCATCGCCCGCTCGATCAATGTCACGTCATCGGTTTGAAGCAACAACGCTTCGGGATCGAATGCTGGCCGGGCGTTGCTGTGTTGCTCTTCGTCGAACGGGTCTGTGGGTGCCTGGAACCCGTGGCCGCGCCAGCGGCCACAGGTGTTGCGAACGATTTTGAGGAACCAGGCGCGCCCATTTCCGCCGGTGAACGTCCGAAAGTATCGAAAGGCCCGCAGCGACGCTTCCTGCACGACATCTTCCGCATCGTGCTCGTTCCGCAACAGCCAACACGCCAGTCGATACGCGGCATCGAGATGGGGCAGAACGACCTCGTCAAAACTCCCACCGATCGCGGGTACGGTCGCCTGTCGACAGAGTCCGTTATTCATTGAGCGCTCCGATGACTTGCTGGAATCCCTGCTCGAGCGTGGGATACCGGAAGCGGAAACCAATCCCGCGCAGTCTGATGTTCGAGAACACGCCGTCGGCCTGGAGGTAGTCAGCCATCGCCCGACCGATCGCGAGTCGAATTGCCAGTGCGGGCAGCCGGCGGACGCGGAGTGGACGGTTCGCGAGACGCGCGAACGTTCTCGCAGCCTCATTCATCCGGACGGGATCGCTGTTCACGACGAAATACCGGCCGCCAGGTTCGCCGTGCTCCGCGAGATGCACTAAGGCCCGGGCGCAGTCGTGGACGTGAATGGGCGACACCCACGGTCCGGTCTTCCCAAGCTGCAGCACACGCTGGCCCGCCATGACCGGCTCGACGACACGCTCGCGAAACCACGAAGCGTCGCCGTAGACCCACCCCGGGAACGCAGTGACGATCGGCAGGCCGGCGACGACGTATCCTTCGAGGCGATCGAGCACGGGGGTGGAGCAGCGTCCCCATCTCGACGGCCGAGGCGGTTCGTCTTCAGTGATCGGACGTGGGCCAGTCGCGCCATACCAGCTCGTGTGTGCGACGTACACAATCCGTCGCGTCGCACTGTCGGCCACCGCGTCGAGCAGGTGCGCATCCATCGATACCCGCGCGCCTGCAACGGATTCAGACCGCCTGGTCAGGCACGGTCCCCACTCCGGCTGAGGCGGAATATGGAAGACCCAGTCCGCCGCTGCCTCGTCCTGCCACCGACCCGGCTCGAGCAGATCGCCCATGACGGGTACAGCTCCGGCACGACGAACGCGTTCAGCCATCTCGACAGACGTAGTGAGACCCAACACTTGATGGCCGCGAGCTATCAGGACCTTGATTAACTCTGTGCCGATGAATCCGGCGGCACCCGTGACGAAGGTGGTCGCTCGCGCGCCGATTGCCATACAGCCAGTGTGAAGGGCCGACCGAGCTGGCGAACACCGACAACCCCCGCACGGAACTCGTACGACGCCCGCACAGCGCACGGTAAGATGAAGAGGTATGAAGGTCGGCGCTCCAGGATCATTTGGGGCGCAACTCAAGGCGCTCAGGGAGGCCGCGGGCTTTACGCAGGAGGAGCTCGCGACGATTGCCGGTCTGTCGGTTCATGCGGTGAGCGCGCTGGAACGCGGGGAACGACGCCGGCCCCACGTCGAAACCGTGCGCGCGCTGTCCGCGGCTCTTGATCTGACCGGTCCGATCCGTGACGAACTTCTGGCGAGAGCGCGGGCGCCTGTTCGCACGGCGGCAGTCGATGGACCGCGCGGCATCTCACTGCCCCTGCCTCTAACGGTCCTTCTCGGTCGCGACACTGACATGAAGACCTTGGGGCAATGGCTCGCCGATCCCGCCGCACGTCTCATCACGTTCATCGGGCCAGGAGGAGTTGGGAAGACACGTCTGGCGTTGGAGCTCGCGCGCGCAATCGCGGAGGGGGGCTCCACCCGCGTGGCGTTCGTGCCGTTGGCCGCCATTCGGGATCCCGCGTTCGTCGCATCGGCGATCGCCGAGGCTCTCGGACTCGCGGACGTCACCGCGTTCACTCTGCCGAAGCGCGCACGCGTCGCGTGCGACGGCCAGCCCACGTTGCTGGTCCTCGACAACTTCGAGCACGTAGTCGAGGCGGCGCCGCTCGTCGCGGATCTCCTGACATCGGTCACGTTACTTCGCTTGCTCGTCACCAGCCGCGCGCCGCTCCACTTGCGAGGAGAACGGGAATACGCCGTCGGACCTCTCGAATTACGCGTGGGCTCAGACGCGCTCTCCCCGGCCGATCTCGCGCGGGCTCCAGCCGTCCGTCTCTTCGTGGAACGGGTTCGAGACGTGCAGCCAGATTTTCGCCTCACGTCGTCGAACGGCCGCACCGTGACGGCGATTTGTCGGCGGCTCGATGCACTGCCGCTCGCGCTCGAGCTGGCGGCCCCGTGGATCAAAGTGCTGACGCCCGAAGATCTGCTCCGCCGACTCGAGCACGACGTTCTACTCTCGGCTGTCGGCCCGCGGGATCTCCCAGAACGCCAGCAGACGATGAATGCGACAGTCGCATGGAGTTATCAGCTGCTTGACCTGGAGGAGCAACGCGCATTCCGCCGCTTCAGCGTGCTACCGGGTCTCTTTCCGATCGACGCGGCTGCGGAGGTCCTTGCCGGTCGTGAGAGTGCCTCCCCCGGGACCGACGAAGCGCTCCGTGCGGCGGCCGGCCTGATCGACAAGAGCCTGCTTCTGCGATCCGAGACCTCGGTGGTCCCGACGTGTCCGCTGTACTTCATGCTCGAAACCGTGCGTGCGTACGGGGCCATCGAGCTCACCGCTACGGCCGAACGCGACGACGCGATGGCGGGGCTGGTGCGCTATTGCACGTGTGAAGCCTCTCTCGCCGCGGAGGGACTGGTCGGGGCTGCGCAGGTCGAGTGGTTGGATCGCGTGCGCGAAGATCTCGAGAGCTACCGCGCGGCGCTGACGTGGCTCATCGAGCACGACCGCCACACTGAGGCGTCCGACATTGCCTGGGGGCTGATGTTCTTCTGGCTCATTCGGGGTCATGCCCCAGAGGCCCTCGGGTGGTACGAGCAGATTTTGAACCTGCCGTCCCTTCCGCCCGCGGCCGAATCAAAAGCGCTCTTCGGAGCGGCGTTGATGCGCTACACGAAAGGAGACGTGGAGCGCGCCCGCAAAGGGCTCGACCGCGCGCTCGTGCTCGCCCGCACCGCCGGCAACATGAACGTGATCGTGCAGGCTGAGAATCTGTCCGGACATCTCGAACACGCAGTTGGCAACGTGAACGCCGGCGCGATCGATTCACCCGCAGTATCGAAGGGTTCCGGGCGCTGGCGATGCCATGGGGTACTGGGAACGCGCTGAGCGGCATGGCGGGAATAGCCATGGCGACCGGCGATGCTGCCGAGGCGGAGCGCCTGCTCGATGAGGCTACCTCAGTACTCCGGGAAGCGGGTCCATGGTTTCTGATGCCGGTCCTCTACGTTCGCGCCATCCTGGCGGTGAGGCGCGGGAACGCGGACGAGGCGATCGCGTTGGTGCGCGAGAACCTCACGCGCATCCGCGAGCTCCATGACAAGTTCGCGTTCGTCTACGCTCTCGTGCCTCTTGCCGCAGCGGCGGTACTCAAGGGTGACGACGCGTGGGCGGCACGAATTCTCGGCGTCCGGGACGCTGTCATCGAACGTACAGGTGTGACGGTCATTGATTCACCCGTGCGCGACCTCCGAGAACGAGCGGAGCGAGAGGCGCGTGCACGCCTCGGCCCGGAGCGATGGGCCCAGGCGTATGCAGCAGGACGCAGAACCTATATCGATTCGGCGCACGACCTCTATCGATTCGTTGCTGACGGACATCGATAGCGCACGCGGTGGGACGGACTCTTCTTGCCCCGTTGCGGCGGGACTCGCTCGGTCTTCCTGAAATCCGCGAAGGTATTCCTCCGGATACTGACCTCCTACTCAGCCTGGAATATTCCGTCGCGTCCGCAGATTACTTGAACTGTGTGCGCTCGGCGTGAGCGGCCGGCGCCTCGTCTCACGAACAATGTAACGCTCGTTTTACCGCTTCATGCTCGGAGGTTCTGATGTCGTCATTGCGTCTCGTTGTTGTATCGGCACTTCTCGCGTTCGCGGCCGCCTGCGGAGGCAGCAGCTCGTCACCTTCCACTGCGCCCTCACCGACGCCATCGCCGACCCCAACGCCGGCGCCGACGCCGGGTGGGTCGTCGACGTCCGTCTCGATTCCTGTCGGCGCGGCCTCTTTGGGGGATCGAGCCTTTACGCCAGACCAGCTGAACGTCGCGGTTGGCACGACGGTCACTTGGACGAATACCGATGCGATTTCCCACACGTCGACATCGAATGCGACCGGGTGGGACTCGGGAATACTCGCACCAGGCGGACAGTTCTCGTTTACGTTCCAGAGCGCGGGAACATTTCCGTACCACTGCGCGATTCATCCAGGAATGGTCGGAACGGTCGTCGTCAACTGATGCAGCTTGCTCGAAGTTGATGACCGCCAGGCCGCTGAAAGAAGACGGCCTGATGGGAAATGGCAAATGGGAGATTCGTATTTCAGCTCCCTGCCTTACCTGAGCGCGAAGTTCATCTCGGTTGATGTGGGGCGGGGTCTTCAGACCCCGCCTGACGGACCGGCCCGTCCCCGCATGTCTACGCAAGTGGTTCTCCCTTGAAGCGATAGGTCGGCAGAGAAGTGACCGGGGTCTACTTCGCCGGCGCCAGCAGGCCATCGATTTGGAGCAGGCCGCGCTCTGCCATTCAGGGTGCGTCTTTCAGCATCCTGTTAGAAATCCAGCCGGGTCGCGATCCCGAAGGTGCGTGGCTGATTGATCAGGTATCCGATGCGCGCACGTGTGCCGCGCTCGCGATCGAGCGACAACAGCGCACGCTCGTCGGTGATGTTGTTGATGTAGAACGCAACGTCCCACGCATTCCGACGGACACCGAAGCGCAGATTCAGCAGATCGTACGCGGGCAGCTTCGGGTCGTACGTGAACGTGCTCGCCGTCAGCGGCCGGCCGATGGTGTTCGCCCCGAACGACAGCAGGTTGAGTGTACCGAGATCCGTCTCATCGCCGACCTGCGTGAAGCGCGATCCCATGTGCTGATATGTTCCCGTCACGTACCCGAGCATCCCCGGCCTCACTTCACGCTGGTACGTGGCCGCGGTGGCAAGCTGGAAATCGGGCACGGTCGGGAGCCGGCGTCCCTTTTCGATACCGGAGACGACCGCCACGGTGCCTGTCGCGTCGGTCGAGGTGAGCGTCGAGCGAAGCTCGGAATTGTTCGCGACCATCGAGACGGCGAAGTCGAATTCCCGGTTCGGCGCGGCGTCGAACTCGACTTCGACCCCCGCGCTGCGAGCTTTCGGCACGTTGAAGACGACGCGTGAGGAGCACGAGCCGGCGGTGACCGTGGCCTGCAGATCGTGAATGTCCATGTAGAACCCGGAAACTCCGAACCCGCCTCTGCCGCCCAGAACCCGCGACTTGACGCCACCCTCGTAATTCCAGACCGTTTCGTCCTTCCAGGTGTCGCGTCCGCTGAACGTCACGAGATCCTGCGGCGTGCACAGCGGCACGTTGAGCGGATCGTTGATCCCACCCAGCCGGAACCCGCGGGACACCTGTCCGTTCAGATACGCGCTATCCGAGAGCTTGTAATTGGCAATGAAGCGCGGCGCTACGCCGTTGGCGCCGGTCGAACCTGGCTGCGACACGATCTCGGTGCCGACGTTATCCAGGGCAAAGATCCCGTCGAAGACCTGCTCTTTGTCTTCGCTGAAGTGGTAGAAGCGCAGGCCGGCAGTGACGTTGAATTTATCCGTCAGCGACAGCGTGCCCTCCCCGAACAAGGCGAACTGATCGAGGTTGTAGGCGAGGTCGGAAAAAAACAGCGTGTCTTTGGGCGCACGCAGGCCCTGCGTCGGAATGCCCGACAGGTCCGTGAAGCCGATGACCGGGAGGTTCTGACCGTAGTCGCGGTCGCCATGACTGTAGAAGAAACCAGCGACGTAGGGGAGCTTCCTCGGGCCCCCCGAGAAGCGGAGCTCCTGGGTCCAGGACTTTGCCGTGGTCGCATCGTTCAGCGGTGCGTTGAGCGTGTAGACCTGCTCTGGCAGGCCGATGCTGCCGCCAGTGATGCTCGCGGTGAGCGCAGTGGCGTCCCTGATCACCAGAAGGTCGCGATAGGTGTACGACGTAATCGACGTGATCAGGCCGTGGGTGAGCTTGTAGTCGATATTGAGATCGGTCAGCACGAAATCATCGGTGTACTTTTCCTCGAGCTGCGTGAACTGCTCGCGCGGCCCGAGCGTCACCGCCGGCCGTGACGTCGTCTAAGGGTTGGCGAGGATGTTGAAAATGTCGTTCCGGTTCCAGCCGTTGGTCTCGACGCGCTGGTACAGGATTCGGGGCGTGATCGTCAGATTGTCGCTCGAGGTGATCCTGACCGAACCACGCACACCAGTCCGGAATCCATCGTTGACGTTGTCCTTTACCGACAGGTTCGGCTGGACTGCGTCGATAAACCCGGGGGTGCGATCGAAGTACGACGCCACACGCACTGCGGCCTTATTCCCAATCGGCAGATTGAATCCGAACTTGGCGTCGCCGGCCGAGCTCCCGTCATTGACGGCGGCAATGCCGAGCTCGGCGAACGCTTTGGTCACGCCAATCTCCGGTTGGTTGGTGATGTAGCGCACGGTTCCGGTCAGCGAGCCCGAACCGAACAGCGTTCCCTGTGGACCGCGCAGGACTTCGACGCGGTTCGTATCGAACAGATCGAGATCCGGCGTGAAGAGCGACATCGAGACGACCGACTCGTCGAGGTAGACACCGACCTGCTCTTTCACCCCGGGTTGATCGCGCACGATCTGTCCGGCGGACACGCCGCGGATCGCGACCTGGCTCTGGCCTGGACCGAGATTCTGCACCGTCAACCCCCCAACGTTCGCCGCGACGTCCTCGATGTCATGCACGCCGCGCTTGCGGAGTGTCTCTTCGGGGACCGCGGCGACCGAGAACGGCACGTCGAGCAGCGTCTGTTCGCGCTTGGTTGCGGTCACGGTGATCTCCTCGATCAGCTGCGTCTCGAGCGTGAAGTCGACCGGTTTCATCTCGCCAGCCGTGACGTCGACCGTCTGCGTGCTGCTGCGGAAGCCGGGAACCGCTGCGGTGATGGACCAGGGGCCCGGCGGCAAGGCACTGGCGTAACTGCCGTCCGCGCCGGTGGTCGCGGTCCTCGTTTCCTTCGTCGTTCGGTTCGTGGCGGTTACCGTTGCGCCGGCGATCCCGAGGCCGGTCGCGTCACGGACGCCGCCGGTGATCTTGACTTCCGACTGCGCTGCCGCTGGTAACACAAGTGCGAGGCAGCTGAGCGCGGTGAGGGCGAGCCTGGTGGTCATGTCCCGGCACCTTAGAGAAGAATTACAAGAAAAAGGAATGGCGGCATTGTGCCTGCCCGACGAGCGTAGTTGATACGTGCGTTCCCCGGATTGTCAAGAAGAACAGCGGGAATCAGCCACGGCTTTGCACGAATCGTGCGAGTGCGAAGAACGGATCAGGTGCCGCGTCGTCGCGGACGTATCGGGAAATCATCTCGCCGATTGCGGGACCCATCTTGTATCCGTGCCCGCTGCCGCCACCGGCGATCCAGACGTCCGGCATGTCGGGATGGCGATCGATGATGAAGTTGCCGTCAGGACTGTTCTCGTATTGGCACACTTCGGCACCGAGCAGCGGCGCATTCTCGAGGCCAGGGAAACGACGGCCCACGAACGCGCGCATCGCGCGCTCCCCTTCCGCTGACGGATTGCGATCGCCGTCCGTCGGATCGAACTCCTCTCCTCGCGCATCGTCTGCAACCTTGAAGCCGCGGTGCAGATTGCCCGGAATCCCATAGACGAAGCGCTCACCGGCCTCGACCCAGACGGGCATGCGCGATTCGATGAAACGATCGTCGCCGGCTGGCGTGCCGAGGTAGTAGACCTCCTGCCGAGTGGGTTTCACGCGCGAGCCGATCGCGTCAGGAAACAGCCGGCCAAGCCACGGCCCGCACGCGAAGACGTAGCGATCGGCGCGGAGTTTTGTCCCGTCGCTCAGCGACACGTCCGCGCGCCCGCCAACAACCCTGATCGAGGTGACGGCGACCTGACGGTAGGTTCCGCCAATGCGTACGAACTCACGCGCAACCGCGTCGCACGCGTGCCTGGCCAGCAGGTATCCGCCTTCGTGTTCGAGGAAGGCCCGGCTGATCCCATCGAAGCTGATTTGCGGCCAACGTTTCGCCGCGGCCGCCGCGTCGATCTCCTCGTACGCGAGCTCGAGATCGCGCAGCGCCGGCAGAGACTGGCGCACGTAGCTGTCGTCACCGGCCGTCATCCACAGAACGCCGGTCCGCCGATAGAACGATTCGCTGCTGCCGCGATCCCATTCGCTCCAGAGTCGGAGCGACCGTGCCGCCATCTCGACGTACCGCCGAGTAGCACCGTAGATCGTGCGGATGACTCGCGTCTCGCCGCCCGAGCTCGCGCGCGCATTGCCCGGACCCCACGCGTCGACGAGCGTCACGTCCGCGCCGCCGCGCCGCAGGTGCAGCGCCGTCCACCCGCCGAACGCACCAGCGCCGACCACGGTGACTAGGAGCGGCGGCCGACGTTGCAGCACGCTCACAGCGGCAGGAACGACGACCGACGACTTCAGGAAATCGCGCCGCGAGAGCATGTGTACCGCGGACCCGTCACAACGATTACCAACTGAAGCGGAAGATGCTGGCCGTCGACCGGCTCGGATCGGGTCGCTTGGGGTCCTCGACCTTGTACCGGTTAGGCACGGACGCCCAGTCGGTGTAAATCGTGCCACCGAGGTAGAAACGCGGCTCAGGACTGACCAGTCGTGGCGTTTGCTGGTCCATCGAGAAGAGCGTGTAGGCGTGTTTCGGCTGCGTGGCGCCAGGTCGATCGGTTTGCGGCACGAACTCCGGGACGCCATCGCCATCGACGTCCGCGAATATCCACGACACGTGCAGGAGGCGATGGTAGGTGCGATCCGCAATCATGCCGCGAAGCTGCGCGTTGAAACGATTGACGATTGATTCGGCGTCGGGACGAGATCGCCTGACGGCAAAGTACAGCGGCCGTGTGAGGAGCGGCTTCGAGCCGAGACTGAGTCTGGTCCCGGCCTCCTTGGGGTAATTGTTGACGATGAACTGCACGACGATCTCGTCCATCAGCGCGTAGTCCGCCGTGCCGCTGAGGAGCAGCGTGAGGCTGTCTTCCTCGCTGCGCGAACGCACGAACGTCGCTCCCGATGTGTCGATCGTGTCACCGTACGAATAGCCCTCGACGATCGCGATTCGTTTTCCCTTGAGGTCCGTTAGCGCCCCTGCCGACACATCGCTGCCGTGCCGCCCGACGAGAATCAGTCGGTTCTCCAAGTACGATTGAGAGAAGACCAGGACGCGCTCACGTTCGGCGTCCTTCCATGCCGCGGCGGTGCCGTCGAACTCGCCATTGAGGAGGGCGGGCGTGAACCGCGCGGGCTCGACGATTGTCGTCTTCGCGGTGAGTCCGATTCGACGGAGAGCGGCCTCGACGAGGTCGAGTGCGAAGCGAGGCTGTCCTGGTTCGTTGGTGAACGGCGGCCATGCCGTTGAGACCAGGCGCAGTGGAGGTGTCTGCGCGGTCTCGACGAGCGACGCGGCCACTGTCGAGAGAAGCGTGAAGAGCGTGAAGAGACGGATGGCACCTGTAGGAATACGCATACCCGGACCCTCCGTACCAAGACTATTCCAGTCGTCCTGGCGGCTTCAATCAGCCGTCGACATGCTGGGGAACTGCTACCTGGTTGCCCGGTATCCTGCCCGGGTGCGCACCACATAGCGGTCCGGACCGCTGACTTTCACGCGAAGTGTGCGGTACGAGCCGTCGAGACGTTGATCGATCGGCGCATAGGCCACCGTGTACTGGTGCCGGATCTGATGGGCAATGTCCAGAGCAACGGCCTGCACCTGTTCAAGGGACGAGGGGTAGTAGGACAGGCCTCCCGAACGCTCGGTCAGGTGATCGAACGCTTTCCGCGCGCGGTTCGCCGCCGCCGGATCCTCGTGGCCGAACACACCGATTGCATAGATCACGATCTCGCGCTGTTCGGCTGCCCGCGCGATCCGATCGAGCGACACGGTGCTCGCGTTGTCGTTGCCGTCGGTGATGATCAGCAGCGCGCGGCGATCCATCTTCCCGCAGTCGTGCAGATAAGTTTCTGCGACTTCCACCGCGTCGCGCATGGCCGTTCCGCCGACCGCGTCCACGCGCGCGATGCTGCGATCGAGGACGGTCCTGTCGCTCGTGAACGGCACGTCGAGCCGTGCCTCGTCCGCGAAGTTGACCACGAACAACTCGTCGTCGGGGTGCGAGGCGTTCGCGAACGCGAGCGCCGCGGCTTCAACTCGCGGACGAGCGGCACGCATGCTGCCGCTGTTATCGATCAGCAGACCGACCGACACCGGGATGTCGTCGCGGCGGAAGATGCTCACGGGCTGCCGCCTGCCGTTCTCGTAGACGGTGAACGCATCGCGATCGAGGGTCGTCACGACCTCGCCGCGCGCGGTTCTGACCGACGCGTGCAGCACGACGAGTCGCGTCTCCGCGTGGAACGAGGGCATTTGGAGGATCGCGCCAATCGCGAGCCCCAGTACGAGGCGGGTCATCACTTCGACGACGTGGAACGCGGAGCGAGCCGCACCTGAATGGGTGTATCGGCCGCAAAGGTCACGTCATGGCCCTTCGCGAACACGGTCGAGTAGACGATCGCGCCAGCCCCAGCGACGCGAAGGCGATCGCGGCCGGCCTCCAGAGCGGACCGATGAAGGCACCCGCGAATCCAAAGCCGACGAACCCGCCCAGCGTCTGTGCGCCGGGACTTCCCTGCATCTCTCCCGTCCTGAACGCATCGTCAGCGTCGGGGCCTGATCGATCCGTCGTGATGTTCGATCTGAAAACCTTCGCGGTGCTCGGCCGGATCCCCGCCGCCGAGGACGCCGACGCGATCATCTACGACAGCGCAGCGGACCGCGTATTCACGTTCAATGGTGACGCGGACTCATCGACGGTGATCGATCCACGGGCAGGCGCGATCGTCACGAACATTCTACTCGGCGGCAAGCCCGAATACGGCGGGTCGGCGGGGAACGGCAAGGTGTACGCGAATCTCACCGACACGAGCGAGGTCGTCGAGATCGACGCGAAGGGAGCGGCGGTCACGCGCCGCTGGTCCACCGAGGCATGCAAGCAGCCCGTGGCGATGGCCATCGACACGACTCACCACCGTGAGAATGGGCCTGAAATCGATGATCTCAGGCCCATTTTTTATTGGCAACTTGGTTGGCGTTGGCTGCCGGAGATGGTCCTTGGACCCCGTTCGGGCACCGCGACGACGAGTGGTTCGTGGTCAACTTCGCGGACAAGGCACGGCTCGACCTGCCGTTCACGAGCGACAGGACGGTCCTCGATCGCAGCATCGCGCGCACGAACGTCGCTCCTGAAGCGAGCCGCACCTGAATGGGTGTATCGGCCGCGAAGGTCACGTCATGGCCCTTCGCGAACACGGTCGAGTACAATCGCGCCAACCCAGCGACGCGAAGGCGATCGCGGCCGGCCTCCAGACGATGACGAGCTCGGAGGGGCTCGCGATCAAACAGGCGCTCGACGCGCCACCGGCTTCTCGAATGCGATGAGCTTCGCCCCGCTTCAGATATCGAGCTCGATGAGCGGGAGGCGCGCCGGGCGGCGTGCAGGAGCAGAAGACGTGGGGCTTCACATCACTGGCGAGCTCAAACGGATCCGTACTCGTCTTGACCGTCCCAAGCTTCAAGGCCGCGGCGGCCAGCCGCTGTGGATCCGGCTGCTGATGCCGGCCAGCTGGAATCGGGGATTGGCAGCGAACGCCGAGGCATGGTGCACGCCGCGCTTGCCCATGCCCACGACGCTGACGCGGTACGCCATCACTTCGGCGCCTTGTCCCACTCGAGGACTTTGGCGATGACGTAGTCGACTTCCGGTTCGGTCAGTTCCGGGTACATCGGCAGGCTGATGCACGAGGCGGCGTTGCGCTCGGCGTTCGGCACCGGGCCGGCCAGGCGCGCGCCTTTGCCCCATGGGTAGCCGTCCTGCTTGTGGATCGCGATCGAGTAGTGCGTCTTGGCGTCGATGCCGTTCGCGACGAGAACGTCGAGCAGCTGATCGCGGTGTGCCGGGTTCTTCGTCTCGATCACGTAGAGGTGGAAGACGTGACGGTACCCGGGACGGGCGTACGGCAGGTCGATGTGCGTCGCGCCTGACAGCCCCGCTGTGTAGCGCGCCGCCCAGGTGATGCGCTGATCGTTCCAGGTGTGAATGTGTTTCAGCTTGGCGCTAAGCACGCCGGCGTGCAGATCGTCGAGACGGCTGTTGAACCCGAAGCTGTGGACGTTCCGCTTGTTCGATCCGTGATTGCGAAGCTTCCGGACCTTCGTGTCGATGTCGGAGTCGTTCGTGATCAGCGCACCGCCGTCGCCGAACGTGCCGAGGTTCTTCTGGATGATGAAGCTCGTCGACGTCGCATCGCTCAACTCGCCGATTTTGAAGCCGGCGCCGGCCGCATCGATCGCCTGCGCGTTGTCCTCGATGACGCGGAGCTTGTGCCGATCGGCGATGCTTTTGATCGCCGACATGTCGGCGCACTGGCCGTACAGGTGCACGGGAATGACCGCTTTCGTCTTCGGCGTGATCGCCGCTTCGATCTTCGACGGGTCGATGCACTTGGTCTGCGGATCGCAGTCAACGAACACGGCTGTCGCGCCGGCGATCCAGATCGCTTCGGCCGTCGCGAAGAACGTGTTCGGGTGCGTGATGACCTCGTCGCCCGGCCCGATGCCCATCGCCATCAGTGCCAGCCAGATCGCGTCGGTGCCGTTCCCCGAGCCGACGGCGTGCGTCATCCCGTGAAACCCGGCCAGCTCCTGTTCGAACTGCTTGAGCATGGGCCCCTGCACGTACTCGCCGCTCTCGAGCACGCGCTTCAGGTTCGCGTCTATCTCCGACTGAATGTTCTTGTATTGCCGTACGTGCCCGTAAAAGCTGACTTGCATCATCACCTGCATGGTCAACGTTCTCCGGTATTGAGATTCCGTGAGTGTACATCCGTTCGCCGGTGGGCGGTGGCCGGGAGAGCCGGTGAACTGGTGAACCGGTGAACTGGTGAGCTGTCGTGAAGGGGAGGGCTGACGAGAGGCTGAGAACGGGCGTTATGCTCTAACCCGCGAGACGGCCCTGATTCCTCGTGCCGTACGGATGGGCCGATACCACCGGCTGATTCCGGAGTAGCCATGAAAGCCCTCTTCTGCACGATCGCTGTCGTCGCGTTGACCGCTCCTGCGCTTCGCGCCGAGAACGGTGTCCATCCCGGCGAATTCATTATCGAGCCGCCGACGCTGATCTGTCTGGGATTTGAATGGGCGATCAGCGGCGACGACAACCGCAACGCCACCGTGGACGTCAGCTACCGCCGCGCCGGCGACAGCCAGTGGCGCGACGCGTTGCCGCTGCTGCGCATGGGCGGCGAGAAGATCTTCCGCGCGCCCTACACGGTGCCGGATCGATTTGCCGGCAGCATCCTCGATCTCGATCCCGACACTGCGTACGAAGTCCGCCTGACGATGAAGGATCCGGACGGGGTGAGCGGTCAGGCGGAGCAGCTGGTGAAGGTGCGGACCCGCGGCGAGCCAAAAACGGCCACTGGCGGACGAATGCTGCACGTGTACCCGCCGACCTGGCGCGGCGCGAAGGAGGAGCCAAGCTTTACCGGCTTGATGGCCGCATATGCCGGCGCCGGCACGGGTGACTGGAACGTCGTGTTTCAGAACAAGGTCGGTCCCGGCGACGTGATTCTCGTGCATGCCGGCCTCTACAAAGGGGGATCGCCACAACTACGTGGACTCGCTCAGCACGACGTTCGATGGGGCATACCTGTTGACGGCGAAAGGCACGCCGGAGCGGCCGATCGTGATCAAAGCGGCTGGCGACGGTGAGGTGATCTTCGACGGCGATGGCGCCTTTCGCCTCTTCGACGTGATGGCCGCTGACTACAACATCTTCGACGGTCTCACGATCCGGAATACCGAGGTCGCGTTCTGGGCCGGCGTGAGGGACGTCGCCGGCGCAAAAGGGCTGGTCGTCCGCAACTGCCGGATCGAGAATGTCGGCGTCGGCGTTGTCACGCAGTTTGCGGGATCGAAAGATTTCTACATTGCGGACAACATCTTTCTTGGCCGCGACGATCGCCATCGGATGCTCGGGTGGGCCAACCCGGGCCTCTACGGCGCACATCCGATCAACAGCTATTTCGCGGTGAAGGTCTACGGTTCCGGGCACGTGATCGCGCACAACGCGGTTGCGTTTTTCCATGACGGCATCAGCGTCTGCACGCATGGCGTGCCCGAGCCGCAGCAGGATCTGAAGGCGGTCGCGATCGATATCTACAACAACGACATTCACCTCACCGGCGACGATTTCATCGAAGCGGACGGCGGCGTGCACAACATCCGCGTGATGCGCAACCGCGGTATCAACGCGGCGCACACGGCGCTCAGCGCACAACCAATCTTCGGCGGACCCGCCTACTACATCCGCAACGTCGTGTACCACACCCCGGTCGCGCTGAAATTCGCCAATCCTGCCGGCGTCGTCGTGCTGCACAACACGTTCATCGCGGAGAACCGCACCGCGCAGCGCGTGTCGAATGCCGATTTCAGGAACAACCTGTTCCTCGGCACCGACGCGCAGACGGGCATCGCGGTGCTCGGCGGTCCGACCGCCTACTCGACCTACGACTACAACGGCTACCGGCCGAATCGCGGCGCCGAGGCGCAGTACACCTGGCTGGGACCGAGACCCGGCGTCCGCGTCGATTACGACATCGAACCGAAGCAGGCGCCGCGCTTCGCGACGCTCGCGGAACTGGCTGGCGCCACCGGCCAGGAAACGCACGGCATCGAAGTGGATTACGACATCTTCGAAGATCTGCGCGCGCCCTCGCCGCCCGACTCATCGAAGCCGGGGCATCCCTACGAGGCGACGAGCGTCAACTTCCGCCTGAAGCCGGGCAGCAAAGCGGTTGATGCCGGCGTCAGGCTGCCCAACGTCAACGATGGGTTCAGCGGCCGCGCTCCCGATCTCGGTGCATACGAAGTGGGACAGCCGGCGCCGGTGTACGGACCGAGATGGCTGAAGGAGCAGCCGTTCTATCGGTAAGATTTGACGGCCACTTCGTCGCCAACGCGACGCCTGTCGCTGCGTTCACAATGATGGCGGCAACGGCCCTTGGCTGGGACACATAGACGGCATGGCTGCCCTTGACCTCGGCAACTGTTGAACGTCTGAAGCACCTCTTCGCGCGCGCGGGTCGGGCCCACTCCCGGAGACGCTGCAGGATCAGGAAAGGGAAATGATCGAAGCCGCTCTCGCAAAGAGTCGAGGAACGGTAGCGGGACCCCGTGGGGCTGCTGCCAAGCTTGGAATTCCGGCCTCGACGCTGGAGGCGAAAATCAAGCAGCTGGGAATCGAGAAACGTCGATTCACCACAGCGTCTTGACGCACGGGGAGAAGCCGCACGCGGCACACGCGTGCCGCGCGTCTCCCCCCAGTCAACGGCCCTTATTGCGTCCGCTTCAGTGTTCCCGGCGAGGTGTTTCGAGCTTCCGCGTGTTCGGGTTTCCAGCGGAGCAGTCGCCGCTCGACTCGTGCGACGATGCGACCAATGAGCAGGACTCCCGCAGCCAGGACCGCCGTACCTGCGAATACGCCGGTCGTATCGAAGACCCCTTCGGCCTGAGCAATCAGGTAGCCGATCCCTCTCGAAGCGCCAAGATACTCCCCGACGACCACGGCAATGATTGCCATCCCGATGCTGATATGCAGGCTGGAGAAAATCCAGGTCAACGCACTCGGCACGAGGACATGTCGCACCAGCTGAGCCTCTGAGGCTCCGAGCATTCGCGCATTGTCGATGAGTGCCTGATCCACTTCACGAACACCGCGGTACGTATTGAAGAACACGACGAAGAACACCACCGTGACGCCGAGCGCCACCTTCGACCAGATCCCGAGGCCGAACCACAAGAGAAAAATGGGGGCCAGCACGACGCGGGGCAGCGCATTCGCCATTCGAATGTACGGCTCCAGCAGCGCGGCGACGATCGGCATTCCGGCAAGCGCGAATCCAAAGAGCACACCGAGAGAGCCGCCAATCACAAACGACAGAATTGCCTCAGTGAACGTCGTCGACAGGTGCACCCAGATTGTTCCCGTCCCCGTCCACTGCACGACGCGAAGAACGATTTCACTGGGTCGGCTGACGAAGAACGGATCGAGAAGTTTGGATGCGGCGCCCCATTCCCACGCTCCCAGCACTACAGAAGCGAACGCGAATTGACCGATGATGAGCCCAGGGCGGCTCTCAGCCATTCCGTTCATAACTCTTCAACACTTCCTGCCGCAGGTCGTTCCAGATGTCGCGGTACACCTGATGGAACCGAGATTCTGCTTTGATGTCGATCAGATTTCTCGGCCTCGACAGGTCGATGGCGTACCGGCCCACCAGCCG
>JBKPCD010000297.1:0-7033 GCA_046727175.1 Acidobacteriota bacterium | reverse complement strand
TGCGCTGTACTGGTGAGCCGCAGACCGGACAGGGCTGACCGTAGCGTCCGTGCACAGACATGCCTTTACGAAACGCCGTGACCTTTTCGGGGAAGCCATCACCAGTCTCTGCTCGCAGGCGTTCGATCCAGATCTCCAGCGTCTCTCGGGTCGCATGAAACAGCCGTTCGATCTCGTCCTCGTTCAACGCGTTCGTGAGCTTCATCGGCGAGAGCCGGGCGGCGTGAAGGATTTCGTCCGAATAAGCGTTTCCAATCCCGCTGAAGATGTGCGGGTCGGTGAGGGCGCGCTTGAGCGTGTGATTGGTCCGCGTGAGGCGCGCCGCGAACGCACCGCGATCCGCCTCCATGACTTCGAGCCCGCCGGGATCCATCGCGGCAACGGCCTCCGCACCGTTCATGACATGAATCGAGGCCTGGCGCTTCGACCCTGCTTCCGTGAGGAGGGCCGTCCCCGTGGGAAAGTCAAAGGCCGCGAGGCCGACTTTTCCGGGAATTGCCGCGCCTCGATTGCGCCATCGGAGCCGGCCGGCGATCATGAGGTGCAGGACGATGAAGAGGTCACGCTCGAGCTCGAACACAATCCGCTTGCCCACGCGGCGGAGGTGGGTGACGCGAAGGCCTTCGATCTCGGCGACCGTTGGCTCAATCGTTCGAATGATGAACGGGTTGCCGATGCGCAGACGCTCGAGCGGGTGCCCGAGCACGCGCGGCGCGAGTGCCTCCAGGTACACAGTGATATCGGGAAGTTCCGGCATCGCCTGTCATGATATCTTTCGACGGTTGTGAAGCGGTTGATGATCCTCAGCATCGGCTCGGCGATTGCCGGGATCGTCGGGGCGCTCGTCGCGTTGGTGATTTCACGACTGACGGCTGGAACCGTTTCCCCGCTCGCCGGAGGCGCGATAGGCGTCGCTTTCGGCGTCACGGCAGGACGCATCACGGCGAGCCAGCATCCGGGCGGCCGCACCCTGCCCGTCGCGCTGTTGCAAGGCGCAATTGCCGGCGTGACCGCAGGCCTCACCATCCTCCTGTTTCAGAGTACTGGCCGGTCGTAGCGGGCGCGGAAAACCGTTTCCATGTCGCTTCTCCAGCACGCCCCCCGGTTCGATCCGGCGGACGCCGAATCGCTGGCGTTGGAGCTGTACGGCCTCCAAGGACGGGCCGAGCTCCTTCCAGGCGAGCGCGATCAGAATTTCGCGATCGAGTGCGAGGGACGTCGCTTCACGCTCAAGATCGCGAACGCTGCTGAATCGGTCGATCTGCTCGAGGCGCAGAACGCCGCGCTGGCCCATCTCGCGGCCCTCGCGCTTTGCCCTGGTGTGATTCCGACGGCGGACGGTCGGCAAATTGGGCAAACATCGAACGGGTACTGGGTCAGGCTGCTCACCTGGGTCGACGGCGTGCCCTTCGGCAGCATTCGGCGTCACACGCTCGAGCTCTTCGAGCGCGTGGGCCGCTGCCTCGCGCGGGTGGATCGCGAGCTGACCTCATTCGATCATCCTGCGATTCATCGCGACTTCCATTGGGATCTGGCGGTGGGCGTCCGGACGGTTCGTGAATACGCGCGGTTCATTCTCGACCCGGAGTTCCGCGGCCTGATCGAGGACCAGGTCACGCGGATTGATCGAGACGACCTGCCGCGATTCCATCGCCTTCGCCGCTCGGCCATCCACAACGACGCAAACGATTACAACGTGCTCGTCGGCGGCGGTGACGGACTGTTCGATCGTAGCCAGCACGTCGTGGGCCTCATCGACTTCGGCGATATCGTCCACAGCTACACGGTCGCTGATCTCGCCGTGGCCATCGCGTACGCGGTGCTCGACAAATCGGATCCATTGAGGGTCGCGGCGCGGATTGTTCGCGGCTATCACGCCGTTCACGCGTTGACCGATGACGACATAGCGGTGTTGTTCGCGCTCATCAAGCTTCGTCTGTGCATGAGCGCGGCCATCGCAGCACGTCACTACACCGAGCGGCCTGACGATGGGTATCTGGCAATCAGTCAGAGTGGCATCCGCGCAACGCTGCCAAAATTGGTCGCGACACCTTCCGGGTTCGCGGAAGCCGCATTCAGAAACGCCTGCAGCCTCGAGCCCGTGCCGCGCGCCGGCCGCATCGTCTCGTGGCTCCGAACGTCGATATTGCCCCCCGCGGTTGCTTCCATCACCGAGCGGCCCGCGATCATCGATCTTAGTGTTTCGAGTCCTCTCGTCTCGGGCGATCCCCTGCAGAACACTGAATCACAGATCACCCGGCGGATTCGGGAGCACCTTCGCAACGAAGGCGCCACGATTGGCATAGGGCGGTACGGCGAGACGAGGCTGCTCTATACCTCGCCGGCGTTCGCAACCGACGCCTCGGAAGCTCGAACGGTGCACCTGGGAGTGGATGTCTTCGCTCCTGTCGGCACGCCGGTACATGCGCCTCTCGACGGAGTCGTCCACGCCCTTGCCGACAACGCCGCACCGCTCGACTACGGACCTGTCGTGATCCTTGGTCACGAGACGATTGACGGAGAACGGTTCTACACGCTGTACGGGCACCTCGCGCGCGAGACGCTCGCAACGCTCGGCGTCGGTCAGCGAATCGAAGCGGGCAAGCCGTTTGCCGCAATCGGATCCGCAGACGTGAACGGCGGCTGGACGCCGCATCTGCACGTTCAGCTCATCGTCGATCTCCTGGAACTCGATTGCGACTATCCTGGCGTGTGTCGGGCCTCGGAGTGGGAGGCGTGGTCGGCGCTGTCGCCGGACCCCGGCGTACTCGTCGGTCTGCCATTGGCGGTCAGCAGCGAACAGAAACGGTCGCACACGTCACGTGTCGCGGAGCGCCGGCGTCGAGTAGGCCGAAATCTGAGCCTCGGTTATCGCGAGCCGCTAACCCTTGTTCGCGGCTGGATGCAGTACCTGTTCGACGAGAACGGCCGTCGCTTTCTGGATGCCTACAACAATGTTCCGCACGCCGGTCATTGTCATCCACGCATCGTGCAGGCGGCGGTCGATCAGTTACGCGTGCTCAACACGAACACGCGTTATCTCCACGACCTTCTCGTCCAGTATGCCGCGGGGATAACAGCGACCCTGCCTGATCCCCTGCGTGTCTGCTTCTTCGTCAACTCGGGAAGCGAAGCGAACGAGCTCGCCCTCCGTCTCGCCCGAACGCACACACGCCGGCAGGACATCATCGTGCTGGATTCGGCGTATCACGGGAACACGACGACGCTCATCGACATCAGTCCGTACAAGTTTTACGGCCCAGCGGGAGGAGGTCGACGTCCGTGGGTGCACGTTGCGCCCTTGCCCGATCTTTTTCGTGGGAGGCACCGCGGAACGGATGCTCGCACCGGACGCGCTTACTCGCAGGAGGTCAGCGACCTTGCCGATCATCTGGTGAAGAACGGCTCGCCGCCCGCGGCCTTCATCGCGGAAACATGTCCAAGCGTGGGTGGACAGATCGTATTTCCGCCCGGCTATCTCTCCGCTGTGTACACATCCGTGCGTAACGCGGGAGGAGTCTGCATTGCGGACGAAGTGCAAACGGCCTACGGACGAATGGGCACGAGCTTCTACGCATTCGAAGACCAGCACGTTGTCCCCGACATCGTCGTGCTCGGCAAGCCGATTGGCAACGGCTATCCAATCGGTGCCGTCGTGACGACCGAACAGATTGCGGACTCGTTCGACAACGGGATGGAGTTCTTCAGCACGTTTGGCGGCAGCACGGTCTCCTGTGCGGTCGGTCTCGCGATGCTCGACGTCATGCAGGAGGAGGATCGACAATCGCATGCCCGGCGCGTCGGGGATCATCTGCTGTCGTTGCTGCGAGAGCTTGGCAATCGATTCCCGATCGTCGGCGACGTGCGTGGGTCGGGCTTGTTCGTGGGCGTCGAGCTGGTCAGGGATCGCGAGTCGCTGGAGCCGGCCCGCGAGGAAGCCGACTACGTCGTCAATCGGCTGCGCGAAGAGAGCATTCTGATCGGCACCGAAGGTCCGGATCACAACGTTCTGAAGATTCGGCCGCCAATGCCGTTCGATTTCGACGACGCGAAGCTGCTGGTCACCGTATTGAGCCGCGTGTTAGAGGAGCTGACGATGTAGGGACGGCACGAATATACTGCTTGTGACCCGCGACCCGGCCCCCATGACCTCCCAGCAGTTTGCTTCGATGGCGCGAACGTCCTTCGCCGGGCTGACCCGCAGTGCCGGAGTTGCGCTTCTTTACTTTGTTGCCGGCAAGATCGGACTGAGTCTCGCCGTCCTCAACGCGAGCACCTCGCCTTTCTGGCCGCCTGCCGGGATCTCGGTCGCCGCGCTGTTGCTGCTCGGCCGCGACGTGTGGCCGGGCGTTGCCGTCGGCGCATTTCTGGTGAATCTCACGACCTCGGGATCCTGGCCGGCTTCCGTCACGATCGCGGCGGGCAATACGCTCCAGGGTCTGTGCGCCGCGTGGCTCGTCACGCGATTCGCGCGCGGCATTCACGCCCTCGAACGATCGACTGACGTCTTCCGGTTTGCGGTGCTCGCGGGTCTCGTTGCCTCGCTGGTGAGCGCAACGGTCGGCGTCAACGGCCTACTCCTCGTCGGGTTGACGAACCTGCCCGAGTATCGCGCGCTGTGGTTGACCTGGTGGATCGGCGATGCGGCTGGCGTCATGGTCTTCGCACCGGCGTTGATGCTGCTCTGGATCGATCGACGGCCGTGGACGCGCGCGATTGCGCTCGAGGCTGCTGGGCTGTTCGCGGTCCTGGGGATGGTCTCCCTGCTCGTGTTCGGCGGCTGGGACCCGTTGAGCGTCGGCAACTATCCGATTGGGTTCTTCATCATCCCCATCGTGCTCTGGCCTGCGTTCCGGCTCGGGCCCCGGGAAACTGCGGCGTCTATCGCCCTACTTTCGATCGTCGCGGTTGCCGGGACGGTTCGCGGGTACGGTCCGTACGCGCGATGGCCGCCGAATGAAGCGCTGCTTCTCGTCCAGATGTTCTGCAGCGTCATCGCCGTGACGACCACCTCGGTTGCGGCGGTCGTTGCCAAACGCAAGCGCCTGTACGAGCAGCTCGAACGACGTGTCGCCAAGCGGACGGAGCAGCTCAGATCGACCAACGCCGACTTGCGATCGGAGATTGCCGAGCGCGAACGGATCCAGGCGGCGCTGCGGGCGAGCGAAGCGCGTCTGCTCGAAGCGCAGGCCGTGGCTCACGTCGGCAGCTGGGAGTGGGACGTCGTGAGCGACACCGTCTGGTGGTCCGAGGAGCTGTATCGCATCTATGGCCTGGATCTTCGCTCGTCGCCCATGACGTATGAGGATTTCCTGACGCGTGTCCATCCCGAGGATCGTCAGGCCTTGCGGTTGGCGGTCGCGGTGGCGCTCGACGAGGGATTGCCATTCGCGCTCGAGCACCGCATCATCCGTTCGGACGGCGCAGAGCGCCTCGTCGCCGCCCGCGGCCACGCAGTCTGCGACGCGTCCCGCCGTCCGATACGTCTGCTCGGCACCGGTCAGGATGTGACGGAGCGGAAAGCGGCCGAGGCCCAGCGGCAGCAGCTGCTCGAAGAGCAGACGGCGCGGCGCGAGGCGGAACACGCGAGCCGGACGAAGGACGAGTTCCTCGCGATGATCTCGCACGAGCTGCGGACGCCTTTGAACGCCGTGCTCGGTTGGGCGCACATGCTCTCGAGTGGCTCGCTCGACGCCGCGGCTGCATCGAAGGCGTTGCAGATCATCGAGCGGAACGCGGAGATTCAGGCGCGTCTGATCGACGATCTGCTCGACCTCTCGAAGTTCGCGGCCGGACAGGTCTCGCTCGAGACGCGCATCGTCGAGATCGGACCGCTCGTCAGGGCCGCGCTCGACGCGATGGAACCCGCCGCCGCGGCGCGGGGGATCGTCACGTCGCTCGACGTTCCCGACGTGGCCGCATGCGTGTTGGGCGATCCGCACCGGCTCCTGCAGATCATTTCCAACCTGCTCTCGAACGCGGTCAAGTTCACGCCCGAAGGAGGGCAGATTCGCGTGTCCGTCGGCGCGGAGGATGCGAACGTCGAGGTACGCGTGAGCGACAACGGTCCCGGAATCGCGCCGGGGCACCGCCAGCGCGTCTTCGAGCCGTTCTGGCAGGCCGATTCGACGATTACGCGCGCGCATGGCGGCCTTGGTCTCGGACTCGCGATCGTGCGCTACCTGGTCGACGCGCACGGCGGCCGGGTTCGCGCGGAGGCGGCGGAGTCGGGGCACGGCGCGTCGTTCATCGTGACGCTGCCGCGGGCCGTCCCGTCCGTTGTGGCGACGTGAGCCCGGCCCCGGCTCCGGGCTCATGGCTTTTGGGATCGGGCCTGGCAACGTGATGCAGGGTGCGGTCTTCAGACCGCGCCGCGAGACCGGCTCTGGGCTCAGGGCTTTACCAGGCCGGCCTTTTTCGGCCTGTGATGCTCTGGGCGCTGAGGATTCGGGGCGGATCCGATGCAGTGCCGTCCGTCGTGGCACCGTAAAGTAGGGCGCGGTCGGCAGACGCCGCTGCTACGCTCAGAGCAGAGTAGGGCCGCCAGCCGGCTTCGCCCTGAGCACGCCGATCTGGATCAGCAAACCCGTGAAATCCAGTATTCGCCGTTCGTGGGCGATCTGGCCGTTTTCGAAGCGGTAGACGAACGCAAAGGACACCTCGATGTGCCGTCCGGTGGCGGGCATGCCGAAGAACTCGCCGGAGTGAGTTCCGACGACGCGCCCGAGCAGCGCCGCGCGATCGCCGTCGACCAGCAGGTCTTCGGCACTCAGCATGAGATCGGGGAAAGCGTTGAACCAGACACGATAGATCCGCTCGATGTCGGCCCGGCCTTCGAGCACACCGCCGGTTGGGCTGACGACGATGCCGTACGATGCGTGGTCGCTGGCCAGCGCCGCCGCATCACGTTTGCGCCAGGCCGCTTCGCGCCGGTTGAACAGTGCCGTGATTTCCTCGCGAGTCATTTTCAAGCGGGGGGGGGCGTGCCCCCGCCCCCCCGGCACCCGCCCGCGCGGGGGGGCCGGGGGGCCCG
>JBKPCD010000296.1:0-31704 GCA_046727175.1 Acidobacteriota bacterium | reverse complement strand
GACGCGTTGGCACAGCAGACCGAGGGTACCGATCAGGTTCAGATGAAGGGATACGAGGACCGAAGCAAGTACCGCGAAGTTGTGGGGACCAAGTTCGCGCGAGAGGTCGTGCTCAAGTAGCCACCCAGCATCCTTCGTCGTTTCCACATCTGCGGGCCGTCTGAAGTATCGTGTGCGGACCGAATTCGCTTGCAGAGAGGAAACGATGAAAAGGATGACGTCATGCATCGCGTGTTTCGTGGCCATTCAGCTCTCGGCTGGCGCGATGGGTCACGCCCGGCCGCGGGCAGCACGCGCGGCTGCGACCCTCGTCGGCGAACAGGACGGCGCGGCGTTGACGCCGAAGTCCCTGCAGGCGGCGCTCGACGCGAAGCCCACCGGCGCGGACGCGGAGCAGCTCGCCGAGCGGATCCGTAGCTATTTCGGCGGCGCCGAGGCGCTCGCGCAAGGAGGAGCAGCGAAGATCGACGAGCTGCTCGTCGCGTTCGCGATCGAGACGGCGCCGCTCGAGGCAAACGCGCCAACGCCGCGTGTCTCGTCGGACGCCGTCCTCTTCACGATGCCGCTGACGCGAGTCGGGTCGACGAACGTGTACGCGGGCGTCGCCGGACTCGCGCACGGCACGGCGTTCACGTGGCATTACGAGGTCGGCCCGCGCCGCTTGGGCGGCGGGCAGCTCGAGGTGTACGAGACGCACCCTGACAGCAAGGAACAACCCGGCGTGCCGAAAGGCACGGTCAAGCAGATGCCGCCGTGGGAGAGCAAGATCTTCGCCGGCACGAAGCGCGACTGGTGGGTCTACGTGCCCGCGCAGTATCGGCCCGAGAGCCCAGCCGCCGTGATGGTGTTCCAGGACGGCGCCGGTCCGAAGGATTACGTCCCGACGGTGTTCGACAACCTGGTCGCGAAGAAAGACATGCCCGTCAGCGTCGGCATCTTCATTCAGCCGGGGACGCGCGCGGATGGCGGATCGAATCGCAGCTTCGAGTACGACACGCTCTCCGATCAGTACGCGCGGTTCCTTCTGGAGGAAATCCTGCCAGAGGTCGAGAAAACGGTGAAGCTGCGGCACGACGCCGCAAGCCGGGCGATCTCCGGCGCGAGTAGCGGCGGCATCTGCGCCTTCACCGTGGCGTGGGAGCGTCCCGACGAGTTCAGCAAGGTGCTCTCGTGGATAGGCAGCTTCACCAACATCGCGAGCGGCAAGACCCTCCGCGAAGGGGGGCACAACTACGAAGCGCTGGTTCGAAAGACGCCGCGCAAACCGATTCGCGTGTTCCTGCAGGACGGCGCGAACGATCTCGACAACGCGAACGGCAACTGGCCGCTCGCAAACCAGACGCTCGCGAAATCGTTGTCCTTCGCCCGATACGACTACCGCTTCGAGTACGGCCAGGGCTTCCACAGCAATCGTCACGGCCGTGCGATTCTTCCCGATTCGCTTCGCTGGTTGTGGCGAGGGTATCAGCCCTGATTGTAGGGCGGGGCTCTCAAGCCCCGCTCGCGGAGGCGCGGTCTGAAGACCGCGCCCTACAGGTTTCTACATTTCGGCTAGCAGCCAGACGTTTGTAGGGCGGCGTCTTCCGTATCACGCTCGGCCCGCTTTATCCGGCGCTCCAGCGCCTCGAGCGGAAAGGTCATGTCAAGGCCTCGTGGTCCACATCCGACAACAATCGACGCGCGCGGTATTACGCGCTGACGCCTGCCGGCCGGCGACGGCTCGCGGCCGGCCAGAAGTCCTGGGAGCGAACGGTTGCCGAAATGACGCGTGTCCTGCACGCCGACGGAGAGTAATCAATGCACGGGCTGTGGCGTCGCGTCATCGAGATCCTTCGCCCCAGGCGCCTCGATCGCGAAACGGTCGACGAGCTCTCATGTCCGTACGTAATCGTCGGAGTGGTGGGCGATCTCAGGTTTCGCGGTCCTCGGAGTCAACCGCTGCCGGAGATCTATCTCCCGCACGCGCAACGCTCGTATCTGGTTCTGAACGTCGTGATAAAGACAGTCGAAGATCCGAGCGCGCTCATGCCGTCCGTTCGCGCGACGTTGAAATCGGTCGACCCCCAGAAACCCGCTCAGGGCTTGTATCCGCTCGAAGACCTACTCGACGCTACCTACGTTCGCGATCGGCAGGCGATGGTCACGCTGCTCATCTTCGCATCGGCCGCGATCTTCCTTGCCGTGCTGAGCGTCTGCGGTGTTCTGTCCCAGCGCGTGCGCGAACGGTCGCGGGAGATCGGCATTCGCATGGCTCTCGGCGCGAACGCTCCGAATGTGATCGGGTGTGTCGCTGGCTCCGGTCTGCGCCGGGTTGCAGTCGGGCTGGTGAGCGGGACGATTGCTGCACGCGCGCTCAGCGGCACAGTGGATGGCCTGCCGTTCGGCGTCGCCGCAACCGATGGTCTGACTACACTGATCGTGGTCGCAGCTCTCGCCGGCATTGGAGCAATCGCGACCCTCGGTCCATCCTTGCGCGCGACGCGGATCGATCCAATCCAGGTCCTCAAACGCGGCTGAGGACTTGACGCCGACGCAGGGCCGGCCGCATGCTGTTGGCGGCGTCGATCCGCGCCAAACCTCTTCAGGTCCTTCCCCGGCCGGGACCCGCATGTGAGGCAAAGGGGGGCATACTCCCGGATTCGCATCGTCCTGGAATCTTTTCGCGCGCTGCGTGAGCGCTGCCGGGGAGTGAGCTCGTGGCGCGTGCAGAGGAGATCAGACGATGCCCCGCGATAAAGACCGCAAGCGCATCATCCGCCGGCGGATGAAGAAGACGGGCGAATCCTACACAGCCGCCCGTGAACACGTCCTCTCGAAAGCAGAAGAAAAGCGGCCGTCGGCACCTCGTGTGGATCACGCTGCGCTGGCCGGGATGGGCGACGACAAGATCGCCGCGAAGACCGGACGCACGTGGCAGGAGTGGGTGCGTGTCCTCGACTCCGATGACGCGATGGCCATGTCGCACCGGGACATTGCGGCACTCGTCCATGGCAAGCATGGCGTCGACGACTGGTGGTCACAGACAGTGACGGTCGGTTACGAACGAATCAAAGGCCTGCGCGAGAAGGGTCAGCGCCGCAGCGGTCACTATGAAGTGACCAAGAGCAAGACGTTCGATGTACCTGTGAGCGTGCTCTTCGAAGCGTGGGCGGACGATGATGCCCGCCGACGCTGGCTGGACAACGTCGAGACGAATGTTCGAACGGCAACTGCACCCAAGTCGATTCGCCTGCAGTGGCCCGACGGCACGATCGTCGCCGCCGGATTCACGGCGAAGGGCGGATCACGGAGCATGGTCGCACTTGCCCACACGAAGCTCAGCGACCGGGCCTCGTCCGACAAGGCGAAGAAGTACTGGACAGCCCGTCTCGACGCGCTCGCAGCCATGTTTGTCAGGAGAGCTAGTTGACAAAGTCTGTTGGCGTGGCGCACCGCCGGTCGAGGGTCGAAATAGAGGACGTCGGACGCAGGTTCCTGAACGCGGATCGGCCGTCCGCGTTCAGGACAACAAAGATTACTGATAGCGGCTCATTATCGTGAGTGTGACCCGGAAACTGCCGCTGTTATCCGGGAAGAAATCATCGTTCACACCGAGGTAAAGGCGACCGCCCGCAGGCGCGCGCGCAATGATTCCAGTGTCGCCTATCCAGATAGGCTCAGCGCCAATCCTGGCAACAAGTGATCCGGCCCGCTCCTCGGGGAAAGGCGCTCCTGCCGCCTTCCGGCCAGACCTCGCGCCAACCGGCCCGGCAACGTCGGACGGATCGGTGCTGAGCATAACGGTCCCTTCAGCCTCGATCCGCACTCTGTCGCCCTCACGAACGACCAGACCGGTGTCGTTCCACGGTCGTCTGGCGTCGACAACGACCATCTGACCCGACGCTCGAAGGTCCTGGTCCTCCGCAACACCTTCACCCAGGAACTCGCGCCGCGACAGCACGCCATCGCCGTTGCGATCCACACGACGGAATGTCTCGAGATCGTTGCGCCACTCGCTGCGCGCGATGCGTCCGTCGCCGTTGCGATCGAGCTCGGCGAAACCCTCCTCGGTCCAATCACTGAACCCGCCGGGCGCCGGGTAACGATCTTCGATAGTTCCGGAGGGGCGATCGCCGCGCACTTCGTTGCCGGACAGCACGCCGTCTCCGTTCCAGTCATGCGCTCTGAAAGCCTGTGCGCTGCCGCGCCACTCCGCGCGTGTGATGACGCCGTCACCGTCGACGTCCATCCCGCGGAGCTGCACGGGCTCGCGCTCCGAACTCTGTTCCTGAACGAGCGGACCGACGACCGTTACCGTTGCGGCGGCTTCACCATCGCAGTTCCCCATTCCTCGCGCGGTGATGCGGTAGGTGCCAGGTTGCGAGTACGCGTACCGAATGGTCGTGGGCACGCGTTCGATCGGGTGTGTCACTGCCGTGCCATCGCCCTGGTCGACGAGTACGGCTCCACACGGGTTGCTTCCCGTTATCGACATCGTGACTGGGGCCCCGGCGGAGACACGTTCGGTCGAGACGCGAATCCCACTGACGACACCCCGCTGCGCGGCCGCGGGGGCGGCAAACAGTAGCGCTGTCATGAAAGCTAGAGCTCGCATAGTGCCTCCTGACGACAGAGAGGCAGAACTCGTACCGTCGCGAGCTGGACAATGAACGTCCAAAACCAGGCCATCTTGTCGCGCGTTCGGAAGATCGTCAGACCGCGTTACCGCTCACCTGTCACTTCGAGATGAGTGTTCCTCTGGTCGGTGTTCAGGTATCCTAGCCGCGCTTTCCGGGAGCCCGTCCATGATTGCCGCCGTTACGACCGTTACGTTATTGATCGCTCTCGCGCCGCAAGCTGCCGATAAGACCACGCTCAACGAAGAGCTCTGGGATGCTGCACGAGCGGGTGACGTCGCACGCGTCACCCAGGCGCTGGATCGCGGCGCCGACATCAACGCCGGTAACCGCTACAAGGCGACAGCGCTCTTCTTTGCCGCCGACAAGGGCCATGTCGAGGTGATCAAGCTCCTGCTGGATCGCGGCGCGGACATCAACGTGGTGGACACGTTTTACAAGTTCCGTCCGCTCCTGATGGCCGCGATGAACAACCACACGGCCGCCATGATGCTGTTGCTCGAACGAGGGTCGGAGGGCGGCGGCCAGGTGCTCGCGCAGGCAGCGGCGGCCGGAGACAAGGCATTGGTCGATGCGGCGCTCAAGAGCAAGGGATTGACGAGGGCGGACGTCCAGCGCGCGCTCACTGCCGCGCAGCGCGGTTCGAACGCGGAGATCAGCAGTGCGCTCGAAAAGGCGCTGGCGCAGTTTCCTGCCGAACCTGTCGTCAGTGTCCCGACCGCCACGCTTCAGTCCTACGTTGGCAACTACCGGAACGAGCAGGCAGCGGTGACGGTGAATCTCTCCGGGGAATCGCTCGTGCTCAGGGTCGCCAATCAGCCGCCGCTGACGCTCGTGCCGACTTCCGAAACCACCTTCAACGTCGTCGAGGCCCCGGGGCTGAACGTCAGCTTCGCGGGACGCGGCGGCACCGTCGAGCGTCTCGTCGTCACGACTCCACAAGGCACGCAGGCGTTCCCACGGGCCGCAGAGGGAGCCGCAGGCGCCGCCGCACCGGCCACACCGCCGCCTGCGTCGGCTAGAGCCGACGCACCGCCGTCGAAGCCGGTCGTGCGCACGGCGGCGAAGCCGTGGCCGGCGTTCCGCGGTGAGAACGCGTCCGGCGACGGCGACGGCCAGGGCGCCGTACCCGAGTGGAACATCGACAGCGGCAAGAACGTCCAGTGGAAGACACCAATCCCCGGCTTCACCACGGCCAGCCCGATCGTCTGGGGAGACAAGGTCTTCGTCGTGACCGCGATCAGCAGCGCGGAGGACAAGACATTCCGCACGGGCCTTTATGGCGATGTGAAACCGGTCGACGACCTGTCGGAGCACACGTGGAAGATCTACGCCCTCGACAAGACGAGCGGGAAGATCCTCTGGGAAAAGGTCGCGTTCAAGGGTGTGCCGAAGGTGAAGCGCCATCCCAAGTCGACGCAGGCGAACTCGACGCCCGTCACCGACGGGACGCGCGTGATCGCGCTCTTCGGATCCGTGGGGCGACTCGCGGCGTGGGACATGAAGGGCAACGAGTTGTGGACCGTCGATACCGGCATCCTCGATAGCGGCTGGTTCTTCGACCCGACCTACCAGTGGGGTCACTCGAGCTCGCCGATCATCTACAAGGACAAGGTCATCGTCCAGGCGGACATTCAGAAGAACTCGTTCATCGCGGCATACGACGTGAGGACCGGCAAGCAGGTATGGAAGACGGAACGGAACGAGATCCCGTCGTTTGGAACGCCGACGATCTTCAACAGTCCATCAGGCGCGCACATCGTGACGAACGGCCCGACCGTCCGCGCATACGATGCCGAGACTGGCAAGGAGGTATGGAAGCTCGGCCCCAATTCAGAGCTGACGGTGGGCACACCGGTCGTCGGCGACGGCCTCGTGTTCGTGACCGGGGGCTACCCACCCGTGCGGCCGATCTACGCGGTCAAGCCGACCGCGAGCGGCGACATCTCCATGCCGAAGGACCAGACGTCGAGCGACGCCGTTGCATGGAGCAACACGGCGGGCACCTACATCCCGACGCCGCTCTATTACGATGGACTGCTGTATACGTGCGACAGCAACGGCGTGCTCACCGCGTACGATGCGAAAACCGGCCAGCGCCTGTACCGCGCCCGTGTCGGCGGCGGCGGCGCATTCGCCGCGTCACCTATCGCCGCCGACGGCAAGCTCTATCTCTCCAGCGAGGACGGCGACATCTTCGTCGCGCGCGCCGGGCGTCAGTACGAGGAACTGGCGAAGAACTCCATGAAGGAAGTCATCATGAGTACTCCCGCCATCTCCGACGGCCTGATGATCGTTCGGACTCTCGGGCACGTCTACGGCATTGGAGAGCGCAAGTAGGGCTCAAGGCTCTGGGCTTTGGGCCTGTACAACGCAATGCCGACGAAGTCACAGCAAAATCATGCAAGTGTCTGCCCGAACGGCGCCTTTCGACAGAGCAGGCCGAAAGCCAAGAACCTTGAGCCCAGAGCCGATCAGCGTCAGTGTTGATCGCTCGTCGTCTTTTGCGCTGGCTTCTGATCGTCCGGCGCCTTCTCCCATTCGTACCGCCGCCCGATCGCGTACTTCTCGAACCAATCGAGCTCGACGTTCATCTTGAACAACTCATGACGAAGCTCCTGCCAGCCGTGCGGCTCTCGCGGCGCGACGTACAGATGTGTGGGAACGCCATTGCTCTTCAGCGCGCGATACATCTCCACCGACTGCGGCATCGGAACACGGACATCCTTCTCGCCGACGAGGATGATCGTCGGCGTCTGGACATTCGACACGTATTTGAGCGGCGAATTCTCCCAGTAGGTGTCGATGGGCGCGTTCTTCTGCCACGGCGTCCCGCCGAACCATGGCGTCCGAAAGGTCCGCGTATCGCTCTGCGCGTACATCGAGATCCAGTTCGTCGCGCCGGCACCTGCCGATGCCGCCTTGAACCGGGTCGTGTAGGTGATGATCTTGTTCGTCATGTGACCGCCGCCACTCCACCCCATCTTGACCATGCGATCGCCGTCCGCTATGCCCTTCGCAATGAGATAGTCGACGCCTGTCATCACGTCGAGATGCGCGTTCTGGAAGTAGTGCCCCACCATGTCACGCAGGAAGGAATCGCCGTATCCGGTGCTGCCGCGATAGTTTGGTTTGAATACCAGATAGCCTTTGGCGGTCAGGACCGGGACGTAGCTGCCCCACTCCGCCAGCCCGTACTTGTCCGATGCCTGCGGGCCGCCGTGGGTCTGAACCGCGAGGGGATAGCGTTGCCCTTCGCGGTAATCGAGCGGATAGTAAAGGAGCCCCTCGACAGTGACGCCGTCGGCGCCCTTCCACTGGACCTTTTCCTGGCGCGGCAATCGGAAGTCCTGAGCGAGATAGTCGAAGACGTGCGTGACTCGTGTCGGCGTTCCCGGATTCGCGGATCCAATGAGCCACACGTCGCCGGTATTTTCCGCGTCGTCGATCGTCATCACGTGCCGATCCGCTTCGGCCACGAACGACCAGCCGCCAAGCGCGTGCTGACCATCCGTGAGCTGACGCGCCTTTCCGCTCTTCACGTCCAGTTGGAACAACTCGTTGTGCACGCCGAGGTTGGCGAGGAAGTAGACGGAGGCGCTGTCGCGGCTCCAGTCCGCAGCGTCGACCGCGTACGGAAGATCCGCCGCCAGAAGCTTCGCAGCACCGCCGGCGCTCGGGACGACGAAGATCTTGCCGTTGTAGTAGCTTTCGAACTTCTCGTTTGCGCCAGCGAGGAAGATGACCTGCGTGCCGTCCGGCGAGATGCGCGCCGATCGTTCCGCTATCCCGTTGTGCGTGAGCTGCGACGCGCTGGAGCCGTCGGCGTTCATGATCCAGACCTCGCTTTCCTCACTCGTTCCCAGCAACGGCGTTGGCGCCCGATTGAAGGCGACCCGCCGGCCGTCGCGCGAGAGGTCGTAGCTCAGCACTGAGTAATCGCCGGTCGTCAGGCGTTCGGTCTTCCGATCGCTCACCGAGACGCGCCACAGGTGTCGCTGTTTGTAATCCTCGTCGAACGCGAACACGTCGTCCTTCGCCTTTTCACGAGCTTTCTCCTCGTCCGTCTTCGGCTCGGGCGCGACGAAGAAAACCGATTTGCCATCGGGCGCCCACCTGATGTCGGCGATTGCGGAGGCCTGAGCGGTCAGCGCCTGCGCCTCACCACCGCTATTCGGAAGCAGGTAGATCTGGGTCGCCTCCTCCGCCCCCCGTTTGGCCAGAAACGCAAGCGTGCGACCGTCGGGCGACCATCGCGGACTCGTCTCGCCGTCCTGGCCGGACGTGAGCTGAACGGACCCTGTGCCGTCCCCGTTGACTCGCCAGATGTGCGAAATCCGTTTGTTCGCCTTCCAATCCGCCTTCGCCAGCACGTACGCGACCTGCCGACCGTCCGGCGAGAGCTGCGGATCCGTGAGGTTGGGAACGTTCAGCACGTCGACGAGCGTCATCGCTCGCTTGGTCTGCGCATGAGAATCGACGTTGAGCGCAACCAGGAACAGAACGACGACTGAGAGCAGGCGGTGTCTGTTCAGCATGAGAATCCCTCGCAGGGCTTGCCCGATTCGGTCGAGGAATGCAGGCGAGGCCGTGTGCATGCCGAGTACCCAGTTGATGAGTGAAGAGACGCGATGCGGGACGAGACGTTCACGGGCAAGGGCTCTCCCTCCCACCGGGGTCGCGTACTGAGGAAAGACCGAACGCTGGGCAGAGATACTCTCAACCAATGGCGCTGTCAATGTGTTTCCGTGACGGCCAGCTGTGGCGTGTACGCCGCACCCACTGCCGCGTGGGCAAGCGATGTCTTTGTCGGTGGCCTGCTGGAGACTGCGACAATCCTGTCGCTCCGTGCCCACTGCAGTAACCAATCCTGCATGAACCGGGAACCGGAATCCGGGGACGGGGATCGGGGACCGGCGAACCGGGGACCGGCGAACCGGGAATCTGGAGAGTCGTCAGCGCACGATTCCGCCGTCCAGCGAGACGGTGCGCGTGGCGAACTGACGGGTGAATTCCTCGTCGTGGCTGGTGAGCACCAGCGTGCGGCCGGTTTTCGTCAGGTGTTTGAGCAGCAGGCCGAGCTCCTGGCGCCGTGCGGGATCGAGCGACGCCATCGGCTCGTCCATGAGCAGCAGCGGTGGATCCATTGCGAGCGCCCGCGCGATCGCGACGCGCTGTGCTTCGCCACCCGACAGCTCGCGTGGAAACGCCGCGGCCCGAGCGTCCACGGCGAGTTGCGCGAGCAGCTCGCGACCACGCCGGTGCGCGTCGGCCCCGGACGTGCCGCGGACGTGCACCGGCGCCAGACACACGTTGTCGAGCACTGTCAGATGCTCGAAGAGATGATGGAACTGAAACACCATCCCGACCTGCGATCGGAGCCGCGTCAGGGTCGCGCGCGCGGGCGTGCCGGCGTTCAGGACAACGTCGCCGACTTCGATCCGTCCCGCGTCGAACCTGTCGAGGCCCGCAACCGCTCGCAGGATCGTCGTCTTCCCCGACCCCGACGGGCCGCGCAACGCGACGAGCTCGCCTCGACGAACCTCCAGGTCGACGCCGCCGAGAATGGTGCGGTCTCCGCGGGTCAGTCGCAGGCCGCGCAGCGTGAGGACCACGGCGCTCAAGACGACTGGCCTCTCCACCGGGATTCCATCCTGCGGGCGAGCGCAGCGAGTGGCAGCGACATCGCGAGGTAGAGCGCCGCGCACATGGCGCCGGGGATCACCCAGCTTCCGAGATTCGTCGCGAAGATCTGCGTCTCTTTCGTGAGCTCGACGACGGTGAGGACCGACACCAGTGACGAGTCCTTCAACAGCGCGACGAAGTCGTTGGTCATTGGCGCGAGCGCGATCCGCAGTGCCTGTGGACCTCGAATGAGACGCAGGACCTGAAACTCGCTGAATCCCAACGTGCGCGCTGCCTCGAGCTGGCCCGACGGAATGGCGAGCAGCGCGCCGCGGTAGATCTCGCTTTCGTACGCGGCGTAATTCAACGCAAGGCCGAGCAGTGCCGCCAGGAACGCGGGAAGCCGCACGGCAGACGCAATGCCGTAATACAGGACGAACAGCTGCAGCAGAATCGGCGTGCCGCGAATCAGCTCGACGTAACCGGTCAAGGCCGTTCGCGTCGCGCGGTCCCCGTACACGCGACCGCTTGCGATCACGATTCCGACCAGCACGGCGAGCAGCATCGACGTGCACGAGAGGACAATCGTCACGCCCGACGCTTTCAGGAGCGCGGGAAGATACAGCCGTACTGCGCGCCAGCCCGATAGCGTTGCAACGTTGCCGGCCTGATCGATCCCGATCACTGGCGGTACGGGCTGCCCGGCGGTCAGAGCGGCGTACAGCGTCGGCTGGTCGTCGTTCCAGACCTGCCACTTTCGAAAGATGCGCTCGAGCGTTCCGTCCTGCATCGCCTGACGCAGCACGTCGTTCACCCGGTCGCGCAGCTCGGCGTTGTTGCGCGCCATGACGCCGACGTAGTGCGCGATCGCAACGGTCTCCGGCTGGATGGTGAAACCAGCCATCGCGCGGTGCCGCCGTTCCGCGAGCACGTTGTCGAGCAGCACGGCATCCACACGGCCGATCAGCAGATCGCTATACGGATGCACGTCGTCGTCGTAGGACACCGCCTCGATGCCGTGATCGCGCTCCGCCTTCAGGAGGATCTCGTACGCGATCGTTCCACCGAGCGTCCCGACACGCCGGCCGCGAAGATCGGCCAGCGTCTTGTATCGGTCCACGTCGCCCGTGCGGACGCTGAGGACCTCGCGAAACCTGTAGTACGGCACAGTCGGAGCGAGCATCGCCCGGCGCGCCGGCGTGTCTTCGACACCACTGAGCCCGATGTCCGCGTCGCCGCGCGCGATGGACTGATCGATGGACGTGAACATGACCTGCTCGAAGCGCGGCGTGCGCCCGAGCCCGCGCGCGATCACGCCCGCAATCTCTACGTCGAAGCCGACGAGGTGAGAAGGATCGGAAGGATCTGCTTCAACGAAGGGTGCGCCGCCCTCGGCGTCGCCAGCCCACCGCAATTCCAAGGTCTGTGCCGCCGCAGGCTGACGCTGCGCGACCCATGCGACCACCACCGCCGCCAGCGCGGCGGCGAAGACGATCTGGCCTCGAAGCATTGAAGCGCGTAACTATAACATCGCCGGGGCTGAGGGCTGATGATGCGCGAGGTTCAGCTGCGAAGCCTTCTGCTAGACAGCGGCCCTGAGTTCAGCCGTGCAGAACGGACACCGCGTCGCTTTGCGCGAAATCCGCGAGATGCAGAACGGACAATCCCGAGCATCTTCGGTGGGCGGGGCAGGCTGGGTCTTGATGCGATTGATCTGTTTGATCAACAGAAAGACGACGAACGCGACGATGAGGAACTGGATCACTGTGTTGACAAAGGCGCCGTAGTTCAGCGTCGGCGCACCGGCCGCCTTGGCTTCCGCCAGCGAGGCATACGTCGCGCCATTCAGCGCAACGAAGAAGTCCTTGAAGTCGACGCGCCCCAGTAAAAGGCCGACGGGCGGCATCACCACATCATCGACCAGCGAGCTGACGATCTTGCCGAATGCCGCACCGATGATGACGCCAACCGCGAGGTCGATGACGTTACCCCGCGCCGCGAAATCGCGAAACTCCTTCAGCATGAGGTCAGCATCTTACGCGAATCCCCCGGAAAAGCCAGCTGGGTTCGACCGCACGTGCTTATTTTTTGCCACTGTGCTATTTTCATAGCACCTTTTCCGGAAGACCACCGTCTAAGGGATATGTTGGAACTCACCCGAATGGTTAAACAGACCCATCTGGACCTGAGCCGCCGAGAGCGGCAGATCATCGATATTCTGTATGCGAACGGCCGCGCGACAGCGGCAGAGGTGCAGGCTGCCCTCCCCGACCCTCCGAGCTACTCGGCTGTTCGCGCAATGCTGCGGATCCTCGAGGACAAGGGGCACGTTCGACACCAGCAGGACGGTCCCCGTTACGTGTACCTCCCCACGGTTGCCCGCGACAATGCGAAGCGGTCGGCGATGCGCCACATGCTGCAGACCTTCTTCGACGGCTCCGCCGAACAGGCGATCTCGGCCTTGCTCGACGACGCGTCCACGAAAATGTCCGACGCTGAGCTGGATCGTCTTGCACGCCTCATCGATCAGGCCCGGCGAGCGGGAGCCTAGCCATGGACTTCATTTCGAGCGCCCTTGCCGCCCTGTCCGCCGCGTCTGCCGACACGTGGTTGCCGCTTGCCGACGCAATCCTCAAGGCGACGATTCTTCTGTCAGCCGCGGCGGCCGCGGCGCTGCTGCTCCAGCGCGCGTCCGCGGCGCTGCGCCATTTCGTCTGGACGCTCGCGCTCGTCGGCACCATCGCCTTGCCAGCGCTGTCCACGGTCGTGCCGCGCTGGCAGCTGCCGATTGTGACCTTGAGGACGCCGCAACCGCCGACCATCGACGTTCCGCAGCAGCGTGGTGGACAGCCAGCTCCTGTTGTCGAACCGCGCACGCATGCGCGCGCGGAACGAACCGCGACATCATCGGGACAAGCGCCGGCAGGTCCCGCGGTGGTCGCAAACGTTCCTTTGGCGTGGCGTGATGTCTCGTGGTCGTCGCTTGCAATCGGGTTGTGGGCCCTTGGCGGCGTCGCGATCCTCGGCCGTCTCGTCCTGGGCGTCATCGTGGTTCAATGGATGTCGCGTCGCACCAAACGGGTCTCGGACGCACCCTGGCTGCCGCTCGCGCGCGAGCTCGAAGAGGAGCTCGGCATCGTTCGACGCACCACATTCCTGCGCAGCACTCGGGCGACAATGCCGATGGCGTGGGGTGTGTGGGGTCCGGCTGTCCTGATGCCCGCCGACGTCGACCGCTGGCCGCTCGATCGCCTCCGTATCGTCCTCTTGCACGAGCTCGCGCACGTCAAGCGTCGCGATTGCTTGACGCACATGATCGCGCAGCTCGCATGCGCGCTCTACTGGTTCAACCCGCTCGCGTGGATGGCTGCGCGACGAGCTCGCAACGAGCGCGAGCGCGCGTGCGACGACCTCGTCCTTGCCGCCGGGACGCGTGGACCTGATTACGCACAGGAGCTCCTGGAAATCGCTCGCGTGATGCGCGCCGGCCGCTTCCCTGCGGTCCTCGCCGGTGCGACGCTGGCGATGGCGCATCGCACGCAGCTCGAAGGGCGCGTGATTGCGATTCTCGATCCGAAAGTCCCGCGGGCCGGGATGACACGCTGGCGAACGCTGGCAGCGATCGTTGTGGTCGTCTGCGCGCTGATGCCGCTGGCGTCCGTGCAGCCGTGGGCGTACGCGAGCACTGAGGCGAGCCTTGCGCCACAATCAGCCCCTGAGGCGGATACAAGGAGCCAGCAGGGTCCGAGTCCGTCAACAGAAGCACGAGCGCGACAGGCCGAACACAGGCCGCCATCGGAGCGAACGGCAGATGCACTTGCGAACCACGCGACGGCACACGTCCAGCGACAGGTTCCTGTCGAGGGGATTCGTTCCTCCGTTCAGTCGCAGGCGGCAGCGCATACGGACGCAGTGACGCGCGAGATGATCGACGGCATCGCGCAGTCCGCGGCTGCTGGCGAGTATGGGGCTCAAGCAACGCCGACACCAACGCCGACACCAACGCCAACGCCGACGCCGAGCGGGTCTCACGAGGGCGGACAGCGCACCGCGGATCCAAAGGCCATCGCAGCGCTGACCGCTGCGCTGAAGGACACCGACAAGGAAGTGCGCGAGACCGCGATGCATGCGCTGGTTCAGATCCGTGATCCGGCCATCTTCGAGCCGCTCGTCCAGGCGTTGAAGGACTCGTCGCCGGACGTTCGTGAGCAGGCGGCACACGGGCTCGGTCAGCTGCGCGACCGCCGCGCGATCGACCCGTTGACAGCCGCACTGAAGGATTCGAACCCCGGCGTGCGGGAGCAGGTCGTCCACGCACTCGGGCAGCTTCGCGATCCGCGCACGGTCGATGGCTTGACGATCGCGCTCAAGGACGACAACGCTGACGTGCGGCAACAGGCGGCCTTCGCGCTTGGTCAGATTCGCGATCCCCGTTCGGTCGATCCATTAGCCGCAGCGCTGAAGGATTCGAACCCGGATGTGCGACAACAGGCCGCGTTTGCGCTGGGGCAGATCCGTGATCGTCGCGCGACGGTGGCGCTGGCTGGCGCGATCAACGATTCGAACGCGGAGGTCCGGCAGCAGGCTGTGTTCGCGCTGGGGCAGCTGCGCGATCCGTCGGCGATCGACGGTCTCACAGCGGCGCTGCACGACGCGAAGCCCGATGTGCGGCAGCAGGCCGCGTTCGCGCTCGGACAGATTCGCGATCGCCGCTCGGTCGAGCCGCTCGTCTCGGCGCTCAAAGACAGCAACGCCGAGGTAAGGCATCAAGCCGCGTTTGCGCTTGGACAGATCAAGGACCGGGCCGCCGTCGAACCCCTCATCATCGCGCTGAAGGACAACGATCCCGAGGTGCGGGAGCAGGCGGCGTTCGCGCTCGGGCAGCTGCGCGATCCGCGAGCCATCGATGGGCTGACGACCGCCCTCAAGGATCCGAATTCGAGCGTCCGCCAGCAGGCGGCGTTCGCGCTGGGCCAAATCGCCAAGTAACCGTATGCAGTCAGTCAAGGCGGTTCATACCGCCGTGAATGTCGGCCGGAGCACTGATTCGCGATGCTAGTTTTTTAGCAGACCACGGACTGCTGCAGGAGTTGGTCATGACGCCGTTGACCGTGTTCGTTCGCACGCTGATGAAATCCAGCGCCGTGTTCGTCGGCGCGGGGTACATCTTTCTTCATCCATCCCTCGAGCTCGCGTCGCCGCCGCGGAACAGCGTGACCGCGCAAAAGGATCGCAGCGAAGCCGCCCTCGACGCCCTGATCGGTGCACTCAAGGACACGGATGCCGGCGTGCGATTGCAGGTTGTCTCGGCGCTCGGGAACCTCCGCAACGCGCGAGCGGTCCCGGCGCTGATTGAAGCGCTCAAAGACGATCAGGTCGAAGTGCGGCAGCGCGTCGTCAGCGCGCTCGGCGAGATTCGTGATGCCCGCGCCGTCCCCGGCCTGATCGTCGCGCTGAAGGACGCCGATGCGCGCGTGAGATCGCGCGCGGCTTCGGCCCTCGGCGAGTTGCGCGACAAGTCCTCCGTCGAGCCCTTGATTTCGCTGGTCAAGGATCCGAACACCGACGTGCGACGGAGAGCCCTCGCGGCGCTCGGCGAATTACGCGACACGCGGGCGCTCGACGCGGTCACTGCCGCGCTGAAGGATGAGGATCCCGGCGTTCGCCGAAACGCAGCGAGAGCTCTCGCAGAGCTGAGTGGCGGCGAAAATGATCATGACGCTCTTGGTACGCACCTGCACCTGAACATCGTGAATCCGAATCCACACCCGGACCCGAACTCGAATCCCAACCCGCACCCGAATCCCAATCCTCGTCCGCATCCGCACCCGCGGGACGACGGCATCCCCTTCGTCGAAGGCGGGGTGCGGTGACATGCCCCGGCCGCTCCTTGCCACCGCGATAGCGGTCGCGACGCTGCTCCCCGACACGGGAGGAACCCTCGCACGGCCGACCCAACGGCCTGATCCAACGAAGCTCATTTCGCAGTTGCGCGCCGATGACCCTGTTGTTCGGGCCCAGGCAGCGTGCGAGCTGCGTGAGCTCGGTGACGATGCGGTCACGGCGATCGAGCCGCTGATCGCACTGCTCTCCGATGCATCCCCGGTCGAGCAAACCGTCTGCAACCGGCGATCGTGGCGCGGCAACCCGGACGACCCCACCAGTCCCGGGCAACAGGCCGCGGCCGCGCTCGTCGCAATCGGCTCGCGCGCGTTCGATCCGCTGGTCGCCGCACTGCGACAGCCGGTGTGGATTGCGCGTCGGAATGCAGCATGGGCGCTTGGTGCGCTCGATGATCCGCGCGCCGTAAACTCGCTGATCGAGGTTGCGCGCGATCGCGAAGCGCCCGTGCGCGAGCAGGCCGCGTGGGCGCTTGGCGCGATCGACGATCGTGCCGCAGTTCCCGCGCTCATCGCCGCGGTCAAGGACGCGGACGCCCGTGTGCGCCGCCAGTCTGCATGGGCGCTCGGCGCACTCGACGACTCGCGGGCGGTGACAGCACTTGCTGAGGCGCTCGCGGATGCGGACGAGCACGTTCGTAAACAGGCAGCCTGGGCCCTGGGCGCCATCGACGACCGTTCCGCCGTGCCAGCCCTGATCAAGGCGCTCAGCGACGCGTCTGCCGGCGTCCGACATCAGGCCGCATGGGCGCTCGGCGCGATCGACGACGAAGCCGCCGTTGACGCGCTGGTGCGGGCGCTCGCGGACCAGGACAATCGCGTCCGCGAACAGGCCGCGTGGGCGCTTGGCGCGATCGGAAGCTCGCGTGCGCTGAGCGCGCTGCTCACGGCGTTGAAAGATCGCGACGCCGGCGTGCGGCGGCAGGCCGCGTGGGCGATTGGGGCGATTGAGAAATAGCAGGCTTTGGGCTTTGGGCTCAAGGCGTGGGGCTTGGGGCTTGGGGCCCTCGGCGTTGGGCGATGTGGATCATCTACAGTGAATGTCGTCTGTCACTCCCCCTGACATTTCGCTTTCGACAGGCAAGGCCCAAAGCCTAAAGCCATAAGCCTAAAGCCGATCATGCGCACTCTCCTCCACGACCTGCAGTACGGCGCGCGATTGCTGCTACGCGCGCCGCTGGTCGCTCTCATTGCAATCACCGCGCTGACAATCGGGATTGGCGCAAACACCGCAATCTTCAGCGTCATCAACACGCTGCTGCTCCAGCCGCTGCCCTACCAGGACGCCGATCGCCTGGCCGTCATCTGGGAGCACAACGTGCCGCGCGATCGAAAGAGCAACGTCGTCGCGCCAGCCAACTTTCTGCACTGGCGCGAGATGAATCAGGTGTTCGAAGACATCGCCGCGGTGACCATCACGTTCAATATCACGGTGACGGGCGGCGGCGATCCCGAGGAGCTCCAAACGCAATTGGTGTCCGCGAGGTTTTTCGAAATTCTCGGCGTGCGACCCGCGCTCGGCCGCAGCTTCACGTCCGATGAAAATCAGCCAGATTCACGCGTGGCGATCATCAGCGATCGCCTCTGGAAGCGGCGGTTCGAGGCGGACCACACGATTCTAGAGCGCCCGCTAATCATCGACGGCGCTCCCTACACTGTCCTCGGCGTCATGCCGCCCGGCTTTTCGTTTCTCGACAGGACAGTCGATGTCTGGCGGCCAATCGGGTTCACGGCGCAATCGCGGACGCCGCGGGGACGATCGCTCATGGTCGTCGGCAGGTTGAGGCCTGGGGTCACCGTTCAGCAGGCGCAAGCCGACATGACACGTGTCGCGGCTGAGCTGACGAGAATGTTCCCCGCATTCAACACCGGATGGACCGCGCGCGTGGTCGATCTTCGCGAGGAGTTGACCGGCGATGTGAGGCCCGCGCTGATGGTGCTCACCGGCGCCGTGGCGTTCGTCCTGCTGATTGCGTGTGCAAACGTCGCGAATCTGATCCTCGCTCGCGCGACATCGCGGCAGCGTGAGCTCGCCGTGCGAGCTGCGCTCGGCGCCGGACGATCGCGTCTGATTCGGCAGCTGCTGGCTGAGGGTGTCGTGCTGTCAGTCGCGGGCGGACTGTGCGGTCTGCTGCTGGCGTGGTGGGCCGTCGAGCTCCTGCGGACTGTCATCGCGGAGCGACTGCCGGTTCAGCGCCTCGAGCTCGTCGGAATCGACGGATGGGTGCTCACGTTCACCGTGGCCGCATCGCTGGTGAGCGGTACGCTGTTCGCCATTGTCCCGGCGCTCACGGCATCGGGCGAGAGGCTCACGGATGCGTTGAAGGAAGGCGGTCGCACCGGGTCGGCTGCCGGCGGGCGACGCGCGCGCGCCGCGTTCGTCGTCGCCGAAATCGCGCTCGCGTTGATTTTGCTCGTCGCGGCAGGACTGTCGCTGCGCAGCTTCGGGCATCTGCTCGACGTGAATCCTGGATTCGATCCCGCGAGGACCGTCACGATGCGCGTCTCGCTGCCTGCCACGCGATACGGGAATGGAAGTCAGCGCAGTCAGTTCTTCGCGCGACTCTACGAGCAGATCGGTGCGTTGCCGGGCGTGAAGGCCTCCGGCGCGGTCAGCTTCCTGCCTTTGACCGGTCTCGGCGCGGCAACGTCGATGGAGATCATTGGCAGGCCGAAGCCGCCGCTCGGCCAGGAACCGGTGACCGACGTCCGCGTGATGGCGAACAACTATCTCGACGCTATGGGGGTGCCGCTCGTTCGAGGACGGTTGTTCAACGAGAACGATCCCGCCGACGCAAAAGGGCGAGTCGTCATCAACGAAACCATGGCCCGGAAGTTCTGGCCCGACGAAGATCCGATCGGAAAGCGAGTGCTGATCGCGTGGGACGGCGTCGAAGATGAAATCATTGGCGTGGTTGGCGACGTCAAGCACGTCGGTCTGGACGTCGAGACCCGGGCAATGACGTACTGGCCCTACGCGCGCAACCCGTATGGGTCGATGACACTCGCCGTCCGGACGGGCGCTCGACCTGGCTCGGGGCAGGCGGCCGATACGAGCCTGATCGCGAAAGCCATCGTCGGGCTGGTGCGGCAAATGGATCCCGATCTCGTCGTCGCCGGCGTGACCACGATGGACGAAGTGGTCTCGAATTCGGTGGCACAACGTCGACTCACGATGCTGCTGCTGTCGATCTTCGCCATTGCCGCGTTGATTCTCGCGGCGGTGGGCATTTACGGCGTCATCGCCTACAGCGTGTCGCAGCGGGCTCAGGAGATCGGTATTCGCATGGCGCTCGGCGCGCAGCACAACGACGTTCTGAAAATGGTGGTCCGTCAGGCGATGTCGCTCGCGATCGCCGGCATCGTTCTAGGCGGCAGCGGGGCCTTGATGTTGACGAGGCTCATGTCCGGTCTGCTGTTCGAGGTTCGTCCGACCGATCCCGTGACGTTTGCGAGCGTGGCTGGCATGCTTGGCCTGGTCGCGATCGCGGCGAGCTACTTGCCCGGACGGCGAGCGACGCGGGTGGACCCGGTCATCGCCCTACGGGTGGAATGAACACTCGCCAGTCGTCAATCGCGAGTCTCTGGTCACAGTCGGCAGTCTCAGTCGCGGGTCTCAGTCGCCAGTCGGCAGTCGGTCGCCAGTCATGGTCGGCAGTCGGTCGCCAGCCACGGTCGGCAGTCGGTCGCCAGTCCTGATCGGCAGTCGGCAAGCGGCAGTCAGTTCGGCCGTAAGAGTCAGCGGCGTCTTGGTCGTCGTCATGCAGGGCTCGGTGGTTCGAATCGCTCGCCGCCGGAGTCGCGTGCAAACCGCCGGGGATTCAAGCTCATCGACTTGACTCGGACGTCGACTGACGACTGAGACTGACGACTGAAGCTGCCGACTGAGCCTGCCGACGGTGATTGCCGACTGTGACTGGAGACTAGCGACTACCGACTGTCGACTGATATACGATCGCGCCACATGCTCCAGGCGGCGGCGATCATTGTTCTGTTGATCCTGCTGACGGCGCTGTATGTCTCGGCGGAGTTCGCTGCGGTCGGCGCGCGGCGCAGCCGGCTGCGTCGCCTTGCCGAGGACGGCAACACGCTCGCTGCGCGCATCCTGCCGGTCATCGAAAATCCCCGCGCCCTCGACAGATACATCGCCGCGTCGCAGGTCGGCATCACGCTGTCCAGCCTGATTCTCGGCGCGTACGGTCAGGCCACGCTTGCGCCACGGCTCGCGCCTATCATCGCGCGGAGCGCGTACATCGATCTCGAAGCAGCGGTGTCGATGGCTGCCGTAATCGTGCTGCTGGCGCTCACGATCCTCGCCATGATCCTCGGCGAGCTCGTCCCGAAATCGTTCGCGCTGCAGGATCCGACGCGCGCGGCGTTGTGGACCATCCTTCCGATGCAGTGGTCGCTGCGGGCATTCGCCTGGTCCATCGCGTTGTTGAACGGCAGCGGCATCCTGATCCTGAAGCTTCTTCGGGTGCCGACCACCGGACATCGCCACGTTCATTCGCCGGAAGAAATCGAGCTGCTGATCGCCGAAAGCCGTGACGGCGGGCTCCTGGAGCCGCAGGAACAAGTGCGGTTGCACCGGGCGCTGCGGCTCGGGTTGCGGACCGCGCGCGAGCTGATGGTTCCGCGCGCGCGTCTCGTCGGCGTCGAAACCTCTACGCCATTAGAGGAAGTGCTGAAGCTCGTCGCGACGAGCCCGTACTCACGATTGCCCGTGTATCGACGCTCGTGGAACAACGTGATCGGCATCCTCCACACGAAGGACGTCGTCCTCGACTACATCAGCGGACACAAGGAGACGTCGCTCCGGCGTTTGTTGAGGCCAATCGTTCGCGTGCGGGACAGCATGGCTGCCGATCGACTCTTGTCGTTCCTGCGCGAACGACGCAGTCATCAAGCCCTCGTCGGGGACGATCAGGGGCAGGTAGCCGGGCTTATCACGCTAGAGGATGTCGTCGCCGAATTGCTCGGGGGTGTCTCCGACGAGTTCAAGACGACGCAGCTTCGTCCGATTCTTCTCGCCGACGGGCGCGTTCGGTTGCCCGGGTCGCTGCGTGTCGATCAGGTTGCCCACTTGCTGCCAGGCTGGCGTCCCAGCAGCGATACCGTCGCGTTCCGCGTACTGTCCCGATTGGGACGAGTCCCCGAGGCCGGCGAGTGCGTAACGATCAACGGTGTCGACATCGAAATCGAGTCGGTCGACGCTGGCATGGTCACATCCGTAATCGTTGGCGCCGCGCGGCCGCCAGCGGGTGAAGCGGCGTGACCGCGTTTCTCATCATCTCGGGGCTGATTCTCCTGAACGGCGTGTTCGTGGCCGCGGAGTTCGCCATCGTCGGCGCTCCGCGTGCGGCAATCGATGCGCGCGCTGCACGAGGCCATCGACTTGCGCGCGCCGTTCAGGCGGTGCTCCGAGATCCCCGCAAGCAGGATCGGTACATCGCCACCGCGCAGCTCGGGATCACCGCCGCCAGCCTCGGGCTCGGTATGTATGGGGAGCACGTGCTGGCCGACGCCATCTATCAGCAGATTGGCCGGACCGGCGCGCCCGCCTGGCTCCTCTCGCACGGTCTGGCGAGCGCTGTCGCCATCGCAATCCTCACCTATTTCCACATCGTCATCGGCGAGATGGTTCCGAAGTCGCTCGCGCTTCAGCAGGCCGAGCGCATGGTGCTGTGGATCACGCCGGTGATCCTGTGGGTCAAGACCATAGTCTTTCCTCTCGTCGTCGCGCTGAACGAGGCCGGCAACGCCGTGCTCAAGCTCCTTGGCGTGAACCGTCAGGTGCAGACCGCGGAGCAGTACTACACGTCGGAGGAGTTGCAGTTGATCGTCCAGGAGAGCGAGGAGCTCGGCGCGATCCGTGCCGAGTCGGGGAAGATGCTCCAGGAGCTCTTCGAGTTCGGCGACCTCACTGCCGGCGAGGTCATGGTGCCTCGCGTCCGGATCACCGGGATTCCCGTCGGCACCGGTCCGGATCAACTTCGTGAGTTGATCGGCCATTCGCCGCACACGCGTTATCCAATCATGGAGAACGATCTCGACCACATCGTCGGCATGATCCACATCAAGGACTTGCTGCGGCTTCTCATCAGCCGCGAAACCATCGGCGCTGCACACGCGCGTCCGCTGCCGCTCGTGCCCGAGACTGCACCGCTCGACAGCGTGCTGTCCACCATGCGCCGGGAAAGAACGCAGATGGTGATCGTCATCGATGAACACGGTGGCACATCGGGAATCGTGACACTGGAGGATCTCTTCGAAGAGGTCATCGGCGAGATCGATGAAGGCCCGAGAGACGCGCCGGCCGCCTACCGGGATTCAGACGGCCGCTTGCGCGTGCGCGGCACGATGCGCATCGACGAGCTCGGAAGCGAATTCGATCTCGAGCTCGAGCACGCAGAGGTCGACAGTGTCAGCGGATTGATTCTCATGCTGCTCGGCCGCCCGCCGAGAGTCGGCGACGTGGTCCGGTACGATCGACTCGTGTTCGAAGTCACCGCAGTCAAGGGGCATGGCGTCGACGAATGCGCTGTCACGCTCACCGAAAGTCCGAAGTAAGAAGTACGAAGTTCGAAGTTGGTGTCGAAATCGTCAGATCTCGCCACTGGCCGCGGCGAGCTCGAGCTCGCGATCGCTCGCTTCGGAAAATTCCCCTTCCCACTTCGCGACCACCACGGTCGCCAGGCAGTTGCCAATCACGTTCACCATCGTCCGCGCCATGTCCATGAGCTCGTCGACGCCGAGGATGAGCGTGACGCCTTCGAGCGGCAGGTTATAGCTGGCCAATGTGCCGGCGAGAATCACGAGCGATGCGCGGGGTACGCCAGCGACTCCCTTGCTCGTCAGCATCAGCGTCAGCAGCATCGTGATCTGCTGGCCGACCGTGAGCTGAACGCCGGCGGCCTGCGCGACGAAGACCGACGCGAGCGACAGATACAGCGTCGTGCCATCGAGATTGAAACTGTATCCGAGCGGCAGCACGAATGCGACGATGCGGCGCGGGACGCCAAGCCGCTCGACGACCTCCATCGCTCTCGGCAGCGCGGCTTCGCTCGATGTCGTCGAGAACGCAATCACCGCAGGCTCCTTCACCGCCTTGATGAACTTGCGGATCGGGACGCGGAATGTCAGCGCGACGGGAAGGAGCACGATGAGAATGAAAAGCGTCAGCGCCAGATAGAGGGTGGCGACGAGCCACGCGAGATTCCACAGCACGCGAAGCCCGCCATGCCCGACCGTGTACGCGATGGCGGCGCCGACACCGATCGGCGCATAGTGCATGACAATGTTCGTGAACTTGAACATTGTCTCGGCAACCGCTTCGCACCAGACGACGACCGGCCGGCCTTTCTCGCCGATCATCCCGAGCGCAATCGCGAACAGGATGCTGAAGACAACGATCTCGAGGACGTCGCCGTCGGCCATGGCCTTGATGACCGATTCGGGCACGACGTGCAACAGGATCTGGTCCCAGGTTTGAGCGGTCGCCGAAATCTCAGTGCTCTTGGTCGTCGGAAGATTGACGCCGACGCCGGGCTTCATGACGTTGACGGCCGCCAGGCCGATGATCAACGCCAGCGTCGTGACGATCTCGAAGTAGACGATCGCGCGAAAGCCCATTCGGCCGACGACCTTCACATGTCCGGCGCCGGCAATCCCGGCCACCAACGTCGCGAAGATCAGCGGTGCGATGATCATCTTGATCAGGCGAAGGAACAGCTGGCTGAATGGGCGGAAGTACCGGGCGGCGGCGGGATTGTACTCGCTGACGAACCAGCCGGCGACAATGCCAATCGCCAGGCCGACGAAAATCTGTTGTGTGAGCGTGAGACCTCGACGAGGAAGGGGTTCTGCCTGCGCGTGTGTCATCCAGCCGGATCCTCCGGGCGCTCTCGGTATCGAGAGGACGCCAGCATCCGGCGATTCTATCTGAAACGCTCGGTACCCCCGCTGTCAGAGCAGAGCATCGTTCAAGCTGACGGCAGCATCGAGCCGGTCGCTTTGTGATTCGGTCGCTCGGTAGCTCGCCCAGGTGCCGGATTTGGAATTCGGGACTCGAGTTTCGCAGTCCGTGTGCATCTGCGTGAATCCGCGTCTCGTGAGAACGGGGGATTCGCGTGAATCCGCGTCTCGTGAGAACGGGGGGATTCCGTGAATCCGCGTATCAGCTGGCGACCGCGTCGCGCTTCGGCATCGACACGAGCGACTGCCGCATGGGACGTGCAGGCGCGCTGGCCACGCGGACGCAGTTTCGTCCGGCGGCCTTCGCCTGGTACAGTGCGTGATCAGCGGTCTCGATCAGCGCATCCGCGCTGAGCTCGCCGCCAAGCGTCGTGCACACGCCAACACTGATCGTGACGGCCACGCGGTGCCCCGATTGCAGGACCTCGACCTGTTCGATCTCTCCGCGCAGCCACTCGGCGACACGGGCCGCGCCTTCGCTGTCGGTTTCCGGGAGGAGGATCAGGAACTCGTCGCCGCCATACCGGCAACGAAGGTCACTCCGGCGGAGCACCTGACGAATCTTCTGGCCGACCGCCGTCAGCACGGCATCACCGCACTGATGCCCGTGCTCGTCGTTGATGCGTTTGAAGTCGTCGACGTCGAACATCAAAATCGAGACCGCGCCTTGCGTGCGTTTCGAGCGGGCGAGCTCGGCGTCGATCGTCTCGAGCGCGTGCGCGCGGTTGTAGCAACCGGTCAGCGTGTCCTTCATGCCGTTGTCACGGACTTCTGCGAAGAGCTGCGCGTTTCGAATCGCAACCGCGAGGAGCGCCGCTGCTGCGCCAATCTTCCTGCGCACGTCGAGGGTAACGACGTCGACGTGTTCCGATGCGGATCGCGGTGCGCACACCGAGCGAGATCGAGAAATCTGTCCCGAGCTGCGCGCAGGGAGGTTCGCGGGATCGGAACGAGGAGCTGTCACGCCCACGACGCCGATGGGCCGATCGCCGACGAGCATGACGAAACAAATATGGCCCTGGCATTCGCGGCCCACGCCCTGGGTTGGTCCAAGGTCACGGTCCTTCAACAGTTGATCGGCGGTGAGCTCGATTTCATTGGCGGGCCACTGCACGCGAGCGGTATCCGTCAGTCGCTCCCAGCCGTTGTCGTGACGGAGGAGCACCCACGCCTCGGCGTCGGCTGCCAGTGTCGGCAGATGCCGCCACAGGGTTTCTCTCAGCGCATCGATCGTCAGCGCGCGCGCGAGCGATTGCCCGAAGAGCATCAGGTTCTCGAGCTCCGCTGCGCGCGCGTGCGCGACGGCCGCCTCGGTCGCGGCTGCCGCAGCTTCCGCTCGCGCTTCGCGGCGGTTTGCGGCCTGATGGAACACGAACATCACGCTCAGAATCAGGAGGGCGGGAAGGAGAGCCACGCCGTACGCGTGCTCGATGTCCTGCGCCACGGTCAGGGCGTACCGGATCGTCCGCTCGAAAACCACGAGCACGGCGACAGCAAGCCCCGCTAGCAGAAGGGGGTCGTGTCGGCCGACGAATCGAAGGCGCATGCACGCGGGAAAGCACTTTACGTGCCGGCAAAGGGGCCATCCTGGCAGGGTGATCGTGCACGAAATCCGGTGAGAAATGGTCGATTCAGCGGCCTGTTCGCGTTCAACGACCGTTTCAGTTACAGCGTTGTTGACTCGATGACGGATTCGCGATCGTTCAGTCGGCCAATCGATCGATGAACAGCGTGCGCGCCGTGAGCTCTTTCGGTTGAAGGCCTGCGGCCTGCGCGAGCTCCCGCTGCAAAGCCGGGAGCGCAGTTGCAAATCTCCACTCGTCGGCACGCCCTCCAGTGTGCTCGGCGGCGCTTCTCCAGTCATCCCACCACGACGCGCCACGACGCGCAATCGGCTCGACGACCAGCACTCGCGCACCACGCCGGGGCACCGCCAGGAACTGTTCGAGCAGCGACGCTCGGAAATCGTTCGACAACTCGTTGATCGCGTAGGCGGCCACGATTGCCGTTCCTGGATTGCTGCGAAAACGCCATCGACCAACATCGGTCTGAATCGCGCGACCACGCAGCCGGAAGTGCCGGTACGTCCGGTTCGCTTCGGTCACGGCCCACGGGTGCCGATCGATGCCAGTGATGCGTGCGGCGCCGGACTCCACGGCCCATGCAGCGCCGGCGGCGCCGGTGCCGCATCCAAGGTCCACGATGGCCGTAATGCCATCTCGGGCGCCGAGCGCGCGAACGATCTCGCGAGTGATCATCAGGTGAATCGGCCCGTAGAACAGCGCGAACGCTGCTCGCTTCCCCGCCGCCTCCAGCGCGCCGCCAGCCGCGAGTTTCGACCGGCGCTCGACGTAGCACGACGAGAGCGCCCGCAACGCGCGACCAACCTCACCGACCGTCAGCTCGGCGAGGTAACGTTTCTCCAGGGCTTTCAACCAGCGGGCCACAGGATCGTCGGTCATGGAAGCGAAACCGGTTGACTGCTGTCCACCAGGCCCATCGCTTTCGTTCTGCAGACAAAAGACACCCCTGCGGGAGACTCGCGGCTCGTAAGTTCTAGATAATCAACCAATTGTGCTGGACGCATCGCTTGCAGTATCGTTCCCGCGCATGGTTGCGTCGCGATTGGTCCTCGGCTTGTTCCTGCTCGCACAGGTGTGCGATGGGATCTTCACGTACGTGGCAGTCCGCGCGGACGGCGTTGCAGCCGAAGGCAACATGCTGCTCGCGACGTGGATGACGCTGGTCGGCCCGGCGCCGACGCTGCTCTGCGCGAAGATGATTGCCGCAGGGTGCGGCGTGCTCCTCTACGCGCGCGGCGTGCATCGAACCCTCACGGTGCTCACGATCCTCTACGCGGTCGCCGCGGTCGGCCCCTGGATGCTCGTGCTCGGCTTGTTCTAAAAGCCGAAGCACCGCAGATCGCGTGAATCCTTTCGTGCAATAAGTCGCTCGGTCGGGCTGTCTCTGACGCCGAACCTCATCCGAAAGCCCGACTGTCGTAACATGGAACGTGCGCCCGTACCCGAATCCCTCTGCGAGCGGAGCGGAGTGGGCGTAGGGCCCCCCCGGAGCGTAGCGAGCTTGGCGGGGTGCAGGGTCCCCGCCATTCAAAAGAGGAGAGGTGGCCGAGTGGTTTAAGGCGGCGGTCTTGAAAACCGCTGAAGTCGGAAGGCTTCCAGGGGTTCGAATCCCTTCCTCTCCGCCAGTTCTCACCCATCCGCATTGATTTTCGAAGAAACTCTCACGTCTCCGGCATCCAGCTGATGGTGGAGAGAAAAGGAGCGTCGGCCCGGGTGACGCAACCGCGAATCGGCCCAAAAACGCTTCGCGGCTTGCAGATTGGGCGCGGAATGTGGCACGCAGATGCGTCACTCGACCGAGGGCGAACGTCGTTCGCGAGCGACCATTCGCTTCGGGTCTCAGTTAACGAGATTCGGATCTGCGGGATGAGCGCTCGGGTTCGTCGAGCGCCCATCCGACAAACGGGCGATGCCTACTGAACCTTCACCACGCGGCCATTCACCAGCTCGGTGATGTAGAACGTGCCACTGCGCTCATCGCGGACCATCGACGTCGGGCGACCGAGACAATTCACCACCACTGTGGAACCGGCGGCATCCCTGCGCGTGAGCGAGCCCGGACCGCTGAACGGCGGCAGCAACGCTCCAGACCCATGTTCGAGGACGAACAGGCTCGTGTGTTCGTCGTCGCCAACCAACACGTCGATGGCGCTTCGCAAACCCGCGAGAACGGGTGCGTGCACGCCAGTACCCGGGTCGAGCCGCTCGACGACGGAGGCTCCTGGTGGAAACGGGAATCCGCGGAAGAGCGTGACGTACAGCTGCCCTTCGAACTCCCGAATCCCGGTCGGCACGGCCTCGAGGACGGGTCCACCGACGCCGGTGAGGTTGGGCACCGGCTCGAACGCCGCGAGCGGAGCGAAAGCACCTGTATGGATGTCAGCCTGCCACACAAGGTTGCGTCCTCCGTCAGTAACGTAGAGTTGGTCGCCAATGAGCTCCAGATCGAAGGGATTCGATCCGCGGACACTGTTTGGCGCGGTGGGCAACGGGTTAGGGACGTAGTCCGGGAAATTCGCCACGAGCGCGATCGTGATCTCGTCACCGCCGCCGTTTGAGAGCTTCACCGTCTGGCCATCTGCGAGCGTGTCGTAGTCCGCGGCCGTCAACGAAAAGCCAGCGGTGGTCCTCTCGACGGATGCGCTGAAATGAACGGCCAAGACTGAACTGAAGATCGGCGAAGCGGGGGTCGGATTCGCGACTGTCACCGGCGAGCCAGGCGCGACGACCTGGATGGCGTTGCCAATGCCGATCGCGAGGTAGATCGTACGGCCCCGCATAACGAGACCGGCGGGACCGGACGGGTCGTTGACGTCGTTACTGGCCGACGGCAACCCGTCCAGGAGGGTGCGCCGGACGCCGTCGGGGCCGAGGATCGAAATGCGGCCACTGTGCAGGACCCCTGCCGTGCCGGATTCCGATACGAGGAGATTCTTCTGATTCGAGAAGGCTATGCCCAGCGGAAACTGGAGACCGGCGGCCACCTCGACCCCGCACTGCGCGCGTGCGTCCCCACTCAGCATGACTCCAATCGCCAGCGCGGTCGCCACGAGCCGGCCCAATCCGATTCCGTCGTTGTGCATGGTAGCTGTCCTCCACCCACTAAGGCGCAAGCAGTGGGCGAAACTGGCAGCCCGCCATTCCGGCGATCCACTTGCGTGATCTGGGCTACCAGCGCGCCTTATGGGACAGGAGGTGCGAGAGGCAAACGTGATAGCCAACGGTACCCGGCGCGGCAGTAGACTAGGCCATACCCTTCGCGATGGACGAACGCGCCTCCTCCGGGGATCACGAACTGACGGCCCTGCTCCGCTCCTGGAGCGATGGCGACGAACGTGCCTTCGATCGACTGCTCCCGATCGTCTACGACCAGCTTCATCGGATGGCGCTGCGCTACCTGGCCGGCGAGCGCTCCGACGTGTCGCTTCAGCCGACGGCGCTGGTGAACGAGGTGTGCCTTCGACTGCTAGGCTGGGATCAGGTGCAGTGGAAAAACCGCGGCCATTTCTTCGGCGTGTCCGCGCAGATGATGCGGCGCGTGCTCGTCGACATCGCGCGCAAGCGCCGGGCCGAGCGTCGTGGCGGCGCCCAGGCCGTCCGCGTCCCGCTGGAGGATGTCGAGATTGCGGCTGACGATGCGTGCGGCAACCTGGTCGCGCTCGATGAGGCCCTCGAACGGCTGGCAGTCGCGGATCCGAGAAAGGCGCGCGTTGTCGAGCTCCGTTTCTTCGGCGGTTTGTCCCTGGAGGAGACTGCCGAGGCGGTCGGCATCTCATTGCGCACGGTCCAGAACGATTGGACGTTCGCCCGCGCATGGCTGTACCGTGCCTTGACCAACTCGGGACGGGTATGAGCACCGAGCGCTGGCAGCAGCTCGATCGGGTATTCATCGAGGCCATTCAGCGTCCCGCCGCGGAACGTTCCGGCTTCATTGAAGACGCGTGTCGGACTGACGCGGCGCTCAAAGCCGAAGTGCTGGCGCTTCTTGCAGCGTCCGACAATTCGAGCGAGTTCATGGCGACGTCGGCGCTCGAGTATCTGGCCAAGACCGTCGCGGCTGGCGGATGGAGTCTCGAGGCCGGCGAGCGCGTCGGCGTCTATACCGTCCTGAACCGCCTGGGGGCGGGGGCATCGGGAGAGGTCTGGCGTGCCAGGGACGAACGACTGGGTCGCGATGTCGCGATCAAAATCGTGTTGCCGCACACGTCGAGTGACTCGGAGCGGCTGCGTCGCTTTGCTGAAGAAGCACGCCTGGCCGGGTCACTCAACCATCCGAACCTGCTGACGGTCCACGACGTCGGCGAACACGCCGGCCTTCCGATGCTCGTGACCGAATGTCTCGATGGACAGAGCTTGCGCCGGCGTCTCGAGGCCGGACCACTGCCGGTGGGCAAGGCCATCAACGTGGCGTTCGGCATCGCGCGTGGTCTGGCAGCGGCGCACGCACGCGGCGTCGTGCATCGCGACGTGAAGCCGGAGAACGTGTTCCTGCGGACCGACGGCGACGTCAAGATTCTCGACTTCGGACTGGCCAAGCTGCTGCCGGCGGTCGCCAGCCAGCCAGCGGCACAACGCCTGACGACCGACGGCTTGATTCTCGGCACGCCTGGCTACATGGCGCCCGAGCAGGTGAGGGGCGGACCGGCCGATACGCAGGCGGACCTGTTCGCCGTCGGTGTCATCACCTATGAAATGCTCGCCGGCAGCAACCCTTTCAAGCGCGCCAGCATCGTCGAGACGCTGCACGCGACGCTGACGGCCGACGCTCCCGATCTCACGGCCGCCGTTCCCGGGATTCCGCCGGCCCTCGCCAGGCTGGTGATGCGGTTACTTGAAAAGGATCCGCAGGCGCGGTTTCTTTCCGCCCATGACCTCGCCTGGGCGTTCGAGCAACTGGTCGACGTCTCAGCCAGTGCTCGGACACTGTCCCGAGACACGCCGTCGAGCCGACGAGCATCGTGGCGGGGTTGGGTCGCGGCGACCGCCGTCCTTGCGGCAGGCCTGCTTGGAGCTGGAATCTACTCGACTCGTGGAACCGGCGATCGCGAGGCCGACGTCACTCGCCTGACGCAATTCACATGGGCACTTCCCCAAGGACTGGTGCTCGATTCACCGCCCGTCGTCTCACCTGACGGGCAACGGATCGTGTTCGCCGCGCGAGCCGGCGCGGAGGCGAGCCGGCTGTTCGTTCGCGAGCTCGCGGCGCTCGAGCCCGTCGTCCTTGCCGGAACGGACGGAGCAAAGCAGCCGTTCTGGTCGCCTGATGGACGGGCGCTTGGATTTTTCGCGCGCGGCAAGCTCATGAAGCTCGGGCTCCCAGGTGGAGCGCCCGTCGCACTCGCTGATGCCATGGACGGCCGCGGCGGGACGTGGAGCGGCCGCGGCATGATCGTCTATGAGCCCGACTTGGTCGGGTCGGCGTTGTTCAAGGTCCCGGGCGCCGGTGGCCGCGCGGAGCCGGTCACACGCCTCGATCCCACGCAGGGGGACCTGTCTCATCGCTGGCCCGTCTTTCTTCCCGACGGCCTCCATTTTCTGTACTTCGTTCGTTCGGCGAACGAGGGAAGGCGCGGCGTGTACGTCGGCCGCATCGACGCTCCCCCAGCAATGCCCGGCGCGCCGCTGATGCTATCCGAGTCAGAAGCCGTGTGGGTTCCGGACGCCTCGGACGCTCGGTTCGGTGATCTGCTGACGGTCAATCAGCGCCGCCTCGAGGTCCGCCGTTTCGACGTCGAGCGGCTGATGCTCATCGGCGATGCCAGAGCGCTGGAGTGGCGCGCGGGAGAGCAGACGCCGTATCACCCCTCCATGTTCAGCGCGTCGCAGACGACGCTGGCGTTCGCGACCGACCGCGTGCCGTTCGGCCAGCGACTCGCGTCCGTGGATCGAACAGGCGACCATTTGCAGCTTCAGAGTGCGGAAGCGCAAGGTTGGGTGCGTCTCTCACCCGACGGGCGGCGACTGGCGCGGCAGCGAATTGTCGATGGACCGGAGAACCCGGATATC
>JBKPCD010000295.1:0-12714 GCA_046727175.1 Acidobacteriota bacterium | reverse complement strand
GGCCCCGGACGCGTGCGCGAACGTCGACGGCCAGCAATTCTCGCAGGACGGCAAGGTCTTGCTCGAGATCGTCAATCGCGCGTCGCGGATCGGCTGGTGCCGGCCAGGCGAGGCTCGCGTCCCCCTCATACGCAGCGGCCTGCTCGAGCGCCTCGTGATCGGGAATGCGGCCGGTGATCGCGCGGATCACATCCAACGCGTAAAACGACGGCACGCGAGGGCGCGATTCCGCAATCTCCATCCGCGGATAGGAGAGCCAGACTCGCTCGGTTGCGGCGCCCGTCGCCAGACGGAGGAGCAGACGTTCCGTTCGCGCGCGATCGCCTTGCAGCGGGAGTCCGTGACCAAGCGGCATCCGCATTTCTTCATCGAGCAGCATGGGGTCTTCCCGTGGCTTCTGCGGGAAGATGCGCTCGGCAAGGCCCGGAACGAACACGACACGAAACGCGCGGCCGCGCGCCTGGTGCGGACTTCCGACGAAGACCGCACCGTATCGCGATCGCCGTGGCGGCGGCTGCAGCATCGAAAGCCGATCCATCAGGACGTCGCGTACTTCTTCGAGCGACACGGGGCCGATTTCTCCCATCGGACGAAGCTCGGCGAGCACTCGACGGACGCCGTCCGGTTCCTTCAGCACGCCGGGCGCGAGATTCTCGAAGCAATCGAGCCATTCGGCCCACGTGGCGGTCGCCGGCCACTGCGCGAGCGTGTCAATGACCGGCAACGCGAACCCGCGCAGGTGTGCGAGGTTGCGCAGGTCGCGCCTGAGCCGCTGCACGATCGGCGACTCCGGATCGTCGCGGGACTCTTCGACGATTCGCAGTCGGAACTCCCGCGCGAGGCCATCGAGTCGTCTATGCCAGCGCGCCGCGTCGCCGCCGATCACGGCTGAATCGACGATGAGAGCCTCCCACTTCCACGGCGCCCGCAGCGAACCGGCCACAACCGCCACATCGTCGGTCGCGTCGATGCTGGTTTCATCTGACGGATCGAAGTCGTGATCTTCCTCACGGTCTGCGTGTGCGGCAGCAGCATCCGCGACCTGCGCGAACACGTCATCAGTGGGCGGGGTGAATGACGGAGCAGGCGGCGCCGCCGCATCGAGGCGCGGCACCTGGGCCAGCGAGAGATACTCGGAGAAGCGGCGGGCCGACAACTTCTCGAGGGCGCACGCGATGATTGCAAGGAACGCGCGACCCGCCGGGTGCGGCCGCCGGACACCGCGATCGAACCAGCCGCGGATGCCTGCGCGATGGAACGCGTGCTCGATCAGGCCGAGATACGTCTGAGGCGAGCGGAGCAGGACGGCCATCTCGTCGAGCGGCGTCCCCGATCGCGCTTCTTCCAGGATCCGGCGTGCGATCTCAATGCATTCACGTCCTTCGCCAGGCGCCGAGAACACACGCACGTCGCCCATCGCCGTGCGCGGCGGCGGCTCCTCGGTCGCGAACAGGAACTTCCGCAAGGCGACCAGATCCGATGTGCCTGGTTGCTCCAGCATCTCGGGTGTTGCTCCAAGCGCGGCCAGTTTTTCGAGAGCCCCCGAATCACCGGCGGGCACAGTGATGAACGCGTCGCTCGCCGAAGCAATCAATGCGCGGAGCAGATCGATCTCGACTGCTGAATCGAACGGGACGTCCAGAAGGATCAGCGGACGACCCACGTATGGCGCCGGGCGTCCCTTGAGCGCTTCGATCGCCGCCTCGAACAGTGCGGCCCGATCCGTGGCCGAAGCAGCTGCGAACTGCTCTTCGAACCGGTCGAGCAGTTCCGCCAGGTCCGCGCCACCGAGCGGCAGCGCCGCAAGCGATTTACCTGTGACCCGCGCGAGGCGGATTTCCTGCAGCGTTCGCGCGAGCGCGCGCGGAAAGCCCGGCGTCCGCGCGACGGGCTCGAAGTAGGTCAGCGCCTGGTCGCGCTGCGCCTCGAACGCGGCTCGCGCAGCGACCGCATCCGAACCGAGCGCGCTCGTGGGCGGCCGTCCTTGTGCAGCGAGAACCGGCGCCGCCAGGCGCGCAGCCAGTTGGGTGAAGCTGAAACGATGGAGGCCCAGCGTCGCCGGTCGAGCGGCCGCAATACCGCGCGCAAAATCGTCGGCCGCGCCACGCGACGCGCCGAGGATGAGAACGATGCCGGTGGAGAGATGGAATTCGACGAACGCGCGCGCTTCGGCGAGGCGCAACGCGGCAGCGGCGGATTGAACGATGCGGAGCATTCCGCGATCCTTTCTTCCCGGTCCATCGCGCCGGGTCACCGGAACAGCCGCGCCACGCGACTGTGACCGCAACAGTAGCACAGATCGGGTTCAGGAGCTCGAGAACCGGCTCAGGGCTCCTCGCTCTCGGCTCTTGGCACGCCCAAGGCCCAGAGCCATGAGCCTAGAGCCAATGCGAGCCGCCCCGCAGTTTATATTTACTCCCATGCTGTCCCTGATCGTTCTCGTCCTGCTTCAGGCCGCTGCGCCGAAGCCTCCCGCGAAGCCGGCGGTCCCGTTCAAGACCCCGTTGACGATCGACGAGATGTCGAACAAGCAGGCGGTCGTTAACACCACGGCCGGTACGTTCGTCATCGATCTGCGTCCGGATCTCGCGCCCAACCACGTGGGCTATTTCATCAAGCTGGCGAAGCAAGGCGCATACAAGGGGACGACGTTTCATCGCGTGATCAAGTACGGAATCATCCAGGGAGGAGATCCGCTGTCGCAGGATCCCGGGAAGGCGAAGCTTTATGGTACGGGCGGCTTCGGCATGCTGAACGGTGAGGTCACGAACGAAAAGCACGTGCGCGGCACGGTCTCCGCGGTGCTTCAGCCCGAGAAGCCGGACAGCGCCGGCGCGCAGTTCTTCGTCTGCGTCACCGATCAACCCGCCCTCGATGGAAAGTACACCGTGTTTGGACGCGTCTCCGAAGGACTGGACGTCGTCCAGAGAATCTCCGAGACGCCGGCGAATGAAAACGGCGCCGCGACCGAGCGCGTCGAGATCAAATCGGTCGAGATCCGCGATGCGCCGCCTCCCGAGCCGGTGCCGTTCTCGACCGACTCGCCGGCCGATCTCGCGACGTTTCGTGCCGTGCTCGAGACGTCATCCGGTCCCATCACCATCGAGTTCTTCCCGGATAAAGCTCCCGAGCACGTCCGCAACTTTCTCCGCCTCGCGTCAGCGGGCGTCTTCGACGCCACTGCCTTTCACCGCGTCGTCCGTGGCTTCGTCATTCAGACCGGCTCGCTCACGAGCCGAGGGGCGCTGACGGAGAAACAACAGAAGCTCGTACACAACCTTCAGCCCGAGTTCAACGACACGAAACACGTCAAGGGTATCGTATCCATGGCGCGCGGCGACGACCCGGCGAGCGCAACGACGTCGTTCTTCATCGTGACGGGCGACGGCAGCTCGCTGGATGGCAAGTACACCGCGTTCGGCCGCGTGGTCGACGGGATGTCCGTGGTCGAAGCCATCGAGCAGACGCCGGTCAACGGGGAAGCGCCGGTGACGAGGGTCGAGTTGAAGACGGTGAGAGTTGTGAAGTGATCGACTTCAGTCGGAGGAGCCGGAGATCACGGAAAAGTCATTCACCGCGGAGGCGCGGCGTTCACGGAGGTCGCCGAATCTCTTTAGCGGCACTAACTGTTGGATCGAACCACGATCTGAAACGCGGGGATCGCTGAGGAGCCGAGTCGCGCATAGGTCCAGCCGGAACTCGACGGCTCGGCACGGTGGGGCGCGGACGCCCCACCCTGACGCACCGCGCGGGGCATCCGGACTTCTTCGTTGCTCCGTGCCTCCGCGGTGAACGTCTTATCCGTGGCCTCCGTCTTCTCCGTTCGCGCCAGCGTCCAAATGGGTCACAGGAGCCGACATGACTTCAATTCGCCGTTCAACGATGACGTTAATCACCGCTGCATGCGTCGTATCCCTCTCCGCGCTCGTGTCGAACCGCGGTCTCGACGACTGGCCACAGTGGCGCGGTCCGAACCGCGACGGCGTCTCTGCCGAAAAAGGGCTGCTGCAGGACTGGCCGGCCGGCGGACCCCCGCTCGCGTGGAAGGCGAGCGGTGCGGGTGAGGGCTATTCCTCGTTTGCCGCGTCGAACGGCCGTCTCTACACGCTCGGCGCACGCGGCGGCACCGAATACGTCGTCGCATTCGACATTGCAACCGGCAAACGCCTCTGGGAGGTCGCGCACGGACGACGGTTCAGCAACGACCGCGGAAGCGGCCCGCGGGCAACGCCGACGATCGAAGGCAGCATGATGTACGCGTACGGCGCGAGCGGCGATCTGAGCGCCATCGAGATAGGCGGCGCCGCGCCGAGGGTCGTCTGGGCCATCAACGTGCTGAAGCAATTCGGTGGCTCGAACATCACATGGGGCCTGAGTGAATCACCGCTCGTCCTGAGCGATCGGATTCTGATCAACGCCGGCGCACCGAATGCGTCGATTGTCGCGCTGAAGAAAACGGATGGCTCCGTTATCTGGAAGAGCCAGGGCGATGAGGCCGGCTACTCGTCGGCGGTGCTGCACGAAGCCGGAGGCATCCGCGAAGCGATCTTCTTCACGGGTGAGCGCGCGCTCGGCGTCGACGTGAACACCGGGAAGTTGTTGTGGAGTTACGGACAGGTGGCGAATCGCACGGCGAACATCGCCACACCAATCGTCAAGGGGAATCGCGTGTTCCTGTCGTCAGGCTACGGGACTGGTGCCGCGCTCCTGGAGCTGACGCCCGCAAACGGCGGCATCACGGCCCGGGAGGTGTACTTCACGCGGCAGATGAAAAACCATCACGCGAGCTCCGTGGTGATTGGCGAGCACCTCTACGGGTTCGACGATGCGATCCTCAAGGCGATGAAGTTCGACAGCGGGCAGATCGCGTGGCAGGATCGCAGCGTCGGGAAGGGCTCGCTCGTTTTTGCCGACAACCGTCTGTATCTCTACAGCGAGAACGGCGTGGCAGGTCTTGCGGAAGCGTCGCCCCAGGCATACAAAGAGCACGGCCGATTCCAGCTGAAAACCGGGTCGCTGCCGACGTGGAGTCACCCGATCGTCTCCGGGGGGCGGCTGTACCTGCGGGATCAGGACACCATTTACGCCTACGACGTGAAAGCAAAGTGAACTCCTCCAGCTCAGCTTTCCACCGGTGCTCGCGAACGGCAATAATGAGGACTGGTCACGCGGCAGCATCGATCAGGGAACCAAAGGAAGATAGGCCAGTTTGGCAGATACACGACTGAAGATTGCGGTCTTCGTTGATTTCGACAACATCGAGATTGGCGTCAAGAGCACGCTGGGCGTGCAGTTCGACATCGGCGTGGTGCTCGAGGCGCTCAAGGAGCGCGGCGACGTCGTTTCGAAGATCGCGTACGGGGATTGGACGCGAGCGGGCGACTACAGCCGATCGCTGACGCAGCACGCCACGAAGCTGGTTCAACGGAACCTCACGCCCGGAGGCGACAAGAACGGAGCGGACATCAATCTCGCGCTCGACGCGCTCGAGATGGCCTTCACGCACAGCCACATCAATGCGTATGTGATCGTCGGCGGCGACAGCGATTTCATTACCCTCGTCGAGAAGCTCAAGCAGTACGACAAGCAGATTTTCGTCGTGGGCGGGCGGGCGTTCACCAGCATGGTGATGCAGCGCAACTGCCACGAGTTCATCGCGTACGAGAATCTGGTGAGCGCGCGCCGCTCGCAGGATCGCGGCCGGTCGGCGGCGCCGGTGACGCAGGCGCCGCTCGAGCAGGCCGTTCCGCTCGTACGCCGCGCATTGAAGGTGCTGAGCGATCGTGAGGTCTCGCCACAGCTCGGCCTGCTCAAGAGCACGCTGCTGCAGCTCGACTCCACGTTCTCCGAACGGACGTACGGCGCCGGGAGCTTCCGCGACTTTGCGCAGAAGCTTGCGTCTGCCGGCCACGTGACCTTGAAGGAGCACGGTCGTAACGTGCTCGTCGAGCTCAGCGAGAATGGCCACACGTCCACCGAGGAGGCTCCACAACAGCGCCGCGACTCGCGCGATGGAGCGCCGGCGTCGGTTGGATCGTCAGAGCCGCGCGTCGCGGACGGCATCCGCGCCGTTCGAAACCTGTTTCAATCCGCGCAGAATCCGCCTCGCTGGCCGATGTACATTCGCCAGGCCAAGCAGTACCTCCGCGGCGTCGATCCAGCCTTCGACGAACGCAAGTTCGGGTTCGCCAGTCTGGTCGATCTGATCCGCGCCTGTCAGCGCGAAGGGTTGTTCCGGATCGAGCGCGATCGCCAGGGTGTGCTGCGGATCTTCCCCGGCAACGTGATGCATCCGGTGACGGAGCCCGTGACGATCGAGGGTGACGAAGACACGCGAAGCTCCCAAGTCCAGGTCGAGCCGGACGCTCCGGAGGCCAGTGAAGAAGCCGCAGCGCCGGTCGAAGTCGGCGGGCAGCCGATGCCCGGAGACTGGAGACCGGAACCGGAACGTCGAGCCGACACGGAAGTCGTCGACGGCGATGTTCTTCAGGAAACCGCGATTCCACCCGTCGTTGACGCGCAGCTGGAGCCTGCAAGCATTGGACGTCGTCGACGGAGCAGCGGCAGATCGCGACCGCACGCTGCGCGCGGCAAAGCGGCGGACGGGCAGAGCGCACCGCGCACGCGCAAGACATCCCCGAAGCCACGCAAACCCCGCAGTCGCCCTCCCAAGGAGGCGCCGACAGAATAACGCGTCGCCCTCGGTTACTGAGTCCTCTCTGATTCCTTCCCCGTGAACGGCAGCGCGCACTCGCTGGTGCCTTCTCCCGCTTCCAACAGGTTGTGCACACTCACACCAAGCAGCCGGACCGGTCGTCGGCCCGCCTCGGTGCGTTCGAGGAGCGCGACGGCGCGCGCGGCGAGGTTGTCGACATCGTCCGTGGCGGGCTCTTTCGTGTGACTGCGCGTGATGGTCGTGAAGTCGGAATATCGAACCTTGATCGTCACTGTGCGGCACAGGAGCGATCTGCGCCCGAGCCACAGGCCGACATCGCGCGCCATCTCGTCGATGTGCCTGCGGACGTCCGCGATGTCGACGAGATCGCGTGCGAACGTGTTCTCCGTCCCGGACGACTTCACCGCCCGGTCGGCCACGACCGGTCGGTCGTCGATGCCTTGCGAAAGCTGCCGCAGCCAGTCAGCCTGACTCCCCACCGCGGCACGCAGTGCCGCAGGGTCCGCCGTCCGGACATCGATCACGCGCACGATCCCCTGATCGCGTAAACGCCTTGCCGTCACAGGACCGACGCCCCAGAGCGCGTCGACGGGCAGCTTGCGCAGGAACTGATCGACGCGTTGCGGCGCGATGACCGTCAAGCCATCCGGTTTCTTCCACGCCGATGCAACCTTGGCGAGGAACTTGTTCGGCGCGACGCCCGCTGACGCGGTCAACCCTGTTGCCTCGCGAATCTCGGTCTTGAGTCGCTGAGCCACCGCTTGGCCGAGCGGTTCGTCCCAGGCATTTTCGGTGACGTCGAGATACGCCTCGTCGAGCGACAGCGGCTCGACGAGGGTAGTCACGGATCGAAAAATCTCGAACACTGCCTGGGAGACCGCCCGATAGCGCGTGAAGTTCAGCGGCACGACGATGAGCGTTGGGCAGAGTCGAACGGCGCGCGCCATCGGCATTGCCGAGCGGACGCCGAACGCGCGTGCCTCGTAACTGGCGGCGGCGACAACGCCACGATGCGCAGCGTCTCCGCCCACGGCAATCGGTTTCCCGCGCAGCGTGGGATCATCGCGCTGTTCGACGGATGCGTAGAACGCATCCATGTCGATGTGAAGGATGCGGCGAATCACGACTGTCGACTGATATCATGCTACTCTGGATTTTCCGTTCGGCGGCGCCGCCGCGATCAGCCGTGAGATGACCGCATCCATCTGGTCATCGGACAGCGACGGATACACCGGTACCTGTACGGTCGATGCCGCTCGCTCGGCGCCGGGCGCGCAGCGCTCCTGCCCGAACAGCGCCAGCCGTGTGCAGACGTCGACGTGCAGAGTCTCGACGTCGAGACCCCGACGGATCGCCCGCCATACGAGTTGGTCTCGCGCGTTGCAGTGCACGGCGTACTGATAGTAGACGTGCGTTCGATCAGGGGGCACGTGCGGCGGTTCGAGGGTCGATGTTCTGCTCAGAGCCATGGTCACGCGCGCCGCGTTTTGCACCGTGCGCCTCGTCCACTCGTCGAGCGACGGCAACGCCGCGAGACCGATTGCCGCCTGCACGTTCGAGTACCGCTCGGTATACGAGTCGGGCAGCGGATCGAGGGGCCGGATCTTCTCCCACAAGAACACGTCCGGCTTCTTTTGAAGCCATGACGACGTCCAGAGGATCGGGAAACCGGTCCAGGTGAAAACTCCTGGCCGCATGAAGACGCGTTGCGCCTTCGACAGCTCGAGACGATGGAGCACGCGTTGCTCGCTCGGCCAGGGTTCCCGCGCAGCGAGCTCGGCTGCCCGTGCGGCGAGCTCCGCGTCGGTGATGACCGCCATGCCGCCACCGCACGTGTTCAGCGGCTTGAGCGTCTGGAAGCTGAAGAACGCTGCCTCTCCGAACGTTCCGACGGCGCGCCCGCGGTAGGTCGCGCCGAGCGCGTGAGCGCAGTCCTCGATCACCACCAGCCCATGTCGCTGGGCGATTTCCTCGATTCGATCCATGTCGCAAGGCAATCCGTATATATGCGTCGGCACAATCGCCCGGGTGCGCCCGGAGATCGCGCGCTCGCACAAGTTCGGATCGATGGTGAACTTGCGCGGATCGACGTCCACGAACACGGGCGTCAGCCCGGCGACCCTCGCCATCTCGGGGACAACCCAGAACGTCAGTGCAGGGAAGATGATTTCCGAACCTTTTGGAAAATCGAGCGCCCGGAGCAGGTACAGGAACGCCATCCGGCCGAACGACGTCGTGAACGCGCGCGGCACACCGAGCCGTTCGGCGAACGCGTGCTCGAACGCCTCGATGGCGGGTCCCTGAACGAGCGTTCCCGCGCGCCGGCACTCGCGGATGATGTCTTCGGTATCGGGCGCGACGCGCGCCCCGTATCGCGAGATCGCTTTCAGCATGTCACCCTCCGTTGCATGCGCAGTTGCTCCTGACGGCCGTGATACGCGGCAACGCGACGATCCAGCCGATCGGCAAGATCACGGGTCCGGCGATCTTGGACGCGACAGTAGTTCGCAAGGAATGAAGGTCTGACGTAAAAACGCGTGTACGCGGCGCCGAGGAGGAACCGAAGCTCGCTTGCCGTCAACGACGGATGGGCGAACGTCGGCGTGAACCCGTCGAAGCGCTGCCAGTCGCGCTCGTACACGAGCGGCGCGAGCTTTTTCCAGAGGGGTGTTGCCGGGTACGGCGTCAGCAGCTTGAACTGTGCGAACGTCGTTCCCAGTTCGACGGAGTACTGGATTGTCGCGGCTGTCGAGTTCCAGTCGTCCTGGAGAAAACCGAAGACGTAGAACGCGGCGGTCAGGATGTCGCGACCCCGGCAGTGATCGATGATGAGCCGCTGGTGGTCTTGAGGCGTCGGCCGTCTGCCAACCCGACGGAGCGTATCGGCGGACACCGACTCGACGCCGAAGCTGACTGCGCGCAACCCGACTGCATGTAGGCGATCGAGCAGCTCCGGATCGAGTCGATCGAGCCGCGTCTCGCACTCGAACCGGAGCGTGAGCTGCCGGCGGCGAATCTCGTCGCAGAACGCCAGCATGCGGTCGCGATCCTGCGTGAAGAGCGGATCGCGGAAGATGACGTACGGTCGCGGATGACGCGCGCAGAGCACCGACAGCTCCTCGCCGACGTTCTCTACTGATCGCACGCGGTACTCGGCCAGAATTCGATGAGGGCAGTAGGTGCAGAACTCGGGGCACCCGCGGCTTGCCACGAGCGGGAAGTCGGTACGGCTGCGGCCGTGCAGCGTCTGCGTGCTGCTGATCAAGTCCCAGCGCGGAAACGGCAGCGCATCGAGGTCCATGACTGCCGGACTCTCGATTCGACCGGTCAGGCGTTCGCCGGACGCCAGTCGCCGAACCGCGTCTTCGGGCTCTCCGATCACGACGAAATCGACGAAGTCTTCGAAGAGCTCCGGCAGCTTCGACGCGGTCAACCCGATGGCGCCGACGCGCACGCCGCGCGCCCGCATCGCGCTCGCCCACCCCGCTTCGTTTCGGTAATCGATGAGCGAGGACAGCACGAGCGCGACGTCCGCGTCGACCGTTTCGTGTTCGACGTAGACCACCTCGTGCCCCGCATCGGCGAGGATTGCTGCCGCGTATGCAAGCTGCCCGCTCGGAACCCGATGAAACCAGTGCTTGAATCGACCGACGACACCAGAAACGCGTGAGAACGGCTGCAATCGTGACCCGTAACCACCGGCGACGGAATCCTTGGAGACGTAGCCGCCACGTCCGCGCAGGTCCGCCAAAACGACACGCATGTCGACACCTCCGTCAGAAGCGTGAAACGACGTCGAATGGAAGGGGTGTCAGGCTTGCGGCGGGCCGCGCGGAGAAACAGGGGCGGATTGACGGGTGAGAGGATCCGGCTCGAGGTACTGCGACGAGGTGCGTGCGATGCCGGGCATCGGCATCGACCTCGTTGTCGTGATCGTTGCGTCAGAGGTGATGACGCCTGGGTCGATCCGCGACTCGGGGCACCCGCGATGGATGCCCGATGCAGCGCAGGCGAGCAGCGTGACGGGAGGCGCGCGGCGCTGCGCGAGTGCGAATCGCCCGCGTCCGTGATTGATCCATGCGACGAGCTCCGCGCCTTCGGTCGTGCCGAGCAGATCGACGTCGCCATCGCGATCGACGTCGCCGGCCACGAGCCGCCTGACCCGCCACGGCGCCCTCAGCAGGATTCTGGGGCCGCCCGCAAAGTGCACAATCAGCGCACGTCGTCCGGCGCTGTCGAGGATGCGGATGCGGTCGGCGCGACCGTCGCCGTTAAGGTCAACGACGATGCGATTGCCTGCTTCGCCCCACCGCGCTGGAACACGCGCGTCGGGGACCCCGGCTTCACCCCACCGCGCTGAAGAACGCGCGGCGGGGGCCCCGGCTTCACCCCACCGCGCTGAAGAACGCGCGGCGGGGGCCCCGGCCGCGGCAACCGTCGCGAACGACAGCCAGAGAAGCGCGGTGTATCGAAAACTCCGGCCCAGGAGCCGGGATGGAAGTCGCGAACACGGAATGTTGCGCGCGTGCATCAGATCCATTCTGGCATAATCGCGATAACCAGATTAGACGGCCTCCAAAGCAAGTGACGATGACTCCGTCCCTCAGGTTCGCCTTGGGAAGACACGCCGTGCGCCATCCAGGAAGGTCCTCGTGAATCAACTCCCCGCCGTCGAACGTCATGCTGGGCTAGCGTGGATACGCGGAAGCGGTGTGTGCCGCGAATGGAATGGCATCACGTACAAGCTCGGCATGTCGGGGAAGAACGTCGGCGCCCGGCAGATGTCCATGAACGTCGCGGTCGTCCCGCCGGGCGGCGTCGCGGCCGCCCACATTCACGTGGGCTTTGAGGTGATGCTGTACATCCTCGAGGGCCGAGTACGTCACGCGTACGGCGACGGCCTGGCGCACACCGTCGATCACCAGGCTGGTGATTTCATCTTCATCGAGCCTGGTGTACCTCACGAGGTTTACAACCTTAGCGATGTGGATCCGGTGGTTGCCGTCGTGGCGCGATCGAGCGCCGATGAATGGGATCGAATCGTCCCGTACGACAGAACCGTGAACCCTGAACCTTGACGCTGGTTCTATTCGGCGCGCAGCGCAACGATTGGATCGACCCTGGATGCGCGACGGGCAGGAAGGTACGCGGAGAGCATCCCGACGCCCAGGATAGTCACTGACACGCGAGGCATGAAGCTGATCGGGTCGGTGGACGTCAATTCGAAGAGCACGCTCTTGAGCACCCTCGCCGGCAAGCGCCGCCGGAATACCCCACATCACACCGGCGCCAACGAGGATCAGCGCATCGCGCATCACGATCCACCGAACGGCACCGCGTTCCGCGCCGAGCGCCATGCGAATGCCGATCTCGGTTGTGCGCCGCGCGACCGTGTACGTCAGCAGCCCGTAGAGGCCGATCGCGGCAAGGGCAACGGTCACGCTCCCGAGCATCATCGCGAGCCGGGAAAACAGGACTTCACGTCGCAGCGACTGGCGGATTTGTTACCAGTCTGGCGAGCTTCATCCCCGCTCGGCGCGCCGCCGCCGTCGAACCGGCTGTGACGCTTCGCACTGAATAAAGAGAAAAGGGAGAAGGAGCAACTCCCTGCTCGTTGCGGATCTTCCTTCGCAGCCTTCGTACCTTCGTGACCTTGGCGAGATCGGCATCGGCGCGCGACAGGGAAAGTTGGTGGATTTCAGTGGCCCGCTACCAGCTCGTTCGCGATTTCGGAAGGGAAGGGACGAAACCCGGCACGAACCGGGCCAAGAGCCCCTCGAGGTCGTGCTGGATGCCTGCAGTCATCGCAAGAAAGGTGCGGTAGGCGCGTACGAGCGCGCGCTGGCCGGCGACGTCGATCAGATAATGCTTCCGTCGTCGACCGCCTCGCTGTTTCATCGGCTCGCCGATGTACGAGCAGACCATTCGCTTTGCCTCGAGCCGATCGAGCGTGACGTAGACGGCACTCGCGGGGATCTTGTGGCCGGTGCGGTCGACGATCTCGCGGTAGATGGCCGCGCCGAACGCGCCGTTGCCCA
>JBKPCD010000294.1:0-12773 GCA_046727175.1 Acidobacteriota bacterium | reverse complement strand
ACACGGCCATCGCCCAGCCTGGCGCCATCACCTATCCCGAAGCTCTCCTGAGCGCACACCCAGCGTAAATTCGCTCGACACGACCGGCAGGTGGTCTCCGGAGACCCGCATTCGACAACGGGGTGCGGCGAGGACTTACGGATACGGTGCAACGCACTGACGCGAGCAGTCTTTGGCACTAAAGATTTGGGACGTTTTAGATCGCGATCGCGTTCGTGCTCGAGCGAAGCGTGTGGAAACCTTTGATCTGTACGCTCGTCAAGACGACGCATATGCGCTCCTAGCCCATGAAATCAACCGTCAGCAGTCCGACGAAGAGGCCGCCCGAGTTTTGGCCGAAATCGTAGAGGCGTATTTGTACAACGCTGGTTTGTAGAAACGATGGGAGTTTCTACAGGCGCTCCCCCTGTTCCGGGGACATGTACCCGAAGGTCCCGACGACCATCCCGGCCTTGGTGTGCGCGATCGAGCGAGTTGCACCCTCTTCGTGATCGAACTGCACTCGTGCACCTCGTCGGCTCGACACCGGCGCCCGACGAGGCGTTCATGCTCCAGAGCGCGCGACAGCTGACGGATGCCATCGACGGCGTGCTGGGTCGACGACGCTTCCTGATCCGCGACCGAGACCGGAAGTGGAGCGCCGCCTGTTGGGAACCTGCTCGAGATGTCCGGCGTGCACGTGGTCCAAACGCCGATTCGCGCACCCAACTGCAACGCACACGCGGAGCCGTTTGTTCGCTCAATCAAGGAGGAGTGCCTGGATCGACTGATTCCTCTTGGTGACCAGCACTTCCGTCGTACCCTCACCGAGTTCGTCGTGCACTATCATCGCGAACGTAACCATCAGGGCTTGAGAAACGCCCTGATCGATGCTGATGGATGTCAGCATCACGACGGCTCCGTCCGGCGCCGTCAGCGCATTGGTGGTCTTCTCAACTACTACTATCGTGCCGCGTAGCCTATCGTGACCGTATGCGGTCAGCCGAATTGTTGGACACTACGGGGTGCTATAGTTAACCGCTGACCATAAAACATTGCAGGTGGCACCATGGCCAACGCTACGATGCACATCATCATGGGTGCGGTCGTCTGCACGCTGTCGGCCGGGGCAGCGGCGCAGGTCGACAATATCTACAGAACCGAGCTGAAGAACGGACTCGACGTAATCGTCGTCGAGAACCCGATCGTCCCGCTCGTCACGATCGAGATCGATGTCCACAACGGCGGGTTCACCGAGCCTCCGGAGTACGCGGGACTCTCGCATCTCTACGAGCACATGTTCTTCAAAGCCAACGAGGCGATCCCGAATCAGGAGCGCTTCCTCGAACGTGCGCGAGAGCTGGGGATGACCTGGAACGGGACGACGAGCGAAGAGCGCGTGAATTACTTCTTCAGTCTGCCGAAGGAGAATCTGCGGCCCGGTCTCGAATTCATGAGCGCCGCCATTCGGACACCGCTCTTCTTGGAGGAAGAGCTGGTACGCGAGCGGCCCGTGGTCACAGGCGAATACGATCGCGCCGAGTCGAACCCGTTCTATCACCTGAGCGTCGCCGTCAACAAGAAGCTCTGGTACAAGTTCTACAGCCACAAGAACGTCCTCGGTGATCGCCAGGTGATTCTCACGGCGAGCCAGGAGAAGATGAAGACGATCCAGCGGCGGTACTACGTGCCGAACAACTCCGCACTCATCGTGACAGGGGACGTGAAACATGACGAGATCTTCCGCGAGGCGGAGCAGGTGTTCGGCTCGTGGCAGAAAGGCGAGGACCCATTCATCCAGTTCCCCGCGCCCGATCATCCGCCGTTGACGGGGAATCAGGTCGTCGTCGTCGAGAAACCGGTCAAGGTCGTGACCGTGCAGATTGCCTGGCACGGCCCGAGCGTGAGCAAAGACCGCAACGCGACGTACGCCGCGGACGTGCTCTCCTACATCCTCACGCAGCCGAATTCGCAATTCCAGAAATCGCTGGTCGACAGCGGTCTGTTGACGTCGGTCGGTTTTTCGTACTACACGCTCGACAAGACAGGGCCGATCACGGTCACGGGGCAGACGGCAGCGGAGAAGTACGATCGCGCCGTCGCCGCGATTTTTGCCGAGGTCGCCAAGCTGACCGACGCCGGCTACTTCACCGACGAGCAGCTCGAAAGCGCAAAGAACCGGCTCGAGATCAGCGAAATGTACGGGCAGGAGCAGCCCTCGACCTTCGCGCACACCGTTGGATTCTGGTGGAGTGTTGCCGGGCTCGACTACTATCTGACCTACATCGAGAACCTGCGCAAGGTCAGCCGCGAGGACATCAACGCCTACGTTCGGACGTACGTTCAGAACCATCCTCACGTCATGGGTGTTCTCATCTCTCCCGAGGACCGGCGAAAGGTGAAGATCCAGGAAGGAGCGTCGAAATGAGCCCGGTGCCCTCTGCCGTCCGGATTCTCACGGCGGTTGCGGTTCTCGTGGCCTTTCCACTGGCACTCGTCGGGCATGCCGCGGACACGGAAGACTTCTCGATCAATCGTCTCAAGGTGATCCTGAAGAGGAACCCGTCGAATCAGGTGGTCGCGGCGCACCTGTACATCCGCGGTGGCGTGCTGAACGTCACGAAGGCGACGCAGGGAATGCATCCTTTGCTCTTCGAGTCGGCGACGAAAGGTACCGCCAAATACTCGAAAGAGGTCCTCAACGCCGACCTCGCGCGGATGGGCACGGAAATCGATGTCCAGGCGAACCGCGATTTCACGGTCCTCAGTCTCCGGTGCATCAGCCGGCACTTTGCGCGATCGTGGGAGATCTTTGCCGACGCGGTCATGAATCCGCTCCTCGAGCCGAAGGAAGTCGAGCTCGTTCGTGAGCGTCTCTTGAGTCAGATTCGGCAGCGGCAAGACGACCCGGATCAGCACCTCCGTGAGCTCGCGGACGAACAGTTCTTCAGCGATCATCCGTATCGTCTCGATCCCGTGGGGAAGGAGGAAGCCGTCCGCGCCCTCACCGTCCAGGAGATGCGCAAGCACCTCAAAGAGATCCTCGTCACCTCGAAGCTGCTCCTCGTCGTCGTGGGCGACGTGGAGCGCGCGGACCTGCAGAAGAAGGTCGAGGGAACGCTCGGAACGCTCCCAGCCGGCAACTACACCGCGCAATTTCCGCCGATGGTGAGACACGGCAAGCCGGATCTGCTGACGCAGCCGGAGAGGATGCCGACCAACTACATCATCGGGTCCTTCGTCGCGCCGAGCATCCGTGACCCTGACTACTACGCGATGAGCATGGGGATCTCGCTCCTGCAGCAGCGAGTCTTCGAAGAAGTGCGGACGAAGCGCAACCTCTCGTACGCCCCGGCCGTGTTCGAGCGAGGGCTGCTCGCCAACGCCGGCTCCCTGTACGTCACGGCCGTGGATCCGGCCGCGACGCTCCCCGTCATGCTCGGTGAAGTCGAGCGCCTGCAACGCGAGTTGGTCAGCGCGAAGGAGCTGCGCGACAAGATCACGACCTTCCTGACGCGCTACTACCTGCAGAACGAAACGAACGCCGCTCAGGCGTCGTTTCTGGCCCGTTACGAGCTTGCCGGCCTGGGATGGAAGGCGAGCGAGGACTTCGTTCAGCGGATGAAGAGCGTCACGCCCGAGCAGGTGCGGGCTGCGGCGCAGAAGTACATCCACGACATCCAGTTCGTCGTGATTGGGGATCCCGCCAAGGTCGACCGCGCTCTCTTCACGTCGAAGTAGTGGCGAGAGGGGACTCAGGCCGCTGACAAAAAGCCGTGTACACGTAGACAGGCCGGAATGCAGCCGTGACTGTCACGAAGAAATCGCACGCCAGTGTCTCGCGGGCGTGGTTCCGCAGAAGCGTGCTCCATGCAGTTTGCGTTTCAGTCGATCGTGCCCAGAACGTGCCGAACAGATTTTCTGGCAGTTTAAGAGGCGAACAAAGGTAATGCCAGTGCGCACTCCTCACTCGGAAATGCAGACACCGGTTACTTCTTCTTCCTGCGAGCTGTACCAGCAGCAGAACTCTCCGTAGAAGTTCCTCCGCTTGTTGCCTGCTTCGCCTTCTGTGCCGCCCAGCGCGCCTTCTGCGCCTCCGAGATTCGCTTCCGCGCCGCCGCCGACATCTTGGGACGACCGCGGCGATCCGTGTGTTTCCTCGCGCCGCCTTCCGGAACTGAAGTAGCAGGAGTATCTCCTCGTTGCTTTGCCCAGCGCGCTTTCTGGGCTTCGGAGATTCGGCGGCGCGCCGCGGCGGACATGGTCGGGCGGCCACGGCCGGCGCGCCGCGCTCGGGACGTCGCAGTCGATCCTCGGGTGCCGTCAGTAGGAATTCCATTTCCAAGGCCGCGTAGTTCAGGAAACACGTGACGGATTGCTGCTGCCTCTTTGGCAATTTCGAGTAATCGCTGCTCGGCACCCCGAAGCGCCCATTCTCGTAGTTGTTGTTGGTCTAAGTCCGCCATAACACCTCCTCGCTCACAGTATCTCTATTCTGTGCCATAAACCACACATATATATTAATGCCCCAGCATCAAACGTCCTCTCGGAGTCCTTCTGGCATCTTCTTGGGTGTGACAGGAGTCGGCCTTGGGGCCTACTGCGTGACACGCCGGCATCAACGACAGCACATCGCAGCCGACCTCGGAAAACCGGGGTCGGCTGTCCCGCCAAGCGGCCGTTCGAGGTTGATCGTGGACGCGTGTTTCAGAACAATTGGCAAGTTCTTGCAACGTCCCCTAGCTTAGCTAAGCGCCGGCGAACGAGGCGCTCCCCTGACCGGACATGTTGATATGTGGCGTTGGACGTTGCGCATTCTCGCGGGTCTACTCAGTCTGATCGTCCTTGCCGCACTAGCGGGTGCCACGTATCAATGGTTCGCCACTCGCAGAGACCTGGCGTCGACTCCACCTCCAGGACATCTCGTCGACGTCGGAGGGCACAGGCTACATCTGTGGTGCACCGGCGCGGGTACGCCTGCCGTGATTCTTGACGCTGGGCTCGGCGGCTCGAGTCCTGGCTGGGGCTTTGTTCAGCCTGATGTTGGTCGCTTCACACGCGTGTGCTCATACGACCGGGCCGGCATGGGTTACAGCGATCCTGGCCCGTCGCCCCGGACAGCACGCCGCATCGCGAACGAGCTGGCTGAACTCCTCGACATCAGCGGAATCGGTGAACCGGTGGTGCTGGTCGGGGCGTCCAGCGGCGGTTTCAACGTTCGCGTCTTTGCATCTGATCACCCGAAGCGCCTCGCAGGTCTCGTGCTCGTCGATGCTTCGCACGAAGACCAGGCACATGAAATTCCTCGAATCGCGAGGTTTGTTCCGCTGCTATCTACACTCGGCGTGCTTCGACTGCGTGGGGTGTCGTTCGGCCTTCCAGTCGAATCGTTGGCGCCATCCGTACGGCAATTCGCGCGTGCGACCCGTTTCCGTACGGCTGGATATCAAGCGGCCGCAGACGAAATCATGCATATTCGCGAGAGTGCGTTGGAAGTTAGGAGCTCGCGCCGGAAGCTCACGGTTCCGGTGGTCGTTGTTACCGGTGCACGAGGAGCCGACACGACATGGCGGCAGCTGCAACGCGATCAAGTCTCGCTGTCGGACCGTGGATGTCAGATCGTCGCCCAACAGTCCGGTCACGTCGTATCAATTGATCAACCACAAGTCGTCGTGGACGCGATCCGCAGAGTTGTGGAGACGGCGAGAGGTAGCAACGATGTCCCGCTTTGCGCCGGCGGAGGATGAGGCGACCTCGGCTCCGCCACGCAATCTGCGCTCAGCATGAGACTGACCCGATATCCCGGTCAGCCTTTGAGAGGTCTGCCGCCGTTTGCGACGCGACTTACTCGATGAGGTGGTCATCCCCACCGCAAATGACCCCGTACAATCGCCAGATGGCCAAACCAAAACACGCTCGAGCGCTTTCACTGGCTGACATTTGCTTTCCGAGCGAAGCTCCTGGAAAACTGTGCGTCGCTGATTTCCGACGCCGAACTGCTCTTCAGTCGCCATCGATACGCGCGTACCTTCGCGCCGAGCGTCATTGCTATTGAGGAAGCCTCGAAGATCCCATGCCTCCTTGACTGCGCTGAGCGCATTCTGGCGGGTAGCCCTCCGGATTGGACGGAGGTTCACAGATTCCTGCACAGCCATCAGGAGAAGCTGATGGCGAATCTGATGAACTTCAAGCGGCTTCAATCACCAAGTAAGGTTCCGGCGAAGGGCACGGCGGAGTGTGATTATGCCGTCGCCCGTGTCAGGGAAATGGACGCTTTTAAGCAAGACGGCTTTTACGTCTCCTTTCGAGACGGGGACTTCAGTATCCGGACGAGAACATCGACGACGCCAGAACAGCAATGGTGTTGAAGCTCGCCAAGGCAATCCGCAGACGCTAGGCGACCACACGGGAGCAATCTCCATCGACTTGGCCGGCCACGGCCAGTAGCGCCCATTCGGTTTCGCAGATCAGCCCACTCGGTCAGCAATCGCGACCCGCCGCCGGACCTATCCTCGCGCGCGAGGCAACCAGAAACGCGGCGGCGACATCCAGAAGGTCACGTTCGATCAAGCGCTCGTTGTCTCGAAGGACCGCACCAGCGACCCCGTCGCTCTCGATGACGCGCCGCAGCCGCTGGCCGTGTTCGATCGCGCAGGGCGCAGGTGATCGAGGTGCGGTTCTTTGGCGGGCTCAGCGTCGAGAAGACCGCGGAAACACTGCAGGTGTCGGCCGACACGGTCATGAGCGACTGGCGGCCGACAAGGTGTGACCGCTGAAGGAACTGCGCGGAAACCGGTGATCAGAATCGGAAGAAGTCGCGAGCCAATGTCGTCACGTCTTGCCAGTAGGCTGCGAGGCGATTGGCGACCGTGTCTGGCCTTGTCATATCGAAGCGACCGATCAGGCGTGGCAGCGCGGGACGATATCCCGCAGGAACATCGAAGAGCGACTTGTCGAGAGCAGCTTCCGAGAACTCGATCAACTTCACTCGGGTCGTGATCGGCGGCTCGTCTTCGCCACGGCCGCGCGTCGTTTCCTCGATTGGGAACCCGCGTCGCCCGATGCCGCGAAATTCCACGTTCATGCGGTCCGGTGCCCCACCGGGGCGCACGACGGAACCGGTCAAGAAAAAATGCCCGTCGCCGGCATCCCAGCACCCAGCGGGCGGGAGATCGATATACCAGCCATCCTCGACAGATTCACTGGCGCGCGTATTCGCGCCAGGACTGGGATCCGTCGTCATGGTTGTGATGACGTGTCGGGCGGAATACGAACCCACCTGGCGGCGTTCGCCGGTGTCCACGGTATTGATGGTGATCTTCACGTCCGCGCCGGCAGCAGGCGGCTTGGGTCTCTCCCGCCACCATGAACGCACCCAGTGAACGTCTCTGTCGATGAAGTTGAGCGGCGACCAGCCGTAGAGCCGCGCCTCGGGATTCAGTTCCAGGGTGCGTCGCTCGTCACACCGGGTGATTGTGGCATGCCGCATCGTTCTCTGGGCCGGCAAGGCCGACGGAAACTGCAGGTACAGCTCTCTCCGCTGCCACGCGCCTTTGAAATAGAGGGTGTTGGTCTGAACGGTCGACTGAGGAAGATCACTGATCTCGCGCGTCTTGATTGTCAGATCCGGGACGTTTGGAACGACGAACTTGGGATAGTCTCCGTCTGCTCCCGCATATATGCCGGCGGCAGCCAATACGAAGCCAACGAAGGACGGCATCCACGAGCGTGGCATTGATCCTGTGTGAATTCTAGTGGATTAGCCTACTACGTTCCGCCGCCAGCAATAGACGAGTTTGGGAATCCTCGATTTCTAACGATCAACGCCGTAGTGGCTTCCGATGCTACCTGCGGCGGCTTCGGAAAATACTTGCCAAGCGTAGACCGGCTGCAGGCAGAGCGCGAAGTTGAGCGATCCCGCGCTGACCATCGTAGTCTGGTTGTCGCTCAGGCCAACCGAGAGCTTCAGAAACTTTTGCATGTACGTCGTGTACGAATAGAAAGCTGTCGTGCCCCCTGCAGTGAGTCCGATAACGATTCGTTTGCTTGCATCGCGTCGAGTTTTCTGGCACAGTCCGCGCCTTGAAAGGAGGCGACCCAATGTCTCGACTTCACGTGGCGCTGGCGATCGTCCTGGGAATTGGTGCGACTACCGTCGCGACGGCCGAGGATCCCTACAATGGAACCTGGCATCTCAACACGGCCAAATCGAAATACGATCCGGGTCCCGCTCCAGGCCAGGCTACCGTCACGATCAAGAGCGATGGCACGACGTGGACGGTGAAGACCACCGCGTCATATGAGGGGAAGCCACTGGAGACGTCCTACACCGCGAAACTCGATGGGACGCCGGCGCCTCTCAAGGGCTCGCCCGTCGCCGACATGGTTTCGGTAAAGAAAGTCGACGATCGGAACGTCGAGCTCAAGACCATGAAAGATGGCAAAACCGTGGGCGAGAGCCGCGCCACTGTCTCGGCTGACGGGAAGACTGCCACCGTCACCGGCACGGGCATGACACCCAAGGGCGAAAAAACCAAGTTCACAGCCGTCTACGAGAAGCATTGATCCCCAAGCTTGAGTGCGTTGCGCGTGAACGGCCCCAGCGGGCCGTGGTGAAACTGCACACGGCCTGCGAAAACACACACAGCTCGCCGTACGTGTCATGAGACACAGAGAAATCGGGCGAGCTTCCGCGCAGCTCCGTGCCTAGAATGGAACTCGTCTCGCAGCCCGTGGCGCTTTTGTCACGGGCTGCTAACGACCTCCCCATCTTCGGCGACGTCCCGGAGGCCTTCAGCAAGCGCTCGGGATCCTCGCGGGAGAAGCCGAGCAACAGAAAGAACCCGGCCTTCTCGGTGTTGTCCGGGTGGGCTTCGTTCAGAAGATAGGTGTCGTTGAATGTGCAGCGGGTGTCACTGAAGAGCGTGGAAACACTGTGAGTACACTCGGCGCGGGACGACGGAGCGCGTGGAAGTGGTTGCGGCGCGCGGTCCTGCTTCCCGTCGTCTTCAGTTTTCTGATCGCCGTGGCGTGGGGCCTGCTCTCGCGCGATCTGCCCCAGCTGCAGCCCTGGCACACCGAAGCTCCGCGCGGCGAGCTGACGGCGGCGGACATCGACGGTGGGCTCACGCTCGCCGATTACCTGAGGCGCGAGGACGAAGTGCTGCGGGACGTGCGCGATCGTATAGAGTCGCGCACGCCTGACGCGCTCAAGACCAGGAACAACCGGTACTTTTCCGGCAGTCCCTCAAACGCCCGCCTTCTGCCAACCGACTGGAATCGCACGTTCGAGTTAGTGCCCGAAACGATCCGCGGCGGGGCGCTGCTCGTGCACGGCATGTCCGATAGCCCCTACAGCATGCGAGCCGTCGCGCGTGTGCTGCGGGACGCGGGGCTCTATGCGCTCGCGCTGCGCATGCCTGGCCACGGCACGGTGCCAGCGGGGCTGGCGCGGGCGGATTGGCACGATTGGGCGGCCGCTGTCCGCATGGGCGTGCGGCACGTACGTCAGCGGATCGGCAACGGCCAGCCGCTCGTGATTGTCGGTTATTCGAATGGCGGTGCACTCGCGCTGTTGTATACGCTCGAGACTCTGGAGGACAGGTCGCTGCCCCGGCCCGACGGCCTCGTGCTCCTCTCGCCGATGATCGGTGTGTCGCCGTTCGCGGTCCTCTCGCCGGTCATCAGTCTGTTTGCGGGAGTCCCCTACTTCAATCGCGCGGCGTGGACGAGCGTGCAGCCGGAATACAATCCGTTCAAGTACAACTCTTTTCCGGCGAACGGCGGCTACCAGTCGCATCTGGTCACACGGGAACTGGAGCGCGCCCTGACACGAGAGCGCGCACGGCTGTCGGATTTTCCTCCTGTCCTCACATTCCAGTCCATCGTCGATTCCACCGTCGAGACCGGTGCCGTGGTGGAACGCCTTCACGATCGGCTCCCTGCAAATGGATCCGCGCTTGTGATGTTCGATCTCAATCGGCTGTCCGCCGCGCGTGCGTTCATGGGCGGCGAGGTCGAGGGCTTGTTTGCGCGGCTCTTCGGTGGAACTCCCAGGCGCTATCGTGTGTCGGTTGTGACCAATGCCACGCCTGATCAGGCGGAGGTGATCGAGAAGGACGTCGAGCCAGGCACTACCACGATCCGCGATCGGCCGTTGGAGCTTGCCTGGCCGCGCTTCGTCTTCTCGCTGTCGCACGTTGCCGTGCCGTTTCCCTTGGATGATCCGCTCTATGGCTTGACGCCGGATTTGCGTGAGGACTACGGCATCCGTCTGGGCCAACTCGAGCCGCGCGGCGAGCGCGGCGTACTGCTCATGTCGATGGACGATCTGATGCGGCTCAAGTGCAATCCTTTTTTTCCGTATCTCGAAGAACGCTTACGTGCGTGGGTAGCGCGGTGACGACATCGACTGAGTCGCGCCGGTGGGGCGTCGCGTTTCATATAATGCCAGTGGGGCCCACCTCATCAGCCCTGCCGCAGATGCTCCGCAAAGCCCGCCTCGTTATCATCGGTGCTGCAGGCGCGCTTCTGCTTGCGCTTTTCGCAGCGCATACGCCACCGGCGCGCACGCTCGTCCTTCGCCGTGTCGTTGAGGCCCTTCGCACTTCATACGGAATCCATCTACGCGCCGAGTCGCTCTCATACAACTTCTGACGCTCTCGGCAGAGTTCCGAGGCATTCAGCTGGCGGCTGTTGATACGCCAGCTGAACCATTTGCGGTTGCCGACACGTTTCGGCACGCAGCACAGCCCGGAACCCACGTCGATGACGCGATCGTCGCCAGCGCACAGTGTTGAGGATCGAGGGGTTGGCTGCGCCAAGAAAACGACTCTCGGCGCATAGGCTAGAGAAATGAAACTGTATCCAATTGAATTCATACGCTCCGTAAATGGGACGTGGTCTTTGCCGCTATCCCAATTGAGAACTGACGAAGACCCTGACGACCGAGACAAGAGAGCCCGCTACGAGGCGCTGGTCATGGCCTTTCCGCGGGAGACGGCACCGCGCTATCTGCTGAGTGACAGAGACGACATCTTCGGCCACAGTTTCGTGGATCAGGTCACGGCGATGGGTCTTGTCGACGGCTGGGTCGCCTTGGAGCGCGCCTACATCGAACGCGTGATCGGCACGATCCGCCGTGAATGCCTGGATCATGTGATCGACCACTGGCAGTCTTCGCCGCCACCTCAGTCGCTTCATCTACTACTATCACCAAAACCGAACGCACCTCGGACTGGACAAGGACGCTCCGGAGCCGCGGCCAGTCCAAGGACCTGACGCCGGGCGGGTCGTCGCATTTTCGAGAACCACAAGAGGCATAAAGCACTGGGTGTGAATGGGATGGAGGTTCACAACAAGCTCTACATTGCCAAAACAGTTGAGCTTGACGTAAACTACGCCATCCACTCATGCGCGCCGAGCAGACCCTTAGACCAACCGAAAATGCGCGCGAGCTGTGCCCCGCGTGCGGTGCCGCGGGCGCGACCGGCCTCACTCGAACCGGGGTCTGCGTCTACCTACGTTGCAAGAAGTGTCAGCACGTGTGGAGCGTCCCTGAACGCCGAGACGTGCCTCGCGCGCCGGACGAGAGTCGCGTGTTCTGAACGAGGGAGAACGGCCGCTCTCTGACCATTGAATACCGCTCGGCGGCACAGAGGCGAGGACGTACGGCGTTAGCCTCCACTCTTCGTGGCAGCGGATCACCGCTCGCACAAGGTCCATCGGACGGGGTCTAAAGCCGGCCGTTTTGCGCGGATTACCGCCAGCCCTTCTCGATCATGGCGGCGTGCCATTGCTCGCTCGTGTCGAGCGCGGCATCCCGCGTTCTGCACACTTCTGAGCGCTGCAGATCGCGGTTGATCTCAAGCCGCAGCTCCCAGCCGAGTTGATGCGTCACGAGTTGACAGACCGCCTCGAGCTGTCGGCCGCACCGCTCTCTGTGTACGCGGAATAGATCGCCCTGCGGCACGGGAACACCATTCGAGAATGGGACTGGGAGAACGGGCAAAGTCATGAGCGTCAACTCCTAACGCATGATTCGTTTGTGCCCAGAGACACACAAGAGTCGCGCGGGCAGCAAACTTACACACGCCGCGCAGCGCAGAACATAGTGGGTGCGACGCCATGGATGCAATTCAGCTGCCTACGAACGCGCGCACCCCGCGAGAGTTTCCCAACTGGCGTCACGACGACAGGCGAGCTACGCTTTCGCTTCCCAACCCAGTCATACCGATGCGCCTGCTGCGCGTCTCTGGGCCGTTCGACGACCCCGAGTTCATCTTCGAGCCGAAGATTGACGCATTCCTGGCGCTGACGTACCTGCGCGGCCATCACTGAGAGGTCGTGTCACGCATGGTAATGTGTTCAAGTCGTGGCCGTACTTGTGTCGGGGCACGATCTCTATCGTGCAGCCTGCGAACGCGATCTCGAGGGCATCGTGGCAAAGTGGGCCCACGGGACGTACCAAACGGACGGGCGCGGAACGAGTTGGCTCAGATCAAGAATTCGAACTATTCTCGCTTCAAGGCTTGCGACGAGTTCGCGGCGCCGTTGATCATCGGTGATCATCCCTAACGCGGTACCCGCCGCATTGGGCGCAAGGAATTGCTGCCAGTGCGCGGGAATCCGACAGGGCGACTCGAGCGCCTGGCTCTGGCATAGGGTGCTGCTGCGATCCTCGATGAGTACCAGCACGCTGCGGTTATGTCGACCGCTTCCCACGCGGAGCAGAGCTCGAGCAGTCATGCTCGCGAGCACGAGTTGCAGTTTATCGACTGCGTCTTACTGTCGAT
>JBKPCD010000293.1:0-7199 GCA_046727175.1 Acidobacteriota bacterium | reverse complement strand
GAACCGGACCTCCGCTGCGCGTCTTCACCGAAATCGACACCGCTCTGCATTGGATCCTAGAGCCGTAAAACGAGGCAGTTGCCTTAGCCCGCCGTTCTGCTCAACGAATATACTCACGCTCGGAGCTTACATGAGGCGAATCGTCCTCACCATAGTCCTGCTAGCGGCGGGAACTCTCGCTGCAGCGGTTCATTCCCAGGGTCCTGCGCCGGTCCCATCGGGACCTGCGTACAAATTCCAGCAGCTTCAACCCGGCATCTACAGCGCGCTTGGCAGCGGCGTGCTGAACGTCGGCGCCAATTCGGCCGTGATCGTCAACGCGAATGACGTGCTCGTCGTCGACTCGCACATCACGCCGGAAGCGGCGCGTGTGATGCTCAGTGAAATCAAGACGATCACGGAGAAGCCGGTCCGCTTTCTCGTCAATACGCACTTCCACTTCGATCACACCGACGGCAACCAGGTGTTCGGGCCGGAGGTGGCGATCTTCGGACACGAGTTTACGCGCGCGAAGCTGGCGGGCGATTTCCTGCATGAACCGATCTTCGTCAATTCGGTTGCGGCGCTGCCGAAGCAGATCGCCGACACCGAAGCGCGCGCCGCGGTTGAGCAGGATCCCGCGGCAAAGGCTCGCCTCGAGCAGCAGGTGCGCGTTCAGCGCGCGTACCAGGAGCAATTGAAAGAGATCCAGCCGGTGCCGCCAAACGTGACCTTTGCGCAGACCATGACGCTCATCCGCGACGGACGCGAGATCAGGTTGCTGTTCTTCGGTCGCGGTCACACCGGCGGCGACGTGGTCGTGTATCTACCGAAGGAGCGCGTCGTCTGCACGGGCGACCTGCTCGTCAACGGCATCGCGAACCTCGTCGACGGGTTCGTCAACGAGTGGCCTGACGCGCTCGACAAGCTCGCGGCGCTCGACTTCGACGACGTGATTCCGGGTCATGGCGAGCCGTTCAAGGGCAAGGAGCGGATCGGCTATTTCCAGGCGTACCTGCGCGATCTCTGGAAACAGGCGGCGGCCCTGCACGACGCGCACGTGTCGGCTGAGAATGCCGCGAAGCGCATCGACATGACCGCACACAAGGTGCATTTCGCGTCGATCACCGGCCCTGGCGTCAATCCGGTCGCCGTTGCACGAATCTACGCAGTGATTGAAGGGCGAGCCGATCGATGAAGAAACTCGGACCGGTGCAAGATTCGGCACGACCGTCGGCAGGCTGATACATCGTCCGATGTCGTCAAACGATCATCGCGACGTGCTCGCGGCGATCGCGCGTCGCGCGATGATCGAGCGCGGCCTCGAGCCGGACTGGACCCCGGCCGCCCGTGCCGAGCTGGCGCGCCTCGGCAGCGGCCGAATCGAGGGGCTCCGCGATCTGCGCGCGCTGACGTGGTCCTCCATCGACAACGACGAATCGCGCGATCTCGACCAGCTCGAGGTGTGCGTCGAAGAAGAGCGTCGCGATCCTCGTCTGCTGATTGCGATCGCTGACGTCGACTCGCTCGTGAAGAGAGGCTCGGCGCTCGACGATCACGCGCGCACGAACACGACATCGGTCTACACGCCCGTGCTCGTCTTCCCGATGCTGCCCGAGGAACTGTCGACGGATCGCACGTCGCTGAACGCTGACGTCGACCGCGCTGCGATCGTCATCGACATGCGGATCGACGCCGAGGGCGTGGTGTCCGCGTCCGACGTGTACGGGGCGGTCGTCCGGAACCACGCGAAGCTGACATACGAGTCCGTCGCGGCATGGCTCGACGGTCATGCCGTGGCGCCCGCCGCCATCGCGGCGTCGAGTGAGCTCGAAGCCCAACTTCGGTTGCAGGATCGATTGGCGAGCGATCTGCGCGCGAGGCGGCACGCGGAAGGCGCACTCGAATTCGAACGCTCTGAGATCAAGCCAGTCGTGGCCGACGGCGAAGTCCGCGAGTTGCGCACCGTGGAGCCCAATCGCGCGCGGGACATCATCGAAAGCTTCATGATTGCCGCGAACGGCACAACCGCGCAGTTCCTGTCGTCTCGAGGCTCCCCGTCGATTCGTCGTGTGGTTCGCTCCCCCGAGCGCTGGTCGCGGATCGTCGACCTCGCTGCGGCGCATGGGGCGCACCTCCCCGACGCACCGGACGCCCGGTCGCTTCAGGCATTTCTGAAGGATCAGCGCGGATCCGAGGACTTTGCAGACCTGTCCCTCAGCGTCATCAAGCTGCTCGGCCGTGGTGAGTACGTGGCCGAGGACGCGACGGGGCCGGCATCTACGCATTTCGCGCTGGCCGCGTCGAACTACACCCATTCGACGGCACCGAACCGACGGTTTCCTGATTTGATCACGCAGCGCTTGATCAAGGCCGCGCTCAATCGAAGCGGGCCGCCTTACTCGGTGGGCGAATTGACCGGACTTGCCGAACATTGCACGCGTCAGGAAGACGCCGCAAACAAGGTCGAGCGCCACGTCAGGAAGGCGGCTGCCGCGTTGTGGCTCTCGGGCCGGATTGGCGAGGAATTCGACGCGATCGTCACCGGCGCCTCGCCGAAAGGGACGTGGGTACGATTGCCGCGCCCGCCGATCGAAGGGCGTCTCGAGCGTGGCTACGAGGGGCTGGATGTGGGAGACCGCGTACTCGTCAGGCTGATACACACGGATCCGGAGCGCGGCTACATCGACTTCGCGAGAGTCGCCGACAGAGATGGGAAATGGAGGATGGAAAATGGAAATAAAAAAATAGGAAGCCGAGGATAAGGAACGCGATGAAGATTGCCATCTTCCGTCTTCCGTCTTCCGTCTTCCGTCTTCCGTCTTCCATTTACCATCTACGGCCTGTCACGTCGTCGAAGGTGCGTATCGTCGCGGTGGAGTGATCTTCGGGTGTCGGCGCGTTCCCGGGTCTGATTGACAACGCGGTCATCCATCCTGCCTGACGGGCGGCATCGAGCTCGCGGACGATGTCGGAGACGAACAGGATGTCGGCCGGTTGAATGCCGACCGTCCTCGAGATCCGGCAATAGCTGTCGGCCTCCGTTTTGGCGCCCGTTGTCGTATCGAAGTGCCAGCGCAGGAATCCCGAGAGATCGCCGGCCGTCGAGTGTCGAAACAGGAGCCGCTGCGCAAGGACGCTTCCTGAGGAAAAGACGCCGACGAGCAGACGCTGCTGGTGCCAGCGTGCCAGCGCAGGACCCACGTCCGCAAACACTTCTCCCACGAGCTCACCGGTCCGGTAGCCCTCCTCCCAGATTCGGCCCTGCAGATCCTTCAGCGGCGGCGATTTTCGATCGCGATCCATGAGCCATCCGACATAGCTCGCGACCGAATCGTAGCGGGCCTCGAGCGTCGCATCGACCCAGGGCGGGACGTCCGCGTGATCGCACGCGTCCGCGTCCCGCTGCTGACGCAACCGGGCCAGCAACGCAAGGCCTTCCGGCGTGCTCCTGTACGCTTCGAGGTAGGTCCGCAGCTTCCGTCGTGCATATGGAAACAGCGTCTCGTTGACGAATGAAATCGGGGTCGTCGTCCCTTCGATGTCCAGAATGATCGCCCGAAGGTCGCCCATGGCAGGGGGACAGTCCCTCTTAGCGGGACTGTGCGCTAATGGTCCCCTCAACGGGACAAAGTGCCTCAAGGGGACACCCCTTAAGGAGCGTCAGGGACCGGCACCTGAAGGGAGCCGTCCCTGTAGCAGAAGTTGCGATCTTAAGTCAGATTTGGTCGGGCTGGCGTAGCCAGATACAAAGGACCGAAACAGACGGGCTGGAAACCTCGATCGACGCCGCTGTCCGTGTAGTGCGGCGTCCAGCCGGAGACGTCCTGGAACAGCCGGATCGCCCGGATGCGGCGCTCGGCGCAGAGATCGAACCAGTGATGCGTGCCGCGCGGGACCCTGATCAGATCGCCGGCCTCGACCTCGATCGCGAAGACCTCATCGCCCCCGGTGTGGATGTGAAACAGCCCGCGGCCTTCGATGATGAAGCGGACTTCGTCTTCGTCGTGCCAGTGCTCGCGATTGAACTTTGCGAGCATCGTATCGAGATTTGGCGTCTCCGGCTTCACGTCGATGACATCGGCCGTGACGTATCCGCCGCGCGTTTTCAATCCGTCGATCTCGCGCGCGTACGCGGACAGAATCGCTTCGGGCGCGGCGTCGGAATCGACGGGACGATCCGGCGTCCACCGCTCGTAGTCGATCCCGCGCGCCGCGAGGAACCCGGTGACCTCGTCCGACTCACGCAGCGTGGTGTTCGTCGCTGGAATCTTCACGATCGCCATGGCGGTCCTCCAAGAACGTTCGAAGTACGAAGGAAGAAGTAAAGACACTTTGAACTCGCCGTGTTTTCTTCTTACTCCGTTCTACTTCGTACTTCGAACTTCGTACTTCTTATTTTCTTCCCACCGTTTCGAGCAGGAACTCGACGATTTCCACGTGCCGCAGCGCCTGCGCAACAGTATCGCCCCAAGTGTACATCCCGTGACGGCAAAGAAGAAACGCGTGGCACGGGCGCTCGGTGGTCAGCAGCTCGCGCACGGTCCCTGCCAGACGGCTCATGTCCTGATCGTTCTCGATGATCGGAATCCACTCCCGATGCTCGTGGGTCTTGACCCCTTCCAACCCCTTGAGCATTTCGAAGCCTTCGATGAGCAGCCCATGTTCGGCCACATGACGGTCGGACAGAATCGTGGCCCACACCGAGTGCGTGTGAAACACGGCGGCGGCGCCTCGGTTGCGGACAATCTCGAGATGCAGGAGCGCCTCGGCTGACGGCTTGCCCCGACGTTCGTTCAACAGGCGGCCTTTTTCGTCAATCTCGAGGATGTCATCGACGCTCAGATCACCCTTCGACGCGCCGCTCGGGGTGATTGCCAGGCGAAGCGGGTGACGGCTGACAACGCCGCTGAAATTTCCGCTGGTGCCGAGCACCCAGCCGCGGTGATCGAACCGTCGGCCAGCGGCAACCAGCTGCGACGCGACGACAGAGAAGCCTGAGGCGCCCATGATCCTCAGGCGAATTTGACGCAGACGTTCTTGAGTTGCGTGTAGCTCGCCAGCGCTTCGAGTCCCTTCTCCCGCCCGTAACCGCTCTTCTTGTACCCGCCGAACGGCAATTCGACGCCGCCGCCGGCGCCGTACGTGTTGATGTAAACCTGGCCGGCCTTGATTCGCGCAGCAAGGCTCAGCGCCTTGTTGATGTCGCGCGTCCAGATTCCGGCAACCAGGCCGTACTGACTGCGGTTCGCCAGATCCGCGGCCTCGTCGAGCTCATCGAAACTGATGATGGCGAGCACCGGCCCGAAAATCTCCTCCTGTGCGACGCGCATCTGCGGTGCGACATCATCGAGCAGTGTCGGCGAGTAGTAGAACCCGCGACTCAATGACGGATCCTCCGGGCGCGATCCGCCGACGGCAATACGCGCTCCTTCGACGGCGCCAATCTTCACGTACCCTTCGATCGTCTCGAGCTGCCGCTTCGAAATGATTGGTCCCATGTCGGGATCGCTTACCCCCGGCCCGACGCGCATGGATTTCGCCTTCGAGACGAGTCGGGCCAGCAATGCATCGTGAACCTGTCGTTCGACGAGCAACCGGGATCCCGCCGAACACGTCTGCCCGGCGTTCTGGAAAATCGCGTTTGCGACGCCCTGCACGGCCAATTCGAGATCGGCGTCCGCGAATACGATGTTCGGAGATTTTCCGCCGAGCTCCATCACGACGGGAACGATGTTGACCGCGGCCATCTTCGCGACGAGCGTGCCGACCTCGACTGAGCCGGTGAACGTGAGTTGATTGATGTCCGGGTCGCTGGCGAGCGCCGCGCCCGCTTCGGGGCCCATGCCAGGAACGACATTCAGGACGCCGGGCGGCAGGCCGCACGTGAGCGCGATCTCGCCGAGCCGGAGCGCCGTCATGGGCGCATCCTCCGCGGGTTTCAGAACCACCGTACAGCCCGCCGCAAGCGCTGGAGCCACACCGCGTGCGCCAATCTGAATCGGGTAGTTCCACGGAATGATCTGCGCCGATACGCCGATTGGCTCGCGAATCGTGTAATCGAGAAAGCCCGGCCCGAGCGGGATCGTGTTGCCCATGATCTTGTCGGCGATCCCCGCGAAGAACTCGAAGTATCGCGCGGCAACCTGCACGTCGGCCCGCGCCTGACGCAGCGGCTTTCCGTTGTCGCAGCTTTCGAGCGTGCTGAGCTCCTCGGCGCGATCGCGAATCGCCTGCGCCATCCGAAACAGGAGACGTCCGCGTTCGGCCGGTGTGATCCCGGCCCAGGCCTTCGATTCCAGCGCCGCCCGGGCGGACTGAACCGCGCGGCGCACGTCAGCCTTCGTTGCCTTCGCGACCGTCGCCAGCACATCTCCGGTTGATGGGTCGTAGACCTCGAACGTGCCGCCGTCGGACGCGGCGACGCGTTGACCGTCGATGATGAGCGCCTCGAATCCTGCGGTGGTGGAAACGATCATGACGCGACCTCCTGATCAATCAATTCGCCGCTCGTCGGGAGCCCGGGGCCGGGACCCGAGGGCCGGTCCCCGCCAGTCATCCGCGAACAGCGCGCAATGTTGCTCCGTAGTTGCCGGGATCAATTCTCGCTTCAACGAGTGTTGGCCCGGAACACTCGAGCGCGCTCTCGATGCATGACTTCAGCTGATCCTCCGTCTCGGCGCAGAACGCCCTCACGCCGAAGCTGCCTGCGAGCGTGGGCCATGAGATTGCGCCCAGCTCGACTCCGACTCGCTCGAGCGCCCGCGCTTGCTGCTTGATGTCAATGAGGCTCAGGGACCCGTCGCTCAGCACAATTGTCATGATTCGGAGCTGCTCGCGAACCGCCGTGAGCAATTCGCCGACGCACATCAGCAATCCGCCATCACCCGTCAAGGCGACCACTAGCCGCTCCGAATCCAAAAGCGCTGCCCCAATCGCCGCCGGCAGAGCAAATCCCATCGTCGAGAGGCCGTTCGAGATCAGCATCTGATTCGGCTCGCAGGCCGGCCACAGCATCGTCGCGGGAAACATGTGGGCGCCGGCATCGACCGTCACACGGCTGATCGATGCGAGGCGCGCTGAGGCGATGTCAACCACGCGCTGCGCGTTCAGCCGATGATCCGGCACCCGAATCTGCCGGAGCTGTTCGCTCAGAGCATCGCGGACGCGATCCGGATCCCACTGGGTCGATCGTAGTTCACTCTCGAGCCGCTCGAGCC
>JBKPCD010000292.1:0-13522 GCA_046727175.1 Acidobacteriota bacterium | reverse complement strand
CCTACGCGGTGGCGTTGCGGACAAACGCAGCGACGTGTGGGCACTCGGCGTGCTGTTCTACGAGATGGCGGCCGGGCGGTTGCCGTTCCAGGGTGCGACACCCTTCGAACTGACCGCCGCGATTTTGGGGGAATCGCTGCCGCCGCTGCCGCCAAGGATCTCGATGCCGCTGCGTGCGGTGATCGGCAAATGTCTCACCCGCGATCCGGCGCAACGATATCAACACGCGGGCGAAGTGCGGGTCGCCCTCGAAACCCTGCAGCTCTGGACCGATCCATCGTTGCCTGTGCGCGACGAGTCACAAACGATCGCGGGTCACGAGCCGTGGCGGCGCCGGCGGCTGCCGATAGCTGGGATTGTTGCGGAGCTGCTTGCAGGCGCGGCTTCTGAGACAAAATCGCGCTGGCTGGGCTTGTTGGCGATTGCGCTCGTCGTGCTGGTCGCGGCCGCGTACTGGGCCGGTTCGATTCGCCCAAGCCAGGCGCCGCCCGTTTTTCATCAACTCACGTTCCAGCAGGGCTTCATTGAATCGGCAGCGTACGCTCCTGGCGGAGATACGGTCGTATTCGCGGCGAGCTGGGAAGGCAATCCCAGCGAACTCTATTCGTTGCGCGTTGACAGCCCGACCGGGGTAAGGCCGCTCGGCATTTCGGCATCGCGTGTGCTCGGCGTTTCACGTAAAGGCGAAATCGCCTTTCTCCAGGGATTGGGAGATCCCAATGGTACTGCTGCGACGCTCGCCATCGCGCCGCTCGGTGCCGGCGCGCCTCGCCAGATTCTGGAAGACATTTTGAGCGCCGATTGGTCTCCGGCAAAAGATGACCTTGCAGTCTCGCACCGTATGGGCGGCGGATTTCGCCTTGAATACCCCGTCGGCAAGGTCGTTCGTGAAACGTCAGGGTATTTTGATTCTGTCCGGTTCAGCCCGGACGGCGAGCGCATCGCGTTGGTGGAACACCCAGAGATTGGCGACAGCGCGGGCTTCGTTGAAGTTCTAGACCTGTTCGGTCATGCACAGGTCCTTACGCGGAAGTGGCTGGGTTGGGTCTCGGTGGCGTGGGAGCCCTCGGGCAAGGAGATCTGGTTCACTGCCGGCGATACTCCTAATCAATCTGCCCTTTATGCTGTCTCTGTGAATGGCAAGCAGCGAATGCTGGCTTCGGTGCCGGGAACCATCTGGATCCAATCCGTCCTTCCCAGGGGGCGTGCATTGATTCTTGATGCCAGGGCGCGCCACGGGCTCATGGTCTCAACTCCCGACCACCCGAACGAGCGCGATTTTTCCTGGCTTGAATGGCCCGATGGCCCAGTCTTCTCGCCTGACGGCAAATCGATCGCGTTCTCCGAAACTAGTGTCGCCACGGGCGGAGAATATGCTGTCTTCTTGCGCAAGTTGACCGGCGAGCCTGCAGTTCGCCTGGCGAAGGGCACGGGCGGGCAAATCTCGCCCGACGGCAAGTGGGTGTTGGCCGTGCGTCCTACCGAGCACCCCCAACTCTCCGAGCGCCCGCAACTTTGGCTGCATCCGCTGGGTCCGGGAGAGCCGCGCCAGCTGACTGGTCCGCCTGTTGAACTCGGGCAGGGTGAGTGGTTTCCGGACAGCACGCGAATCGCGTTCACCGGAAAGGAAAACGGCGTGTGGCGCACCTATCTGGCTGACCTGGAGGGCCATGTGAAGCCGTTGACGCCGCCGCGCGCAATCGGGGGGCCCCTCACGCCAGATGGGAAGTTCTTGGTTACGCGCTACCCTGACCGGTCCGTAAAGCTTTTGCCTGTTGACGGTGGTCAGCCACTGCCGGTTCGTGGCGTTGAGGGCACGGATTTTCCCATCCGCTTTTCGAATGACGCGAAATACCTCTTCGTCTACACAATGGAATCTCCGGTGCTGTTGAAGGTCTGGAAGATTGATATTGCTAGCGGGAGGCGTGAATTCCTAAAAGCGGCCGGTCCTTCAGATCCGGCTGGCGTTTACGTCACTCGGAGATTCGCACTTAGCCCAGACTTACGGTCCTACGCATACATCTATGGGCGGAGGCTCTCATCACTGTACGAAGTTGAGGACATGCGCTGACTGTTCAGACTAGATCATGCAAAAACATGGAACGGGCAGTAAATCGGCACCAAGCCACAGCGCGATCGACAGGAGAAAGGGAGAACAGGGGAGACCAGTCTCGTAGATCGTCCCGGTAGCGGCACTCGTGATGGGGAACCTATGGACAACCGGGGTCAGGATCGCCTCAGTGAGCTGTTCGAGCAGGCGGTCGAATTGCCGCCAGAGGCGCGCGCTCATTTCATCGAGGTCTGCACCGACGATCCTGCGGTTCGCTCGGAGCTCCGATCGTTGCTGGCCGCACACGATCGAACGCCGAACCTGCTCGAGCGGATCGCGGGCGATGTGCTGCCAGCGGCGCTGCAGGCTGTAGCAGACGACGACGCGCGACGCGGCCCTGCGGTGCGCCAGGCGCAGCCGCTTGGATCGGACGCCGTGAACGCGAAGGGCGCCGCCGCGGCATTCGACCTCGGGACTCGGCTCGGTTCGTACGAGATCGAAGGCCGCATAGCAGCGGGCGGAATCGGGGTTGTATATCGCGCCCTCGACACCACGCTCCAGCGTCCGGTCGCGATCAAAACACTCGCGTGGAGCGCACCAGACGCTCGCGAATCAATCCTGCGCGAAGCGCGCGCCGCGTCGGCGTTGAATCATCCCCGGATCTGCACGATCTACGAGGTCGGCGACCACGACGGCATTCCATTCATCGCGATGGAATACCTCGATGGCCGACCGTTGCGCGACGTCATTCCAAGCGACGGGCTGCCGTCGGAGCTGCTGGTTCGCTACGGCATTCAGGTCGCTGAGGCTGTTGAACACGCGCATCGCCACGGGATCATCCACCGCGATCTGAAGAGCGCGAACGTGATGATTTCGGCCGAGAGCCAGGCCAAGGTGCTCGATTTCGGGCTAGCGGCCCGGATTCCGGCCGCCGAGATGGAGACGTTGACCCGGTCGCGCGCCGCGGAGGCCAGCGCGGGTCCGCTGGCCGGCACGCTCGCGTATCTCGCGCCGGAGCTGCTGCGCGGCAGCGCGGCGGACAAACGGAGTGATGTCTGGGCGCTCGGCGTGCTGCTGTACGAGATCGCGTCTGGCAGATTGCCGTTCGAGGGCTCGAGTCCCTTCGAGCTGACGGCCGCGATCCTGGACGGCACGCCTTCGCCGCTCTCGGCGAAGCTGCCGATGCCGCTACGTGCGGTGATCGGCAGGTGTCTCGCCCGCGATCCGGCGCAACGGTATCAAGACGCGGGGGAGGTGCGTGTCGCGCTGGAAACGCTGCAACTCGGTACAGATCCGTCGCTGATCGCGCGCGACGAATCACCACCGGTCGTCGGCCGCCCTCCGCGGTGGCGAACGCGCCTGCTGATTGCTGGTGCCGCGGCGCTCGTGCTCGCGGGTGCCGTAAGCCTCATGCTTTTCAATGGGAGGCGTACGCTTGCGCTGACCGATCGCGATACGCTTCTTGTTGCCGATTTCGTCAACACGACCGGCGACAACGTGTTCGACGGCGCGCTGAAGCAGGCATTGTCGATCAGCCTCGAACAGTCGCCGTTTCTGAGCGTTGTGTCGAGGGAGGAGGTACGTGACACCCTGCGGCTGATGACGAAGCCGGCTGACGAGCGCGTCGTGGGTGACATCGCGCGCGAGGCATGCCAGCGGCTCGGCGCCAAGGCGTTGATTGAGGGCAGTATCGCCCCCGTTGGCAGTCACTACGCAATCGGACTCGACACGGTGAACTGCCCGTCCGGCAAGAAGATTACCAGCGAACAGGCCGAGGCCACGAGCCGGGATCAAGTGCTGCTGACGCTTGGTGACGCCGCATCGAGAATGCGTCGAAATCTCGGCGAATCACTTCCGCTGATTCAGCGATTCGATGTACCGCTCGAACAGGCGACGACGAGTTCACTCGAGGCGCTGAAGGCGTTCAGCGCCGGGGAGGACATCCGCGCACGGGCCACCGAGTTGGGTGTCGTGCCTTTTTACAAGCGAGCGATCGAGCTCGATCCGGATTTTGCACTGGCCTATGGGCGCCTCTCGGCCATTTACTGGAATCTGGGGCAGGCAGCGGAGGGGAGCCGGAACGCCGAAGCAGCCTACGCACGTCGCGACCGCGTAAGTGAGCGCGAGCGTCTTTATATCGAGGGCCAGCACTGCGGTGTAACTGGCGATCCGGACTGCTTTGCCAACGTCTACGAGCTCTGGAAGCGCACCTACCCGCGAGATGCGAGGCCGTACGCCGGTCTGTCCGACGCCTACGTCGGAAGGCTCATGTGCGACAAGGCGGTCGAGAATGCAGCAGCGGCGTTCCGACTCGACCGGGGCACACACGCCCAATCCTACGGCTTTGTTGCGCAAGCCGATTTGTGCCTTGGGAAGGCTACCGAAGCCAGACAGACGCTCGAACAGGCGATTGCACGGCACCTCGAATCTCCGTTCGTCTACATCGTGCTATTTCGTGCGGCATTCTACGATCGAGACGACCGCACGATCGCGCGGGTGCGAGAGTGGGCCAGTGGACAGCCTGAAGAATCGCTCTTCAAGGAATTCGAGTCAGATGCAGCCGCATTCGACGGACAGATGCGGCGCTCGCGCGAGTTGCGACGACGTGCCGAGCAGCTCGCGGCCGATCGCTTGAGGGAAAGCCTTCTGCCGATTCGCGCTCGCGGGGCGGTATACGACGCTGCGCAAGGAAACCTCGAGCGCGCCCGCAGTATCGTTAAGTCGATTGCTGCCGAGTCACCGCCGCCGTCTGTGATTCCGCTCCTGAGTACCGCCGCCGTGCTGGCGCGCGACAACCGCCAAGCCGATGCGCTCTTCAGCAGTCGGCAATCCGCCAACCGAGGACCACCAGGCCTATTAGAATCACTCGTGCGCGTCCTGCGCGCCATCGAGGGTGGCGATCGTTCCGTGATTAACCGGCTGCCAGATCCCAGCGCGCGAGAACTGTCGGCACGCCAGTCGTTCCGTCCAGCCTACGTCCGCGGTCTGATCTACTTGCATGCGGGTGAGGGCGCGAAGGCGGCAGATGCCTTTCAACGAATTCTCGATCGCCGTGGCGTCGAGCCGATCTCCCCGCTGTATCCGCTCGCGTACGTGCAACAAGCACGCGCGTACGTGCTGAGCGGCGATCAGGTCAAAGCGCGGAAAGCGTACGAAGCTTTCCTTAGATTGTGGAAGGACGCTGACCCCGATATCCCGATTCTGCGCGAAGCCAAGGCGGAGTACGCGCGTCTCAGCGCTGGAGAGGGCATCGGGCAACCACATTGACCGAGTATGAGAGGTCGCTCGCCTTTCCTGGTGGCCGCGATGTGGGTGCTGCAGTGCATCGCGGCCGTCTTCATCTTCCTCGCCGTCGGCACTTTCGCGATGGGCTTGTGGCGACTGCTGCCGTTCGTTGGGGGAATTCTCTTTTACGGTCCCGTGACGCTGCAGTTGGAGAGCTTTCCACGCCAGCTCGGACAGGCCTTCGCGAATCTGTTCGGTCCCGTGATGTGGGGCGCCCTCGGCGGGCTCTGCCTCGCTGCCAGCAAACGGATCCGCGTCCACGTCAACGTCGCCAGGCAAGCGGCCGATCCGCGCGCGCCGGTCATCTATCTACGTTCGTTCCACGTCGATAAGCGGCTTGCCCGACGGCCGCTCGCGATCGGTCGCGTCGTGTCCTTCCACACCGAAGAAGAACAGCTCGTCGAAGCCCTTCGCGAGATCGGTCCGGTCGTCGCGATCGGACGACCTGGCGAACGACTGCCGCGACTGGGCGCTCGCCGAGTGTATGCGGGCGATGCGGAATGGCAGGAGCAGATCCTCTCCTGGTTCGCGGGTGCCAGTCTGGTCGTCATTTACGTCCCTTCGAAACCGACCGAGGGCCTTGCCTGGGAGATCGAGCAAAGCCTGAGCGTGGTTCCGCTCGATCGAGTTGTTTTCCTCATTTCGAAAGATCGGGACTCTCTTTCTTGGCTGAATCGGAAGCTGCAAGACCGTGGGTTGAGCACCGTCGTCGTGAGCCGCCGCATGCGGACGCCGTACCGAAGCCGGATTTCGGGAATCGCGTACTTCAACGACGGTCGGCCCGAGTTCCGGGCGCTCGTCAAGCCACGGTTCCTCAATCGGCCGCTGTTGTCTCCTCTCGTACCGGTGTTCCGATCGGCATTTCAACCGTTGACGACGCGAATCACGGGATCCTGGCGACCTCTGGCTCCCGGTTTCGGCGATGCGGTTATCGCTGCGGTGTGGATCACGTTCTGCCTGTTCGTGGTCGCCGTGGCGGTGGGGATGCGCCGGTCGAATCCCCTGGAACGTGAAATCATGATTTGCGGCAACCGTCTCCTGAATCAGCTGCCAACCGAAGCTCGCGAACGTGCCCGGAATCGAGATAAGGCGCTAACTGGCTGGATGCAGGCACGCATTCAAAGCGGTTTGCGGTACATCCCCGATGACGCGGCTCTGACGCGGGCTGATATCGTCGCGCAACTCCTGGCCCATGCGCCTCCTGCGGCGTGCCGGGCGATCGCGGACGGAACGATCGAACAGGTGGCTCTGGACAAGATTCTCAACGAGCTCGGACGGCGCAACCCCGCTCTGCTCGAGACGTGGTGCACGTCTCAGGAGAAGCCGCTGCTCGCGGCACTCGACCCGACGCACTTGCAGGCCTTTCCCGTTTCACAAGCTGACGCAACTGCTGCCTTCAACCAGCTCTTCGAAGGTCTCTCACCCGAGAACCAGGCGCGATATCGCCGGGTTACCGAGAGCTACGAGCACTCGAGCGCGGAAGACCACTGCTGGTTTGCCAGAACACTCTTCGATGGTGTCAATCGGGTTCGTGAACCCTCGCGCAGCAAGCTCGCCCGCATTGCGCTCGGACAGGACGTCGAGAAATAAGAAGAGTAATTGTTCTGTCAGCGCGCGACGCGATCGCCCTCGAGCTCTACGACGACGACCGTTGCCATCGGGTCCCAGATCGGCCGCTCGATGTTCAGGTACACGCGGCCGCCGTCCTGTTTCAACTCGACCGGGACTGCGTCCGCGAGCCGATACGCGCGCTTCACGGCATTCTTCATGCCCGGAAGCGGAAACGGCGCGCGCGGCTCGTCGAAGAACGTCACGAACAGCTTGCCGGGCTTCGTCGTGATGCGCCACTCGTTGTTCCGAAGGAACAGCGGATTGCCTCGAACGTCCTTTGCGCCCTTGCTGCTCGGTTCGCCGAACTCCTCACCGAAAGGCGATGGTCCCGCGCCATACACCGCGTCACCGTTGACCTTCAGCCATCGACCTACGCTCCGGAGATTGTCCTGACTGGCTTGCGGGATGACGCCGTCGGCCATCGGCCCGACGTTGAGCAGGTAATTCCCTCCCTTGCTGACGATGTCCACGAGCTTGAAGACGATCTCGCCAGGAGACTTCCAGTCGGTGTCGTCCTTGCGATAGCCCCAGGTGTGATTGATCGTCGCCGGGACCTCCCAGGCTTCGGTCTGCGTTGCCGAGGGGATCACGTTGTCGCCGGTCGAGACGTAGTCACCCGCGGCGCCGAGCCGGCCGTCGATGAGCGTGTCGGGCTGAAGCGATCGGACGATGTCGGTGAAGCGTTTGGCGCGGTCTCCGACGTTCATCATCCGCGGGGTATCGAACCAAATCAGCGCAACCTTGCCATAGCCGGTCAGGAGCTCGCGAACCTGCGGCTCGGCCTTTTCGCGCAGATACTGGTCGTAGTTCTTCGGCTCTTTGCCGTCCACGATGTCGGGACCGAAGTCCCAGTCGTTGCCGGCGCCGTTCGGCTCGTGCCAGTCCTGTGACTGTGAATAGTAGAAGCCCAGCCGCATCCCGCGCTTCGCGCACGCATCGGACAGTTCCTTGAGGATGTCGCGCTTGAACGGCGTCGCGTCGACGGCGTTGTACGAACTGACTTTGGATCCGAAGAGCGCGAAGCCGTCATGGTGCTTCGAGGTGATCACCATGTACTTCATGCCTGCGTCCTGCGCGAGCTGGACCCAGGCGTCCGGGTCGAACTTCACCGGGTTGAACTGCGCGGCGAGCTTCTCGTACTCGCGGACCGGGATTTTCGCGCGGTTCATGATCCACTCACCAATTCCCGGGATTCGTCGTCCCTGCCACTCGCCTGCGGGGATCGCGTACAGCCCCCAGTGAATGAACATTCCGAACTTCGCCTCGCGGAACCAGCTGAGACGTTTCTCCCTCGCGGGATTGGGTGCGAGAGTCTGCGGGGGCTGCTCCACCCCACCGCGTACAGAACGCGCGGCGGGGACGCCGTTATGGATTGCCGAGTGCGCGAGCGCCGCGGACGCGGCGACGAGGACGAGCACATATCTGAAAATGGTCTGCATAGGCAAAAAGTGGGGCGCCGGAGGAGTGAGGAGGACGGCGCCCCTTCAAAAGCTGTTTACGTGTGAGAAGTTAGAAGTTAGCTTGAATGCTGATCCTGATCGATCGAGTTTCTAGATTCTAGCTTCTGTCTCGATTCAGAAATTGAATCTCGCCGACAACTGAATCACGCGCGGCGGACGAGTCGGCCCCGTAATGCCGATGACCGTGCCGAAGTTCGGATTGATCTGATTCCCGGCGGCGTCGAAGCGCGCGGTGCGATCGATGTCGCTGAACTGCGTGTGATTGAGCACGTTGTACACTTCCGCGCGGAACTGGAACGCGCGCGCGCCGTTCAGCCGAAAGTTCTTGAACAGCGCCAGGTTCCAGTTGTTGATGCCCGGCCGCTGGACGACGTTCCGTGGAGAATTCCCGACGTCCCCCCGTCCCGTTGGACGACTGAACGCTGCGATGTCGAACCAGCCGGTGAGCGGATCGCCGCCGCCATCCATCGGATCGCCGGTGATGTCCGGCCGCACGTTTCTCAGCCCGCCCTGGATGTCTTCGCCGCGTCCACCGTCGCCGCCGGTGAAGTCGAAGTTGTCAACGGTCGTGAAATTGACCGGCGCCCAATCGCCCGATACGAACGCGTTCTCGCCGGAGAGCTGCCAGCCGTTGACGATTCCCCGCAGAATCGGATTGTTCATTCCGGCATCGGGCAAGTCCCAGCTGTAGTTGACGACGACGTTGTGCGTCTGGCTCTGCGCCAGTATCGAATAGTAGTACTCGCGCGAGCGATCGATCGTGATCGTCTGATTGCTGCCGTCTTCGTCCTGGATGCCGCGTGCGCGCTGCCACGTGTAGGCGGCGCCGAACTGGACGCCGCGAATGTATCGCCGGTTCGCCTGAACCTGGAAGGAGTGGTAGTCCGACGTTCCGAAGTTTCCGCGAATGCGGATGTTCTGGTAACCGCGGTACGGACGTAGGAACTCCGGTGGCAGCGCCTGCAATCCCGCTTGCGACGGGTCATCGTTCTCGGGATGCACGTCGACGAATCGCGCGGCTTCCGGTACCGCGTTCAGGTCGTAGATGCCTTCGAGGTGGCGTCCAACGCTGCCGGCGTAGGTCGCATCCACGACGGTGCCCCACCCTATGTCGCGCCGGAGGCCGACCGACCAGTTGTACGAGCCCGGCGTCTTGTAATCCATTTCCAGGTTGCTGATGCTCGCCGGACGATCGGCAAGCCTCGCGCCAGGCGCGAGCAGCGTGCTCGTCGTGCCGAAGAAGATGATCGGCGTGTGGATGAACGGGGGATTCCGGAGGTTGCCGAGCGATCCGCCGTCGAGGCGCGCGTTGTGGAACACTCCGGCGCTCGAATGCAGCACGGTCGTGCCTGCGCCCGTGAGATCCCATGTCAGACCGACGCGCGGCTCGATCTGCGGTGCGAGGGTCTTGCGAAATCCTTTGGGCACGCCCGGATCGGTCGCCAGCACCATGCCGTTGGCATCGACGCCCGTACCCGGCACGAACGTGCCGATGTAGCTCGCGTTGAGGGACTGGCCCGTCACCGGATCGAACGCGACTCGTTGGCCGTTCACGAGCGCGGGCTGATACAAGCGCGGCGCCTTGGCCGGATCGTACCGAATCGGATCGAAGTTCGAGACCAGACCGCCGGGACGCCAGAACGACGAGTAATACAGGAAGCGAGCTCCGTAATCCAGCGTGATTCGCGACGTCGTCTGCCACGTGTCCTGCGCGTAGAACTCCGACATCCACCCGCGATTGTGCGTGTCGCCGTACCGATCGGTTTCGGTGTACTGAGAGAACACGCCGAGGAGGGCATTGGAGTACGCAAAGTTCGTGTTGAGGGGGTTGCTGGCGTTGTTGTTGAACTGGTACTCGCCCATCCACGTGCCGCCGCGTGCCTCGTTGTTCTGCATGTACTCGAAATACCCGCCCGCCTTGAACGAGTGCGTCCCGCGCGTCCACGTCACGTTATCGCGCAGACCGAAGAGATAGTCGTTGGCAGTGGACCCGAGCCGGTTGTCGTAGGTGAAGTCAGACGCATCTACTCCCGTCGACGTGAGGCCGAAGGTCACGCGCGGGATGACGTCGAGCGTGTTCAGCTCAGGATTGAACTGGCCGAGGTTCCATCCCACATCGCTTCGGCGGAGGCGCGACCAGTCGCTGTCGTCCTTCGTTTGAAACCCTTCGGTCCCGCGCCGGATCCCCATCTGGAACTCGTTGACGAGCGACGGACTGAAAATCCGGTTCCATCCGCCGTTGATCGAGCTGTCGGAATAGATGTACGCCGCATTGAAGAAGCCCCAGCGAGCCGGGGCTGCCGTGATCTCGGATCCGTACTGGTTCGAGTTGAACGTCCGCAGCGTTCCCCAGTAGGCATTGTTGGCGGACGGCCGCGCATCGAGGCGGAGCAGGTTGTTCCAGCGTGGATTGTCGGACGTTTCCTGCCGCATGAAGTTGTACGCGGCACTTTCGCCCAGGCGGTTGGGCAGCGGCATCATATTCAAGAGTCGTTGCACGTTGGGGTCGATCCGGTTTTGCGGAATGACGTTCCCGGGGAAGCACGCCGGACCACCGGTCGTGACGTTGCACGTGCCGCTCAGCGTTGGATCCCTGATGAACATCGCGCGCCCGTTCGCATCGAAGGTTTGCGAGAAGTCGCCACGCCGCTCGAGCTCGGTTGGCAGACGATAGAGGCGAAGCGGCCCCGGACGCTGTACCTGCGGCGCTTCGAAGGAGTAGAAGAAGAACAGCTTCTTGTCTCCGTTCTGCGTGTACAACCCAGGCACCTTCACGGGTCCACCCAGATTGAATCCCGGCGTGTCGAAGTGGTACTTCGGCTTGTCCGCGCCGGCACGGTTGTTCTCCCACGGGGTCGCGTTCCACTGCTCGCGACGCCCGTACCAATACGCGGTCCCGCGGTAATCGGTGCTCCCGCTCTTGCTCACGATCTGCACGTTCGCGCCGCCACTCCTGCCGAACTCCGCCTTGTAGGTGTTGAGCAGCACCTTCACTTCCGCAATCGCGTCGAGGTTGATCGCCGACGAGAACCGATGCGTCTGCGACATCTCGTTGCCGTTCAGGCCGTCTACCGTCACCTGGTTCCAATACCGGCGTTGCCCGCCGATGTTCGGCAGCTGTGACCCGAAGCTGTCGCCCATCGCCTCGATGTCGTTGTCGTAATGGACGCCAGGCAACAACCGCAGCAGTGAGATGACGTCGCGCCCTTTCGTCTGAATCTGCGCAATCTGGGTGGCGGTCAGCAAACCCGAGTAGTCGCTGTTCTTCGTCTCGACAGTCGTGCCTTCTGCGACCACGGAAACGACCTCGCTCAGCGTACCGACGTCGAGCCGGAGCGCCCCCAGATCCAGCCGGCCGTTGGCGTTGAGCACATTGTTGCGGCGTTCGAGCGTGCGGAACCCGGTCAATTCGATTTTTACGGTGTAGGATCCGGGGGGCACCGCCTGAAAGGCGAACTGGCCGCGCGGGCCACTCGTCGTCGAACGCGAGTCGGCCGTGCGCTCGTTGATCAGCAGGACCGTCGCACCCGGAATCACCTGGTTCTGGTTATCGACGACCGTTCCAGCGAGGGTGCCGGTGTTCTGGGCGGCCGTCACACGCGGCACGATGAGAGTCAGCGTGAGCAGGGCGGTCCGAAGAGCGAATCGAGCGCGTATGGTACGCATGGCGAACTCCTGGCAACGCGCAAGTGACGCACGGACGAGCGGCAAGCGGATTCGTGTGATACTATGCTTTACCGCTAAAGTCAAGTCACTTTACCGCTAAAGGCCAGCATGACCCCGATCACGACGATGAAGCGGATTGCCGGCGAGCTGGGCGTGTCGATTACCACGGTCTCGAAGGTCCTCAACAATCACGACGACATCAGCCTGGCGACGCGCGCGCGCGTCCTCGCGAAAGTCGAAGAGCTCGGCTACCGTCCCAACGCCGTCGCGCGCAGCCTCACCCTGCGGCGCACCCACACCCTCGGCATCGTGATTCCGGATCTGATGCACTCGTTCTTCGTGGAGATCGTCGCAGGCATCGAGCCCATCGCGAGCAGGCGTGGATACGGTCTGCTGCTGTGCAGCTCGGGTGAGGACCCCGCGAAGGAACGTGCCGAGCTCCAGATGCTGCGTGGCCGCCAGGTCGACGGCATCGTCCTCGCCTCCGCGCAGGGTTCGGCGAATGCGGAGCTCCTGCTCCAGCTTCGACGGCTCGGCATCGGGCTGGTGATGATCGATCGCGACGACTACACCGCCGTGCCGTGTCATCGCGTGCTGACCGACGACGAGCAGGTCGGCGTGCTCGCCACCTCGCACCTCGCGGAGCTCGGGCGCCAGGCCATTGCTCACATCGGCGGTCCGCAGATCGTGCACGCGAAGCGTCGCGAGAAGGGGTGGCGCGATGCGCTCCGCGCGCGCGGCATCAAGCCGGCGGCCGAATGGATCGTCCGCGCCGGGTTCATGGAAGCGGACGGCTATCGGGCGATGAAGCGGCTGCTCGGCGTACGCCCGCGCATCGATGCTGTGTTTGCCGCGAACGACCCGGCAGCAATTGGCGCCATGAAGGCGATCTGGGAAGCAGGGCTGAGCGTGCCCGACGACATTGCCGTGGTCGGTGCAGGCGACATCGCGCACGGCGACCTGCTGCGTGTGCCGCTCACCACGGTCAGCTGGTCACGGGCGGAGCTGGGCCGACACGCAGCGGATCTGCTGCTGGATCGGCTCGATGAGCCCGGCGACGATCCGCCGCGCCGCGTCATTCTCCCGCCACGCCTCGTCGTCCGCGAATCGTGTGGCGCCGCGCGATGAATCACTTATCCCTAATCCCTGATCGTGAATCCCTGATCCTCGAATCGTTGAATCGTGAATCCTTGAACCTTAAATCGAATTGGTTGACCATTTATCCCCAAGGTTTATCGATTTGCTGATTCATCGATTCAATGACTAGGGATTCGCGATTCGGGATTCGCGATCAGGGACTAGGGATTAAGGTTAGTGATTCAATGTTCGGCCCCCACCGGCGGTTCAATCCGCTACGACAGGAATGGGTCCTCGTATCGCCGCACAGAACGGAGCGGCCGTGGCAGGGACAGGTCGAGGCGATTCATCGGGAGCAGCCGCCGTCCTACGA
>JBKPCD010000291.1:0-15000 GCA_046727175.1 Acidobacteriota bacterium | reverse complement strand
AACCCGCCCCCCCCGAGAACAACACCTCAAGGCCGTCGTCGGCAGCGTCAGATGTGTATAAGAGACAGGGGATCACAGTACCCTGGCACCCAGCCAACACCCGGCGACGTCACTTTGATCGGCCGATAATAGACTCCCATCCCTATCAGGCCGTACGGCCGCACGTTCCCTTGCGGCTTCTGGACGATGACGCTCCCGGTGCCGTACTGCATGTTCATGTCGGCGGAAATATTGGTGGGGACTCCGCCGTCCAGGAGCGGCTGCGGAAAGACGTTAAACGTGAGGTCCTTGCTGCCCAGACCGTTGAATCCGTACTGGCCTTCGATGCCGACGACCGGGGTTACGTTGAACTGGACGCCGATGGTGAAGTTGTAACCACTGCCCAGATGATCGCGCACGTCCGAGTTCGGCGCGGTGTAGCCCCCTCCGATCGAGAAGAGAGCGCGCTTGTCTTGCGCGTGGGCCATCGAGGCCATCAGCATCAAGCTTGAAACGAACGCGAATACTGTCCTGCTCCGCATGAACGATCCTTTCGATGACTGTCCTCCACCTGCGGGAGCACTCGACGTGCCAGGAACCTCTCATCGTCCCGAAGCGCCCAAAGAGCGTCTTTCAAACGGATTGCGCGGTGTGTGAGTTGGAACACTTGCAGGTACGCCTCTCCTGATATCGGAGATCCTCCGGAATAACGTAGGCGTGGCATGCCTCAGGATCTCTGGGTCGGCTCGCGATCGGTTGGCTTTCCAATAACTTGGACCACCGACCACCACATCGACTGCATGTGGTACCTGGTGTGCTGAACGCACGCCCGATGGATGTCGGGCGTTCACATGTAAACAGCAAGTATCTGAAGCGGATTCTTTCGCGGGTTGGGTGTGCGCTTCCTCTCGTTCTTGTCCTTGTCGGTTGGAGCTTCGCGCAGGAGGTTTCGGCCCAGCAGACCGGCTCGCCGCCAGCCACGACCGCGCCAGCGGCACAGGCGACGCAGCCATCCGTCACTTGCGCATCGAAGATTGGTGAGCGTCAGGAGTGTCCCGCGGACACGTCGAAGGGCGTCGTACTCGCGCGTTCGTACGGTGAGGCGGCGTGCCTGCTCGGGAAGACGTGGGGCTACGACGATCGCGGGGTGTGGGTTTCAGACGGCTGCGTCGCGGATTTCCTCGTCTCCGGAACCAGCGCCGCCGGGCCGGCGCCCGAGCCGACGAAAAAGGCTCCGCGCTACGTCCCGAACGCCGGATTCCTGATCGTCGAGGAGGACCTGGGTGAGGTGTACCTGCGCTTATTCAGCTACGCACGCTATCTCAATCAGCTGGACCTCGACGAAACCTACACGGATGCATTCGGGAACGTCCACACGCTGCAGCGGCGCCAGGACGCGCAGCTGCAGAAGTTCTTCCTGCCCCTTTCCGGCTGGTTCCTGACGCCGAAGTTCCGTTACTACCTGTACGTCTGGTCCTCGAACCCGTCGCAAGGTGATCCCGCGCAGGTCGTCGGCGCCGGGAACATCAGCTATGTGTTCAACAAGTACGTCACGTTCGGCGCCGGGATTACCTCTCTCCCGAGCGTCCGCAGCACCGAGGGCCAGTTCCCCTACTGGTTGGGCGTGGACGATCGCCTCATCGCCGACGAGTTCTTCCGCGGCTCCTACACGAGTGGCTTCTGGCTCAAGGGGGAGTTTGCGACGAAGTTCAAGTACATGGCGATGCTCGCGAACAACCTGAGTACGCTCGGCGTCAGTGCGGCGCAGCTCGACAACAGGTTCGACACGCAGTCGTACATGCTGCAGTGGCTGCCAACCACCGGCGAGTTCGGTCTGTACGGCACGTTCGGCGACTTCGACTATCACGAGAAGCTCGCGACGCGCCTGGCTGTCCACTACACGCAGAGCACCGAAGACAAACAGAGCCAGCCCGGCACGAATGCGATCGAGAACAGTCAGATCCGGCTCACTGACGGCAGTCAGATCTTCACGCCGGACCTGTTCGGCCCAGGCATTACCGTCGACCGGGTGAAGTACCGCATGTCGAGCATCGACGGCGGGCTGAAATACAAGGGCATGGCATTCGAGGCCGAATACTACTGGCGCTGGCTCAGGGACTACAAAGGTACCAACGTCTCGGCGATCCCCGGCATCAACGATCACGGCTACCAGCTGCAGGCGTCGGCGATGGTGATGCCGAAGACCCTTCAGCTGTACCTGGGGAACTCGGGGATCTACGGCCAGTTCGGCGATGCATCAGAGGTACGGGGAGGCGCCAACTGGTATCCCGTCAAACAGCGTGGCTTCCGGGTGAACACCGAGTTCATCCACGTGAACCATTCGCCAGTCGGGTACACGGCCTATCCGATGCCCGTCGGCGCGAACGGCACCATCTTCCACGCCAACCTGGAGTTGAACTTCTGACGCCAAGCGACGTCCGCTCGTGCTGAGGCCGCTGACGGAAGGTCGTGGGACAGCAAGGATGGGGGACAAGGAGCAATGAATGATGCGTGACTACCAGTCCCGACGGCTGTCCGCGGCGCTTGCGTGCGTGGCGATCGCCGCCTGGTTGTGGCTCGCACGCACACACGCGCAAACGGCGGCATCCGGGTCGGCGGACGGATTCAACGACTCGCACTTTCACCTGACCAACTACATCCAGCAGGGCATCGACGTGCGGCAGTTCCTCCAGATTATGGGAACGCGCGTCAGCCGCTCGACGCTGTTCGGCATTCCGCTCCAGCAGCAGTGGTCGTATCAGAACTCGGGCGACTTCGCGCCGACCTATTACCTGCACAGCGACGCGCCGCTCTACTACTACTCCTTCACGGACGCGTACATCGCGAGCGTCTACCGCAAGCTCCCGAAGGAAGACCAGGCGCGTTTCGATCCGATGATCACCGGGTTCAATCCGGCGGACATGTACGGCGTGTACCACATCCGGCGTGTGCTGGAGACGTTTCCCGGCGTCTTCACCGGCATCGGAGAGTTCAGCATCCACAAGGAGTTCGTCTCCGCGAAGATCTCCGGCGAGACCGCGAGCCTCACCAACCCCGCGCTCGATCGCATCCTCGACTTTGCCGGCGAGGTCGGGCTCGTCGTGATCCTCCACAACGACGTCGACATGCCGTTCGCGAAGACGGACGCGGAGCCCGTGTACCTCACCCAGACGAAGGCGCTGCTGCGACGCCATCCGAAGACCACGATCATCTGGGCGCACGTGGGGCTCGGCCGCATCGTGCATCCGGTGCAGGTGTCCGCCGAAGCCGCAGAGCGCACGCCGAACCATATGCAGATCGTCGAGGCGATGCTCGAGGATAGAGGTCTGCGCCATGTGAGCTTCGACATTTCATGGGACGAGGTCGCCAAGTACGCGGTCGCCTCGCCACAGTCGATCGAACGCGTCTCGTCGGTTCTGAACCGTTATCCCGATCGGTTCCTTTTCGGCACCGACACCGTCGCGCCCGCCGGCCCGGCGCCTTATTACGCGGTGTTCGACATGTGGGCGCCGATCTGGCAGCGGTTGACGCCCGACGCCAGCCTCAAGGTCCGCAAGGGGAATTACCAACGGATCTTCGACGAAGGTCGGCGGAGAGTTCGCGCCTGGGAACAGGCGAACGTGAAGTAACTGAATTCTTCTACCAAGGAGTTGTACATGCGATTCGAACGGAGCGCCCGGCTTGCCGGCGCGATGTCGCTGCTGACGGGAGCCCTCTGGCTCGCCGGTGTCGTCACCGCGCGCGCACAGGATGGCACCCCGACGGCGGCACCACCGGCACCAGCCGCGCAGGCCCAATCTGCATCGAAGCCGAGCGCGGAAATCTACGGATTCGCGATGCTCGACATCGGGCACGATTTCAAGCAGATCAACCCGAACTGGTTCGACACGATGCGTGTGACCAGGCTGCCGTCGGTTGAAAACGAGTTCGGGCGCGACCACAACACCTTCGCCGGCGTCCGTCAGAGCCGCCTCGGCTTCCGCACATCCGTACCGACTGATCTCGGCGAGCTGAAGACGACGTTCGAATTCGAGCTGTTCGGCACCGGCGTCGACGAAGGGCAGACCACGTTCCGCCTGCGCCACGCGTACGGCGAGCTGGGCGCGTTCGGCGCCGGCCAGACGTGGAGCCCGTTCATGGACCCGGACGTGTTCCCGAACTCCCTCGAGTACTGGGGACCGACGGGCATGGTGTTCTTCCGCAACGTCCAGGTCCGATGGATGCCGATGAAGGGCGACAGGAGCCTGACGCTGGCTCTCGAGCGCCCGGGCGCAAGCGGCGACGCGGGCGTTTACGCGACGCGTGTGGAGCTGCAGAACATCCGGCCGCGATTCCCGCTGCCCGACTTCACCGGCGCCTACAAGTGGACGCAGAAGTGGGGGTACGTGAGGGCCGCGGGCGCACTGCGGTGGATCAAGTGGGACGATGTGCTCGCGGATCAGTTCGATCTCTCGGGTGACGCGACCGGATGGGGACTGAACTTCAGCTCGAACCTCAATGCCGGCAAGAGCGACGTTATCCGGCTGCAGTTCGTCTTCGGCGAGGGCATCCAGAACTACATGAACGATTCTCCGGTGGACATCGGAATCGTCAACAACTTCTCGAATCCCGTGACGCCAATCCTGGGCAAGCCGATACCGATCACCGGCATCGTCGCCTTCGTGGATCACACGTGGAACAAGAAGTTCAGCAGCACGTTCGGCTACTCGCGTCAGGACAACGACAACAGAGAGGCCCAGGCGGCGAACGCGTTCAGAGACGGTCAGTACGCGCTCGGCAACCTGCTCTACACTCCGGTGCCGAACGTCATGGTCGGCGGCGAGCTGCAGTGGGGCCGGCGCGAGAACTTCTCCGATGGATTCCAGAGTGACGGCTTCAAGGTTCAGTTCTCGTTCAAGTACAACTTCAGCTACAAGCTGGGAGGCCAGTAATGCCACGAAACAGAACGATCCTCTCGCTCGGCGCGTACGCTCTCGCGCTCGCAGTGACGACGGTGACCATGCCGCCGGCTCACGCGCAAGCGACGGGCGACCTGCAGAAGGCTGTCGATGCCGCGTACGCGAAGTTCAAATCTCTCAAGGAAGGCAAGAACGCCGACTACATTCCCGCCCTGGCCAAAGTCGACCCGAATCTGTTCGGGATCGCCCTGGTGACGACGGACGGGAAGGTCTACACCGCCGGCGATATCAAGACCGAGGTCTCGATTCAGTCGATCTCGAAGGTCTTCACGATGGCTCAGGTCATCCAGGAGCAGGGACTCGACTCGATCGAGAAGAGGATCGGCGTGGACGCGACCGGCGCGAGGTTCAACTCAATCATCGCAGTCGAAGCTGTCAAGACCGTCGTCGGCACTGGAGCGCCGGAGATGAACCCACTCGTCAACCCCGGAGCGATCTCGGCGACGAGCATGGTCAAGGGCGGAACGGCGGACGAGGTCTGGAAGAAGATCATCGGCTTTCATAACGACGCCGCGGGGCGGCAGTTGACCGTGCTCCAGGACGTCTACAAGTCGGAATCGGACACGAACCAGCGCAACCAGGCGATTGGCGCGCTGATGCTCGCGTACGGCTACATCAAGGCCAACTGGCAACAGGCAGTCGATCTCTACACGCGGCAGTGCTCGATCGGCGTGAATGCGAAGGATCTCGGAACGATGGCGGCAACGCTGGCCGCCGGCGGCAAGAACCCGGTTACGGGCAAGCAGGTCCTGGATGCGGACAAGGTTCCCGGCGTGCTGGCCGTCATGGCTACCGCTGGACTGTATGACGATTCCGGCAAGTGGCTCTACCACACCGGTCTCCCGGCCAAGAGCGGTGTTGGCGGCGGCATCATCGCGGTCTCGCCCGGCAAGTTCGGCATCGCCGTCGTGTCGCCGCCGCTCGACGACGCGGGCAACAGCGTGCGCGCGCAGCGCGCGATCACCGACATCTCGAATACGCTCGGTGGTAATCCATACGCCGGAAAGAAAGCCGGAAGCTAACGCTCCGGCGGAGGTATGACCATGCAAGCACGTAGTTCGTTGGCCTGCGGGGCAGCCATCTTGTTGGGTGTGATCACGTGGGTTCAGCCGACCGGCGCTCAATCGAAACCCCGCATTGTCATCGTCGCGACCGGCGGCACTATCGCCGGCGCGGCGGAGTCCACGACGGCGGCCGGGTACAAGTCCGGCGCCGTCGCGGTGGACGTGCTCATCGGCGCCGTACCGCAGATGAAGAAGTTTGCGGATGTCCGCGGCGTCCAGGTGTCCTCGGTCGGGAGCCAGGACATGAACGACGAGCTCTGGGTGAAGCTCGCGACCGAAGTGAACAAGCTGCTCGCGCAGTCCGATGTGGACGGCGTCGCGATCACCCATGGCACCGACACGATGGAGGAGACGGCATACTTCCTCAATCTTGTAGTGAAGAGCGACAAGCCGATCGTGCTCACCGGCTCGATGCGGCCATCGACGTCGCTCAGCGCAGACGGCCCGCTGAACATCTACAACGCGGTTGGCGTCGCGTCCGATCCGCGGGCGAAGGGCCGGGGTGTGCTCGTGGTCGCCAACGACGATATTCATGGCGCGCGCGCCATCACCAAGCGGCACACGACCGACGTCGAGACGTTCGTCTCGCCGGAAGTCGGGTTGATCGGTGTGTGTCTGTTCGACGACCGAGAGTTCTCGCGATCGCCTGCGCGGGCCCACACATCGTCGACCCCGTTCACCGTCACGGCGGGACAGACGCTGCCACGCGTTGACATCATCTACGCGCACGCCGGTATGTCGCCCGACCTGATCGACGCGGCAGTGGCGAACGGCGCAAAGGGACTCGTGGTGGCGGGTGTCGGCGACGGCAACATGACCACCCCTGCGCTCGACGCCGTGAAGCGCGCGATTGCGAAAGGTGTCGTGGTGGTGCGGTCGAGTCGCGTGGGTGAAGGGATCATCCGGCGCAACATCGAGGTCGACGACGACAAGATCGGGACGGTCGCGTCGAAGGAGCTCAACCCGGCCAAGGCGCGCGTGCTGCTGAAGCTCGCGCTGACCAAGTCGACGGATCCGAAAGCGATTCAGGAGATGTTCGACAAGTACTGAGTCTGTGTATGGACTTCGCTCCAGCCGCGTGGCTCACTCAGACCCTGCGCACGTATCCCGAGCTCGCCGTCTTCCTCGCGCTCGCGATGGGGTTCGCCCTGGGTCCGCGGAAGCTTGGCGGCTTCACGTTGGGGAACGTCACCGCAACCCTGCTGGCTGGTGTGCTCATCGGCCAGTTGGGCATCACCGTTGGTGGACCGATCAAGTCCGCCTTCTTCCTGATGTTTCTGTTCGCCGTCGGTTTCGGCGTGGGCCCGCAGTTCTTCCGCGGGCTCGGCAAGGAAGGTCCCCGCCAGATCGTCTTCTCGCTCGTGGTGCTGGCGATGTGCCTGGCCGTTCCAGTCGTGTGCGCGATCTTCGCGGGCCTGAACCTCGGCTACGCGGCAGGACTCTACGCCGGGTCGCAGACGATTTCGGCGGCGATCGGGGTCGCAACCGATCAGATCGATCGATTGGGATACACCACCGAGCAGGCGCGGGCGTACGCCGACGCCGTCCCGATCGGCTACGCGGTGACGTACATCTTCGGCACCATCGGGTCGGCGATCGTGCTCGCACAGCTCGGCCCGAAGTTGATCGGCGTGGACCTCGCCGCGGCGTGCGCCGAGTACGAACGCCAGCTCGGCGCCGGGACCGTCGGTTTCGACGCGGGCGTCTTCTCCGCGTATCGCGCGGTCGAGATGCGCGCTTACAGGATTGATGCAGGTTCCGGTCTGACCGGCCGGCCGGTGCGCGACCTGTTTCCTGGAGAGCGCGTGTTCATCGAACGCGTTCGGCGGGGTGATGCCCTGATCGATGCGGACGCAGACACGGTCCTCATACCTGGCGACACCGTGGCGCTTATCGGACCGCGCCAGGCGCTGGTCCAACGCATCGAGGCCGTCGTCCCGGAGGTACACGATCCGGCGCTGCTGAACCTGCCAGCCACGAAAGTGGATGTGTATCTGACGAACAAAGCCCTCACCGGGAAAACGCTTCGCGAACTCGCCGATCAACCCTTCGCCCGTGGCGTGCACCTCAGGAAGATCACGCGGAACATGGTCGAGATCCCGATCCTTCCCGAGACGGAAGTGCTCCGCGGCGACATCCTGACGATCACGGGAAGCACCCGCCACGTCGAGGCGGCAGTCAAGGCCCTGGGGTATGCCGATCGCCCGCTCGAGTCCACTGATCTCATGACCGTCGCGAGCGGCATCGTCGCGGGTGGTCTGGTCGGCGCGCTCAGCGTCAAATGGGGTGAGATTCCAATCAGCCTGTCGACTTCCGGAGGGGTGCTGCTGGCTGGTCTCGTGCTCGGCTATCTCCGCGCCATACGCCCCACGTTCGGCCGCATCCCGGCGCCGGCGCTGGTGCTGATGAACACGCTCGGTCTGAATGTGTTCATTGCCATCGTCGGCATCAACGCGGGACCAGGCTTCATCGCCGGTCTCCAGCAAGTTGGCCTCAGCCTGTTCGTGTGGGGCGTCGTCGCGACCTCCGTGCCGCTGATCATAGGGGTGCTGCTCGGCTACCACGTGTTCAAATTCCATCCGGCGATTCTCTTCGGCGTCTGCGCCGGCGTACGGACGACGACCGCCGCGTTGGGGATGATTCAGGATGCCGGCAAGAGCAAGGTTCCGGCGTTGGGATACGGCATGCCCTATGCCATTGGCAACACGCTGCTCACGATCTTCGGCATGGTCGTCGTGCTGCTCATGAGCAGAGGCGGCTAGGCAGGAGGGAGGACGACCGTGGACCCCGTTACGCTGCAACAGTACGAGACGCTGAGTCCGTTCGAGATCAAGAACGACCTTGCGAAGGTGGCAGCGAAAACCGCGAAGGCCTCGCAGGTCGCGTACCTCAACGCCGGGCGCGGCAATCCCAACTGGATTGCGACGGAGCCGCGTTCCGCCTTTTTTCTTCTCGGCCAGTTCGCCATCACGGAGAGCCAGCGCACCATGCAGCGGACTGGCGGCCTTGGCGGGATGGCGAAAGCGCCCGGTATCGCGGCACGCCTTTCCGCCTGGCTCGAGACGCACTCAGATATGTGTGGCGCCACGCTGCTCAGTGACGTCATTCCATGGGCGGTGGAGAGGTTCGCCTTTGCACCAGATGCGTTCGTCCACGAGCTGGTCGACTCGATTCTCGGCGACAACTATCCCGTACCCGATCGCATGCTCGTGCACAACGAGCGCATCGTCCGCGAGTACCTGCAGTGGGCGATGTGCGGAGAGCCGAGGCCGAGCGGGACCTTTGACCTGTATGCGGTCGAGGGTGGCACAGCCGCGATGTGCTACATCTTCAAATCTCTCCGGACAAATCGCCTGCTCAACAGCGGCGACACGATAGCGATGGTGACGCCGATCTTCACGCCGTATCTCGAGATGCCGCACCTCGAAGACTACGGCCTGCACACTGTCTTCATTCAGGCGCGCCAGGAGCAGCGCTGGCAATTCACCGACCAGGATCTCGCGACCCTGCTCGATCCGCAGGTGAAGGCATTCTTCGTCGTGAACCCTGGCAACCCGTACGCCGTCGCGCTGAGCCGTGAATCGATCGCCGCCATCGGCCGGGTGCTCGAGAAGCGTCCCGAGCTCATGCTGCTGACAGACGACGTTTACGGCACGTTCGTGCCCGGATTCCGATCGCTGCTCGGCGAATTCCCGAGGAATACGATCGGGGTCTACTCGTACAGCAAGTACTTCGGCTGCTCCGGATGGCGTCTCGGAGTCATCGCCCTGCACGAGGAGAACGTGTTCGACGCCGCGATTGCCAAGCTCCCCGAAACGGTCCTCGAGTCGCTCGACAAGCGGTACGGGCCGCTGACGCTCAAACCGCGGTCGCTGAAGTTCATCGACCGGATCGTCGCCGATAGCCGGGACATCGCGCTCAATCACACCGCTGGTCTGTCGCTGCCGCAGCAGGTGATGATGACACTCTTCTCGCTCGCCGAGCTCCACGACCACAAGAAGGAGTATCAGCAGGCGTGCATCAATCTCCTGCGCACACGGGTCCTTGCCACGATCGAAGGCCTGGGGATCGAGGTTCCGCCCAACCCGCTCTTCGACTGGTACTACGGTCTGATCGACTTCGATTTCTGGTTGCGCAAGTACGGCGGCGAGGACGTCGCGAAATGGGTGAAGGCGAACGTGCATCCGCTCGATATCGTCTTCCGGCTCGCCGAAGACCACGGCATCGTCCTGCTGAACGGTGGCGGGTTCGAGGCGCCTGACTGGTCGGTGCGCGTGTCGTTCGCCAATCTCGATGACGACGTGTACGACGATATCGGTCGCGCTGTCCGCGCCGTCGCACGCAGCTACGTGATGGCTTTCCGGGCCTCGCAGGCTGCGACGGCGGCTCCCGCCGGAAAGTAGGGACCGCGACGCATGATTCAGGCGTTCACCGGAATGCTTCGAAATCATCCCGAGGTGACGTTCTTCCTCGTGCTCGGGATTGGTTATCTGGTCGGGAAGCTGAAGCTCGGGAGCTTCACGCTTGGTGCTGTAACGGGCACGCTGCTCGCCGGCGTGGTTGTCGGTCAACTGAACGTTCAAGTCTCGGGCGAAGTGAAGCAGTGCTTCTTCCTGCTATTCCTGTTCTCGATTGGGTTCAGGACGGGGCCGCAGTTCTTTCGTGGTCTGAAGAGCGACGGCCTGCAGCAGGCGTTGCTGGCGGCGATCGTGGCGACGACAGGACTGGTGGTGGCTTACTCGGTCAGCCGCCTGTTCGGCTACGACGCCGGCACGGCCGCCGGCGTGATCGCCGGCTCACTGACCGCATCAGCGACCATCGGGACGGCGAGCGACGCCATCGCACGGCTGCCCTTGCCGCCGGCAGAGATCGCGGCGATCACCAACCGGATTCCCGTTGCCTACGCGGTCACTTATCTCATCGGCGTCGTGGTTGCCACCTGGTTCCTGTCGCAGCTCGCGCCACGCCTGATGGGAATCGATCTCGAAGAGGAATGCCGGCGGTACGAACGTGAAATGCAGGGAGGCCATGCCCCTTCGTCGACGGCGCGGCGCGACATCGAGTACCGCGCTTATTTCGTGCAGCCGGGTTCCGCGCTGGTCGGCCGACGTACTCGCGACCTCGAGCAGCTGGCGGCCGGCGATCGTCTGTTCGTCGAACGCATGCGGCGAGGCGACGGCACGCTCGACCCTGACGAGAACACGGTTGTGAACGCGGGCGACACACTCGCGATCACAGGTCGGCGCGAGCTGATGGTGCCAAGACTGGACGAACAGAAGCTCGGCCTGCGGGAGGTCGATGATCAGGAGCTGCTCGACATCCCGGTCGACGTGCTGGACGTTGTCGTGACCCGCTCTGATGTCGATGGGAAGACGCTCGCCGATCTCTCCGCCGATGAAGCCGTGCGAAGCGTCTATCTCCGCCGCATTATGCGCGCCGGCATGCCGGTCCCCATTTTTCCGGCCACGACCGTGCAGCGCGGCGATGTCCTCACGATCGTGGGACCCGCGCGACGGATAGCGCAGGCGGTGAGCCGGATCGGCGTTCCCGATCGCGCCACCGAGGTCACCGACATGGTCCTCGTCGCACTCGGCATCGTCGTCGGCGCGCTCGTGGGCATTCCGGCAATCAGGCTGGCCGGGATCGAGATCGGTCTGAGCCTGAGTGTGGGCGTGCTGCTTGGTGGACTCGTTTGCGGCTGGCTTCGGTCGATGTGGCCGCGCTTTTTCGGCCGCATCCCGGGCCCCACGCTCTGGGTGTTCGAGTCGCTCGGGCTCGCGGGGTTCGTCGCGGTCGTCGGGCTGAGTGCCGGACCTGAATTCGTGGTCGGCCTGCGGACCAGCGGTGCAAGTCTCGTGATCGCTGGCCTGGCCACCGTCCTCGTCCCGCATATCGTGGGAGTCTGCCTCGGCCGCTGGGCATTCAAGATGCAACCAGGCGTGCTGCTCGGCGTGTGCGCCGGAGGCGGAACGGCGACGCCGGCGCTGGCGGCGATCCAGGAAACCGCGAAGAGCGCGGTCCCGACGCTCGGCTACGGCGTCGCGTATTCCGTGGGCAACGTGCTCCTCGCCCTTTGGGGCACTGTCATTGTCGCGCTGCTCAAGTAGGTGGCTGGCAGCGGATGACGACTCGATTGCCGCGCATCGTACACGCGACGATGGGTGTTGCTCTGATGGTTTCGGCGAGCGCCGCCGCTCACGCGCAAGGGCGCACTGACGTCGTGACCCTCGCCAACGGCGATCGGATCACGGGTGAAGTGGTGCGCCTCGAGCGGGGCAGGCTCGAGTTCAAGACCGACGACGCGGGGACGCTCTATCTGGAGTGGGACAAACTGATCAGTGTCGTCGCCACTCGGATTGTCGAAGTCGTCACCGGCGACGGCAGGCGATTCCTCGGCTCTCTCGGGCGCGCCAACGATCGATTCATATCCGTCGTCAGCCCGCCTGGCACGACCGCGCTCGCGATGCCCGAAGTCACCATCATCCGGCAGATCGGCGGGAGCTTCTGGCGAAAGCTCGATGGCTCGGTGGATGCCGGGTTCAGCTACACGCGATCGAGCGGTGTTGCTCAATTGAACTTCAACTCGGATACCGTGTACCGCAAGCCCGGGTCGCAGGCGGGACTGACGGGGTCCCTGACGATCACGCAAACAGAGGAGAACCCAGGCCGAGACGACCGCGGGTCGGTCGAAGGCTCGTATCTGCGATATCCCTGGCGTGAGTGGTTCATCGTCAGCGCGGGCCGCTTCGAGAGCAACGAGAGCCTTGGCGTGACCTTGCGATCCCAGATCGGCGTCGCAACCGGCCCGCGCCTGATTAACAGCAATCGGGCACAGATGTCGCTCGGGGCCGGTCTGGTGTTCAATGACGAACGCGGAGTCGATGTCGAACCCACGCGGAACACCGAGGCTCTCTTCGTGTTCCAGACGTCGTACTACACTTACGATCGGCCGAAGACGAACCTCGACATCAATCTTCAGTACTATCCGAGCCTCAGCAACATCGGCCGCAACCGGCTGCAGCTCGACGCCAGCGTGAAGCGCGAATTCTTGAAGGACCTCTTCGTCGGGCTCAGTCTTTACAACACGTACGACAGCCGCCCGCCGAACCCAACCGCCAATACGAACGACATCGGAGTCGTCGTATCTATCGGTTGGAGTTATTGAATCCGGCCGTTGAGCTGGTCCGGTCGGAATCGAGCAGGAGTGGTTATTATGCAGGTCATAGCTTCTTCGCGGTCCCCAGTGGGACCAGATCACGAATTGCGTCACTTCGAGCGGCTGGCCCCCACGTTATCTTCGCAGTTCGCACGGTTGCACGTTGAACAGATCGTGCCGTCGATCACAGGGACGCTCGAACAGATTGCCGGCGCAATCGACGTCGAGGTCAGCGTGCTCGCCGAGTTTGCGGACGCGGGGGGCATCAGCATTGTGCACAGGTGGCCGCAGCACGGGGAAGTGGATCCACCTGGTTTTGATGAGTATCTGCCACGGTGGCTGGTGGATCGGCTGGCGCGTCACGAGGTCGTGCCTGTCTCGCGCGTTGACGACCTGCCGGAGGATGAGCGCGACGCGGCGCGGCGCGCGGGAGGCTGGTCCGCGCTGGGCGTCCCCGGTGTGGTAGCGGGACAAGTGGTCTGTGCGCTGATCGTTTGGACCCGGCGGCCGTTACGGATATGGCCTGAAGCGGTGGTCGAGCGCGTCCGCTGGATCGCGGAGATTATCGCAATCGCTCTCCAACGTTGCCGCGATGAAGCCGCACTGCGGACCAGTCTGGCGACAATCGAGCGCCTCAACGCGCGGTTGGCCGCGGACAACATCTATTTACAGGAGGAGATCAAGACATATCACGACTTCGATGACATAGTCGGTGAGAGCGATGCGCTGCGTGTGGCATTATCGCGTCTGGACCAGGTCGCGTCGACGAACTCCTCGGTGTTGCTTCTCGGAGAGACCGGAACGGGCAAGGAACTGTTTGCTCGGGCGCTGCACGACCGCAGCCGACGACGCATGCGAGCGCTGGTGCGGGTCAACTGCGCTGCGCTGCCGCCGACGCTGGTCGAGAGCGAGCTCTTCGGGCACGAGAAGGGGGCGTTCACCGGTGCGGTATCGATGCGGCAAGGACGCTTTGAACTCGCTGATGGCGGGACGATCTTCCTGGACGAGATCGGAGACCTGACGCCGGAGATCCAGGCCAAGCTGCTGCGCGTCCTCCAGGAAGGTGAATTCGAACGTGTCGGCGCCTCACGCACGAAGCGCGTGGATGTGCGAGTGATAGCGGCCACCCACCGCGACCTGGAAGCCGAGGTAGCTGCCGGGCGCTTCCGGGCGGACCTCTACTATCGGTTGAGTGTGTTCCCGATTTCCCTGCCGGCACTTCGTGAACGACCGGAAGACATCCCGTCACTGGTGTGGTTCTTCATTCACCGCCATCAGCGTGACCTCGGCCGCCGCATTACTCACGTGCCGCAGAGCGTGATGCACGCGCTTCAGCGGCATGCCTGGCCCGGCAACGTCCGCGAGCTCGAGAACGTCATCGAGCGAGCGATGATTGGCGCGAGCGGCGACACGTTGCTTCTCGACGAAACTTTCGCACGCGCAAGATGTCAAGCAGCGGAGAGCACAGCATCCGTTGACGATCGTCTGGACGCGATCCAACGGACCCACATCGAACGAATCCTGCTCGAGTGCGGGTGGCGGATCAATGGCCCGAACAACGCAGCGGAGCGGCTGGGCGTGCACCCCAACACGCTTCGCTTCCGGATGAAGAAGCTCGGAATCGCCCGGCCAGAGCGCCGGCCTGACGGCGCGGCCTTCGATTCGGGCCGACGCGATCGGCAGTCTGCGGCATTCCGAATCGGTCACCCAAAGAAGAGAAGAACAGGTCCTCATGGAAAACGTTCGTACGAATGAGTCGCCACGAACTGCATTCTCAGATCGGCACTCTGACCCGTCTCGCCGGAGCTCAGTAGAAATGCTTGGCGCGGCGCAGGGTCTATTA
>JBKPCD010000290.1:0-5757 GCA_046727175.1 Acidobacteriota bacterium | reverse complement strand
GGGTCATCCAGCCGGAGGGCGTGCGTGCCTCGGGATTCAGCGCCGACCAGCGCAGCAAGCTGCTCGATCTCATCGGCGAGTGGGTTGGAATTCTGAACGAGGAAGCAGCAACCGCCCGGATCGCCGAAATCAAAGCCGGTCTCGGGGACACGTACTTCGCGTGGAGCGGACCGACCACGAACGGCAGTGCGGCGTACTTCCGGATTCAGGGGCCGACGCTCCTGATCGAGTACGCGCCCCAGGGCGGCGGGACGGATCACATCCACACGTTCTACCGCGATCCGACCAACGACTACGGCATGAAGTTCACGCGCAAGTGAGTACGAACGAGCGAACGAGCGCGAGTGAGCCACGGGAGCGGAGTGGGGATCGAAGGGGTCCCCGCGAGCGACCGTGGAAGGGGGCCGGCGGGACGAAGTCCCCCGGTTGAGAAACGACATGCGGCAGCACGCGGCGTTGCGTCGTCTTCTCCTGCTCGGGCTCGCGCTGCACATCGCAGCGCCACCCTCGGCCTACGCGCACGTCCTCGATCAGTACCTGCAAGCCAGCCGAATCGAGCTATTGCAGGATCGCGTCGCCATCGAGCTCGATCTCACGCCGGGCATCGAGATCGCGCCCTGGGTGTTCCTCCATATCAACTCCGATCGTGATGGCGTGATCTCGGCGTCGGAGGCGCGGACGTACGCGAACGAGGTGCTGCAGGATCTTCAGATCGCCGTCGACGACCACCGCGTGCCGCTGACGCTGACCGACTACAGCTACCCGACATTCGATGCGATGCGGGCGGGCACGGGTACGATTCGCGTGCGCGTCACGTCGCCGGTGCACGTGGACGCGCCTGGCCGCCACACGATCTTCTATCGCAATCGTCATCGGCCCGAGCGAAGCGCATATCTCGTGAACGCGCTGGTGCCGACGACACCGGCAATCACCATTGACAGCCAACGTCGCGACGCACAGCAGACTGAAATCCGGATCGAATTCGCCGTGACCTCACGGAACGAGCCAAGTGGGTCCACGCGCACGCTGATCGTACTCGGATGGCTTACAGGACTCGTCAGCTTTGGATTGATCGCGTATCGTGTGCGGCCGCTTCATCGCTCATGGCTGGCGCTGCTCCTGGTGGTGATGCTGTTTCCGTCCCTTGCGAGCGCGCAGGGCCTGACCGCCGTCGAGGCCCAGAAAACCGGATGGGCAGCAATTCGCGCGGGTCAGGCGCAGGAGGCGTCTCTCGCATTTCGCGACGCACTGCGGCTGGAGCCTCGGAACGTGAACGCGATGGTCGGCGCCGGCCTTGCCGCGTATCTCCTCGGACGGCTGGAAGAAGCCCGCCAGCATCTCTCCGGCGCGCTGCAGATCGATCCGTCATCGACGGAAGCGTCGCGCCTTTACGGACAAGTCCTCTATCGCAAGGCCGATCTCGACGGAGCGATTCAGGTGTACGAGCAGGCGGTGGCGCGCACGCCCGGGGATGCGATGATGACCGCAAAGCTCGACGCGTGGCGGCACGAAGCCGAACTTCACGGGCGCTTCAGTCAACGGCTCGGTGATCACTTCACGGTGATGTTCGAGGGTCCCGCCGAGGAAGAGATTGCGGCGAAGACGGTCGAGCTCCTCGAGGCGGCGTACTGGCGGATCGGCACCGCCATCGGCGCGTATCCGATGGAGCCGGTAACCGTCGTTTTGTATACGCAGGAGCAATTCCGCGACATCACGCGATCGCCGTCATGGGCGGCAGGGTCGTTCGACGGCCGAATCCGCGTGCCCATCCGCGGCGCGCTGCGGAACCCACGAGAGCTTGACCGGATCCTCTGTCACGAATTCACGCATGCACTCGTCCGCAGCCTCGCGTCACGCGGCGTCCCGCAGTGGCTCAATGAAGGGCTCGCATTGATGTTCGAGCCAGCGGCGAAGCCGGACGGTGATTCATCGCCTTCGTCGAACAGCGAGACCGCGGCAGCGCCATCCATTCCGTTGTCGCGATTGGAAACCTCGTTCGACGGCTTGTCGGGCGATCAGGCCAGGCTCGCGTATTCGGAGAGCGCCGCCGCGGTGCGCGCGCTGGTCGATCAGGCGGGAATGCCTGCCATCCTCAGTCTCCTGCAGAATCTTGGCGACGGCATGACCTTCGACGCGGCGTTCGAGCGCGCCACTCAAATCACTTACGCCGAGTTTCAGCGATCCTGGGGGGCGGTGAGATAAGACGGACGTCAGGATCCTGCTAGTGGCTCGTATCAGCTGAATCGGTAGCAGATTTCGGAGCGCGGCGCCCGGATGGCAAGGCGCGACGACCGAGAATACCGGCAGTATTTGAGGGAGGAGCAACGCCGCCAGCCGGGATGCCCCGCCCGAAAGGTGCTACCGATTCAGCTGATCCGAGCCACTAGGCCGCAGTCTTTGACGGCAATCTTCGGAGTGTTCGATGGGTGCCAACGCGCGATAATCCGGGATGCACACGATTGGCGCGCGCCTCGGCGCGCTCGATTGGACCCGGATCGAACAGGACCTCTGGGCTCGCGGCTACGCGGAAACACCGCCGGTGTTGACGCCGGCGGAATGTAATGAGCTCGTCCGGCTGTACGACGACGATCGGCGATTCCGGCATCGCGTGGACATGGCGCGCCACCGGTTCGGACTCGGTGATTACCAGTACTTCGCGCGCCCGCTTCCCGAGCTCGTCGAGTCTCTGCGCGCCCGTTGCTATCCTCGCCTTGCTGACGTCGCGAACGCGTGGAACGACGCGCTCGGCGTGACCGAACGATATCCCGCCACGCTCGAGGCCTTTCTCGATCGCTGCGCGGCACACGGGCAGACCAGGCCCACGCCGTTGCTGCTCCATTACGAGAGTGGCGGCTACAACTGCCTGCATCAGGACCTCTATGGGGAGGTCGCTTTTCCGTTACAGCTCGTCTGCTTCCTCAGTCGCCCCAGCGTCGATTACAACGGCGGCGAGTTCCTGCTCGTCGAGCAGCGGCCCCGCGCACAATCCGCCGGCGAGGTGATCACAGGAGAACAGGGTGCGCTCGTGTTCTTCACTACGCGAACGCGACCCGTCAAGGGAGCGCGCGGCCACTATCGTGTCAACGTGCGACACGGCGTCGGCCGCGTACGGTCCGGCACGCGCTACACGCTCGGTGTGATCTTTCATGACGCCAAGTAGACAAAGCATTGCTGATCGTCGATTGCTGAATGTAGATTTACAGCGATTGGTGAACGCGCGAGGTGATACTGCCCACAGGCATCTCACGAAGCTCACGAAGATACGAAGACCACGATGTCCTTCCTTCGTGATCTTCGTGCCTTCGTGGCCTTTGTGAAGTGGCCGTCGGCGCGTGACAGTGAACAACGGACAGTTTGATGGGACCTGACTGAGATCGGATTTAGCGGCGGATTTCATGAAGCGTATCGAAGTACTCGAACCTGGCGGGCCCGAAAAACTGGTCGTCGCCGACGTCCCGAAACCCGTTCCAGCAGCCGGGCAGGCGCTCGTTCGGATTCTTGCGAGCGGCGTGAACTTCATCGACATCTACTTCCGGACCGGCCTGTACAAGGCCGATCGTCCGATCACGCTTGGCGTGGAGGGCGCGGGCACCGTCGAAGTAGTTGGCGCCGGCGTGACCGACGTCACGCCGGGCGACCGCGTCGCGTATGCCATGGCCCGCGGCTCACACGCCGAGTATGCGGTCGTGCCGGCCTCGCAACTCGTGAAGATTCCGGACGGACTCGACTTCACCGCGGCTGCGGCGGTTCTGCTGCAGGGTATGACCGCCCATTACCTGACGCACTCCACGTTCGATCTGAAGCCGGGAGATTCATGCCTCGTGCACGCAGCGGCCGGTGGTACTGGCGTCATGCTCGTGCAGATGGCCAAAATGCGGGGAGCCCGGGTCTTCGGCACGGTTGGCAACGACGAGAAAGCGCGGATCGCGCGCGAATTGGGCGCGGACGAAACCATCGTCTACACCACGCAGGATTTCGAAACGGAAGTGAAGCGGTCGAGTGGCGGTCGCGGCGTGGATGTGGTCTACGATTCGATCGGCAAGACGACGTTCGACAAGAGTCTGAACTGCCTGCGACCTCGGGGCACGCTCGCGCTGTTCGGGCAATCGAGCGGATCGGTCGCCCCGATCGATCCCGCTGTTCTCAACGCGAAGGGCTCCCTGTTCCTCACGCGGCCGAATCTCGCCCACTATCTGCTGACGCGCGAAGAGCTCGTCTGGCGAGCGCTCGATGTCTTCGAGGCCGTGCGGAGCGGTCGATTGAAATATCGAGTCCACCGCACCTATCCGCTGGCCGACATCGCGACCGCGCATCGCGATCTGGAAAGTCGACAGACGAGCGGCAAGCTGGTGTTGACAATTGCCGACCGTTGACGTCGTTTCTCGATTTGCGTTCCACGCTTTCCAAGCGTGCGCCATAGACCCCGATGTAGGTCTCGTTGGTGATCCCGGCGTAAGACGGCTGGTCGGTCCTCGCGAACACCGTTGCCTCGCGGCTGACAGCGGGCAGCTGAACGCCAGGATTGGTAGCTGCCAGGAGCCGCCGGATCTCGGATTCGATCTCGTCATAGCGCCCCTCGCCCACCCAGCGATTGACCAGCTTTCCCTCGCCGTCGAAGAGGTACTTCGCTGGCCAGGCGTCGTTGCCCAGCGCCCGCCAGATCGCGAACTCATTGTCGATCGCGATCGGATACGTCAGCCCGTGGTCGCGAATCCCACGGTCGATGTTCTCGGCGCGCTTACCGAACTCGAACTCCGGCGAGTGGACCCCGACCACGACCAGGCCGAGCGAGGCGTACCCGCGATTCCACGCCTGGACATAGGGCAAGGTACGAATCCAGTTGATGCAGGTGTACTCCCAGACATCGACTAGTACGACCTTGCCACGCAGCCCTGCGGCGGTGAGTGGCGCCGAGTTCACTCTGCGCTCCGCTGTGAGGGCGGGCAACTTGCCGGCCGCGCCGACGAGGCACGAACCGGCAAGAACACCAAAGAACAGAAGCGGCAGAATGGTTTTCATCGATGAACCTCAGGTAGCTGCCAGGAATCCATTTCACCGCGGCCTCGAAGTCACCGACCCAGGAGTCGCTCTCCTCCGGCTTCGCGGAAAGCCGCCAGCGCTTGCTGTCGGCCCACTTCCGCTTCCGCCAGGATCGCCTGGAAGCGTGAATCGCTCCGCAGCGGATCGAACGACCGGCTGGCCGAGAGAGTCGGGGCCACAAAATACGCCTTGGTCGAGACGCGCACCGGAGGCGCGTTCCTCAAGGTCCGAGCCCACAGGCCAGCTCGGCTGATGAAGGCGCCGGGGAAATGGGGTCTCCTATTGACATTCGATAGGAACCGCTGCACATTCCGTGTCGTATAGACAGTCGATAGCAGAGACCAAACTCCGATGGCAGATCGCGGCACAAGCCTGCTCCAAGGCACGCTCGACCTGTTGATCCTCAAGGCCCTCACCGCCGCAGAGCTGCACGGCCTCGGCGTCTCTCGTCGGATCGAACAAATCACGGGCGGCACGTTCGTCGTCCAGCCGGGTTCTCTGTTCCCCGCCCTGCATCGACTCGAAGAGGCGGGTTGGCTCAATTCGACTTGGCAGCCGTCCGAGAATAATCGGCGCGCGAAGTACTACACGCTCACACGAGCGGGCCGCAAGCAACTTGGGGAAGAGACCGCGCAGTGGAACCGGATCGCTGTGGCGATTGCCCGGGCGCTGGAGGCGTAAGTCACATCGCATAAAGGAGCGCCTGTGCCGCTGTTG
>JBKPCD010000289.1:0-24984 GCA_046727175.1 Acidobacteriota bacterium | reverse complement strand
GAATACAAGCGACCGACGTACCCCAATTACCACACGACCGATGGTCTGGGTCTCCAGCCGTCGACGAAGTCGAGGGCGTCACGGCCGGGAGGGAAATAGAAGGAACAGTCCCCGGTCGCACGAGCGCGGCCGCAAGAGCGCCCTGGCTGACGCCCAGGGTCGAATCACGTGCCGGAACTACTCGAACGTCAGTCCCGCGGGCTAGTTGTTCTCCGACGGCGTGAGGTCGCGCGACACGAACGGCCCGAACGCCGTCCCGCCCGAGGTAGCAGGCCACGTTGCCCTGCTTGGGTGCGCCCAGGAATGCATACGGATCCTGCGTGTAGGGGGCGCGGGATGACAGGTGGCAGGTGTGTCGGCGCTTTCTGACGCTCGACCCGTTACAATACTCAGGTTCTCCCCGCCCGCGCCGCTTTGCGATCGTTTTCAACTATGCGCCCGTAGCTCAGGTGGATAGAGCATCGGCCTTCTAAGCCGAGGGTCGCAGGTTCGAGTCCTGCCGGGCGCGCTTCTCTTGAATGGCGGGGACCCCTACACCCCGCCAAGCTCACTACGCTGCGCTCGCTCTTCGCTGCTCGCTCCGCTCCGTTCGCGCTGGAGCCTGGGTTTAGCACGTACGATCGACTCTGGACGGGTCAGGCGTGGACGAGGGTGTACAAGAGCCTGGCGGGCTGTCGTTTCAGCTCACTTCCTGTCCTTTCCGGAGTTCCTCATCGCTGACGTTCAAGTAGCGCCGCGCCTGCTACAGGTTCGCGTGATCGCCACAGACGAATGCGAGACAACGCATGAGAAGTCTGGAACCCTATCAAGTTCAGGATTGTCGGCTGCGGCTCTGCGTCGCGCCGATCGCCGTCGCCGTTGTCTAGGGTTGTCTCAGGTTGCCTCGTCCTCTCGTTGACCGGTTTGTGCTGACGATGCCATCGTCGTCCTGGACGACTCTCACAATGGAAGACGCGGGCGTCATTCAACGGGTGAGCGGCGAGAGGTCGTCGCTGGCAGTCGCGAGGACTGGTGCGCCGAAGCTACTCGATCGAGTTCGCCAACCGATTCGCGCGAAGCATTACAGTCGCCGAACCGAGAGCGCCTACGTCGATTGGATTCGCCGATACATCCTTTTCACCGGAAGAGACACCCATCTGAAATGGGAGCTTCGGAGATCACGGCCTTTCTCACGTGGCTTGCGACGACTCGACGCGTCAGTGCTTCAACGCAAAACCAGGCGCTCAGCGCGGTGTTGTTCTTGTATCGCGACGTGCTGCACATCGAGATCGGCCCTATCGAACATGTACCGCGTGCCCGCATGCCCGTTCGCGTGCCCGTCGTCCTGAGCCGTGAGGAGGTCGCGCGCATCATGAAGCATCTCGATGGAGTCACGTGGATGATCGTCGCTCTCCTGTACGTGGCCGGACTGCGGCTGCATGAATGCCTGGAGCTCTGCGCCCAAGACATCAATCGCGAGCGACGGCAGATTGTCATCCCCCGAGGCAAGGGTCAAAAGGATAGACCGACCGTCCTGCCGACTGCTGTCGTCGAGCCAATCTCTCGTCATCTCGAGGGTGTCAAACGGCAACATGAGGCCGATCTCGCGCGAGGATTTGGCCGCGTCGTGTTACCGTTCGCACTCGACCGGAAGTACCCAAACGCGCCCACAGAATGGGGCTGGCAATTCGTGTTTCCGGCGTCGCGCATGTGCATCGATCAGCGGTGGGGACCTCCGACCCGGTTTCACCTCCACGAGTCCGTCGTCCAGAAGGCCGTCGCACAGGCGGCGCGACAAGCCGGCATCACCAAACGTGTCGGGCCACACACCTTCCGGCATTCGTTCGCGACACATCTGCTCGAGGATGGCCACGACATTCGGACCGTGAGGAGCTGCTGGGTCATGCGGACGTCAGCACGACGATGGTGTACACGCACGTGCTCAATCGCGTCCCGCGCGGGGTGCGCAGCCCCGTCGACCGCCTCTGAAGGGCATTGTCCCGTTCGGTTGGCCGCGAGACTTGGTGGCGAACCACGCCCGAGTGGCTCGCCATCGTAGCGGCAAATTCGCCTGCGGCCCTCTTGGAGGCGCACGCGCCTTGGGGGCCATTCTTCGAGTTCCGGACAGTTTCCGTCGTTGAGATCGACAAGGCCGTCCCGATTTTTCAAAGAGTAAACGCGTGGCGAGATTCGGTGAAGTAGCGCGCTAGGGCCTGTCGAGGACGCCGCCCAACAGCGCGATGGAGCCGGCGGCGCCGTTCGATTCTTGAGCGCCGCGACTCATCGCGAGTCGTTGGGCGGACTAAGGAAGGGCCACGAGGATGTGCCCATCATCGATTGGTTGGCGACCCGAAGCCCAGACGCCGATAGACAGTGTCCGGCAGATCTCCGACATCATGGCACTCGGTTGCGGACCCTGTCTGACGGCTCGCGCGTCACGCTGCGAGAGGGCGGCCCCGAGGCGATCGGAGACAGGAGAATCGCGTGAGTGACGCGCCTCAAAGCAGGCGGGCTGCTGCCGTTGGAGCCGTGCCTGGCGTGGCGAGGCTCTTCGCAGCGTTTTGTTTCGTCCTAGCCCTACTGGGCTTGCTCTCGTTCTGGCCACCGAGGTCTCCTGCGACCGTTGTCTGGCTTCTGATATGGACGCTCGCATGCGTGATCACCGGTATTGCGATTGTGCGGCGTGCCCGCTATGCGCCGAGTCTCGTGTGGAGTCTGATTATCCTTGCTGGTTACAGCGCGGTCTCCGCCTTCCGCGGCGGTTTGCTTGGGGGCGTCGGGGTACTCATTGACATATTGCTGGGCATCCCGCTGATATGGTTTGCGATCTGGTACCAAAGGCACCGTCGTATCGACTCAGCGACGACGGGGCCTTTCGGGCCTTCTCAGTAGCCGCGGTGCCGCCCAACCCCTATCAGCTCTCCCCGAGTCAAGAGCGCAGATCTTCTCCGTCCGGTCGTCGAATCAAGAAGACGCGCGACCGTGAGCGATAACCGCCGGATCATCGCGTTCCCTTTCAGTGCCGTCTTCGTTTCCAGTGCAGGTTCCCACCCCACTGATGGCGTGGGCCCCAACACCTATTGAGGCCCAGGCTTCGCGGAAAGCGAAGCGCGAGGGGGGATTCCCCTCACAGCCTAGAAACTCATTCGGGGCCCTCATGCCGGCCTCCTCATGACGAGCGACGTCGCCGAAGCGTGTCCGTTATCGCCAGGCTCGGGGGAGGGCAGCGCCTGTGGGGAACACGTGGCCGAGAAGAGGGCGGGCGTCCCATCAAGCGACCGCGCTGCCAGACCTCTGGCTCATGATCGACGGCTCGTGACGCTTGACGGCGTACGCGTGCAGCGCGATCTTCACGAGCTCGGTCCCGACATGGCTCGAGTTAGCCCACTGGCTCGCCCGCCCGCTTCCCCGCTACGCCGCGCGGAATTTCTCTCTCGAGAACACCGTCTGGCGCGCCCGCATGTAAAAGACCGCCCGCCCCATCTTGCGAGCGAGAATGGAGAGGGCTTTTCCTTTCCCGTGTTTCTTCTCGATCTCCGCCAGCAGCTGCTTTCCCCCCGGCGCATGACCGAGGAAGAGCACGGCGGCTTCCGAGAAGGCCCACTTCAAGTGGACGTTGCCCATCTTGGCGCCGCCGGTGCCGTAGGTCTTCCCGGCGGACTGGTGCGCGCACTTGACTAGCCGCGCGTAGGAGGCGAACTCCTGGACGCGATCGAATCGCGTGATGTCGTGAATCTCATAGCGGATGGTCAACGCCAAGACCTTGCCGATGCCGGGCACTGATCGCAGGCGGTGAAAGGCGTCACCGTCATGGCGCTTGGCCTCCCGGACGATCGTCAGCTCAAACCCGCTGATGAGATCGTCGTACCGCTCCAACAGCGCGAGGTCGACGTCGATGCTCTTGCGGACGCTGGGGTCAGAGAAGCGCTCGCTGACACCGGTGCGATTGCCGGATAGGCCAGGCGCCGCCCGAACTCGGGGAGCTGATAGTGGGCCCGCGTGTTCTGGATGTGAGCGAGCAGCTGTCCGCGCTTCCGCACCAGGTGGAGGCGCCGCCGCGGAGATCCCGCGTCGAACGCATGGCCGCCGGGTAGACGTAGGCCTGCGGTCGCAGGCCGCCGCGGAGCAACGCGGCGATCCTCTGCGAGTCAATCTTGTCGTTCTTCGCTTTGCCACCGTGAATGGCCTTCATCGCGAGGGCGTGTCCCAACACGAACGTGATCTCCTCGGCGGCACAGAGATCCGCAACCCAGTACCATGTGAACATGCACTCCGCGGCCACAACCAGATCGTCGCGGTATGAGGCGATCGTCTCGAGAAAGCCTGCGGCGTCGATTTCGCGTTGCGGTGCACGAGCACTTGGCCCGCCGCGTCGAGGATGCAGATGTACATCGTTTTCACGTGGAGATCGATCCCGCAATAGTGCGATGCTGACGGTTGTAGAATCTCATTCGGTCCTCCTCCTGCGCGAGTTCGCGCATTTACCCTGCGTCAAGCCTACCGGTGGTCGGTAGTGCACATGGGGAGGGCTGAATGAGCATCAACCGCGTGCAGCCGACGGCGGCTGGTGCCATCCTGAGCCGCCGCGGCTGAAGCGGCGGCGTTTTAGACGGACACTGAGGGCGTGGTGGTGAAAGCGTCTGTATTTATCGGCATGAGCGTCGACGGTTTCATCGCTCGGGCCAACGGCGATCTCGACTTCCTGCCGCCGGGTGGTGGTGAACCCCACGGGTACGATGAATTCATCGCCACAGGCGATGCATTGGTGATAGGCCGCAACACTTTCGAGACCGTCTTGACGTTTGACACGTGGCCCTATGCGAAGCCCGTGTTCGTGCTCAGCACCCGCCCGCTTGCCACCCCTCCGTTGGGCGCGGTGGTGGAGCGCATGTCCGGAGCTCCGGCCGACATCGTGTCGCAGCTAGCCGCTCGCGGCATCAGGCACATTTACGTGGATGGCGGGATCACCATTCAGCGGTTTCTTCAGGCCGGGCTCATTCAGCGGCTCATCATCACACGCGTTCCCGTGCTCATCGGTACCGGGATCCCGCTCTTTGACGCCATTGAGCACGATATCGCCCTCACGCACATCATGACGCGTGCGTATCCTAGCGGCCTCGTGACGAGTGAATATGCGGTTGCCGTCTAACCTCGGCTTGCTGCCGACGACGGCTGGTGGAATCATGGGCCGCCGCGACTGAAGCCGCGCGTTAGACCGACCAGCCGAGGAGGTTGACATGTCACTCGCAGGAAAACACGCGTTGATCACCGGAGGCTCGCGCGGGATTGGTCGAGGCATTGCGCTGAAACTGGCGGAGAACGGCGCCAAGATTGCGGTTCATTACTATCAGAACGAGCGTGCTGCGAACGACACTCTCGGGCACGTCCGCAAGCACGGTTCCGATGGTCTGGTCATACAGGCCGATGTGACGCGTCCCGACCAGATCACCGACATGGTCCGCAAGGTTCGCGCGGAGTTCGGAACGCTCGATATCTTCGTCAGCAATGCGCGGCCTGAGGTCCCGGCTTTCTTCCAGCCGCCGATGGACATCACGCTGGAACAGTGGGACGCGGCGTTCAATTCGCAGGCAAAGGCGTTCCTCGTCGGGGTTCGTGAGGCAGTTGTCTCGATGGCCCCGGGCGGGAGAATCTTTGCCATCACTTACGCGGAGGGGAGTCGTACGGGTGGCTTGCTGCCGTGGGTTGGCATGGGGTCGGCGAAGGCAGCGCTTGAGTCCCTCGTTCGTTACTTCGCTGTGGCCCTCGCCAAACGGGGCATCACGGTGAACGCGATCAGTCCCGGGTGGACGGAGGACAGCGTATTGAACACGCTGCCGACGCAGGCACAGGATCTCATCAGGAATTGGCATGCCCGCGGGTGGACGCCGATGGGCCGGTTGGGCACGCCGCAAGACGTCGGAAATGTTGTGGCACTCTTTTGTTCGGAAGATGCCGGCTGGATCACAGGACAGGTGATCTATGCCGATGGCGGCGCGTCATTGATGAATCCAGAAGTCCCGTCGGAAATCCAACTGGGATAGCTCGCCCGTGAAGAACCTCCGCGGTCTAACATCCGAATGGAGCCGACGCGCGGTCTCCAGGTAGGGTGCGCGCTCACTCGCGGGCGTTAGACGGACTCGTCCAATTGTTGTCTTGCGTATGATCCGACAGACGACCACCATCATCAGCATTTCGGCTGTCTTTATTGTTTCGCTGCACGCGCAGCACCCTCTCATCCAACCATCATCGTACGGCACGACTTTCGAGGGCCGAGCTCTCAGGTTCGAGTGCGTTGCGATATTGAAAAGTGGTGGCGAACAATCGCTCGTCGATGTCTTTCGCACCAAATCCGGCAGGCGCGGCGGGAGTGCTTGGATCAACTGCAACAGTCGCTTACACCAGAACCCGATTTCACACCCGAGGACTTTCGGCGAGCTTTGAAGCCAAACGCTCAGGGCGACTACGAACTCGTCTCGAATCAGACAATTGCCAAACGCCTTAGGAGTCAATATCTACGTCGCACGTGGTATTGCAGCGCTCGCAGAGAATCACCTGATTGAGGATTCGGCAGTGCTTGGCCGACTCACGGACTGCCTCGAGCATCCTCTGTTGGAAGTAGGTAAGTACTGCAACCGTGCTCCGTATCCTTGACGCGACACGGATATCGACACCGTTTCTTCGAGCGATCCTCGGGCGCACCCGCCCTCACGGTGGAGAACCAACAAGCTGTCGTCACTGAGTGGAGGCAATTGGAGCACCTCCTGGCGGGAGGGCACCCCATCTTCGATCGCTTCCTCGCATCTGAATGCCAGGCCGCTAGCTAGCCGAACGGTGGCCGCCCGATTGATTCCCACGCTGTCTCCACTTTCTCCGGGGTAAGCTTCGTATCTGAAAGGGCTTGCAAGCGGCGATCGATTTTGGAACGGATGAAGAGGTCATGCGGTTCGACGTGGGTTCGAATAGTGTTGCCAACTGGCCGCGAAACGAAGCGGTCCGCAGTATTGGGCTGTTGATGTTTCGTCCCGGTCTCTCTCAACTGCGTGGGCGCGAAACGAACGGCGTCGTCGCCGGGTTCTCGAATCCAGACTACCGCGAGACGTTTGGCTCGCTCGATCTGGAGTTGCGTTTTGTGGTGGAGACGTCAGACTCGCTGCTGCGACCTTCGTCGACCGAGGCAGTGAACGCGGCACTTGAGGCGCTGCGAATGACAAACTCAAAGGCTCGCCGCTAGCGCGAGCGGCCGTCTAACCTTCAAATGGAGCCGACCCGCCCATCGTCTCGTGACTTCATGTCGCCGAGGCGCGCGGCTCATTTGACGGGTTAGATCCCCGGTCAACCATGAGTCCCGAACCCACGATCGTGAATGTGAGATCGTTGCGCGGAGCATCCTCAGAGCCCAAGGACATCGTCGTGTTCTGGATTATCCGAGACACGGCCTGCGCTGAGTGTGGAGAGGCCCTTGGCAAGGGCCGGTTCCTGCGTTTGGAGGCGGAACGCCCGCTCTGCCTCGGCTGCGCTGATCTTGCGCACTTGGTGTTTTTGGAGCGCGGCGACGCCGCCCTGACCCGCCGCGCGACGCGGTACTCAACCCTCCACGCCGTTGTCGTGCGCTTCAGTCGCGCCCGGAAACGCTACGAACGTCAAGGCGTGTTGGTCGAGGAAGACGCCCTTTCTAAGGCGGAAGCCGAGTGCTTGTCAGACGCCGACGCCCGAGCAGCCGCGAGAGAGCGTTCGGCGGCTCGGCGGCAGCAGCTCGACGTTGCGTACGTTGAAGCGTTCGCGCGGCGTGTGGCTGAGCTCTATCCGGGCTGCCCGCGCGACGCGCAGCAAGCCATCGCTGAACACGCGTGCCAGAAGTACTCGGGTCGGGTTGGCCGTTCGGCGGCTGCCAAGGAACTTGATGCCAAAGTGGTGGAACTCGCTGTTCGCGCGCACGTTCGGCACGCTCATACACCATACGATCGACTTCTGGCTCAAGGGGCGGATCGCGGTGACGCCAGGCGGGAGGTGGCTTCACGGGTGGAAGCATTGCTGGGGCGGTGGGCATCCACACAGTAGAAGCGAACAACCTGCTTGGCGGTCTAATCACCGGCATGCAGCCGACGGCGGCCCGTGCAATCATGAGGCCGTCGCGGCTGATGCCGAAACGTTCGGCGGACAGGGTCCAGCCGGCAACAGCTCCGAAGTTCGTCGGGCGCAGGAGTGATCGTCATGTTCGTCTTCGCTCGCGCGGTCACTTATGCGGCGCTCTTCATCGGCCTCCTCCTCGTATTCCTTCCAGGCCGGATCCTGTCCTCAACAGGCGTCATTCGACCCTTGGCCATGGGCGGGTGGCAACTCACCGGGATGCTTCTGGGAGCCTCGGGCGCAGTACTTGCGCTCACGTGTATTCTCACATTCGTTTTCGTCGGCCGGGGAACTCCCGCACCGTTCGATCCGCCTCGTCGACTGGTAGTTCACGGCCCTTATCGACTCGTGCGGAACCCGATGTATCTGGGTGCCGGCCTTGCCTTAGCCGGTGGCGCGCTTTTTTATCAATCCCTGCCGCTGCTTGGCTATGCTGGTTTGTTCCTCCTCATCAGCCACTTGTTTGTGGTGTTGTACGAGGAGCCTGCATTGCGGGGGACGTTCGAGAGCAATTACGAGGCGTGCTGTCGGCGGGTCGGTCGGTGGTGGCCGAAACAGTGAGGACTTTCAGATTCGAGTGCCGCCGAACAGCGGCTGCACCCGACGGCCCGCATGAGCAGAGAGCGGCCGCGGGGTGAGCCGCATTAAGTTAGCGGGACTTGCTAAGCGGTGCACCATCGGTCAATCCTTTGGCCTGGAGGCGCTCCCCCGAATTTCTGTAGGACACGTAGTGCGTAGGTACATATCCAGTATGCGAAGGCGTTCGCCATACTCCTTCGGGCTGGCTGGTGATCCTCGCGTTTCCGGCCGTGTTGACGGCCTACGAATTCTTGTTTTCCCTGATCTCTCCCAACGGCACTCTGTGGAGTGTCGGTTACTCACAGACCGATTTCCTGCCGGTGCTGCAAGTGGTCGCGCTGACGGGACTCTGGGGCGTCGTGTTCATTCTCGGGCTCGTCCCCTCGGCAGCCGCGCTGGCCTGGCATCGCCGTTCGGCGACGCTCCTGGTTCCGGCGCTCATCATCGTTGTACCGGTGCTCGGGTACGGCAGCTGGCGCCTGCGCAGCACAGTGGAGGCATCCGGGGTGCGCGTGGGACTGGCGGCGACGGATCGAGGGCTGCCAGACGCATCGATCACGGCGGACACCTCTGTCGCGCTCGCCGCGGCCACCACGTACGCCGAGCGCATTGCCCGTCTGGGCGCCCAGGGCGCCGAAGTCGTGGTGCTCCCCGAGAAGATGATCGGAGTAACCCTTGAGAGTGCCGACCCCGTGATAAACGTCCTGGGTGACGCGGCTCGAGTCGCGCGTGTCACGGTGATCGTCGGGCTGAGTCGTAACGCCGTCCAGCCGCGGCACAACGTGGCCGTGGTGTTTTCCCCGGACGGTACACGGATCGCTGAGTACGAAAAGCATCACCCTGTTCCAATCATCGAGCGCGACTTCGCTCGTGGCGGAACACCAGTGCTCTTCACCGGCCCCGGCGCGCAATGGGGTCTTGCCATCTGCAAAGACCTTGATTTCCCCGCCTGGTCGCGCGAGTACGGCCGGCGTGGCGTTCGTTTTCTGGCGGTGCCCGCATGGGACTTCGTGTTTCATGACACGGATCATCGCAGCCGCCATTGTTCGAAGGTCGCCCGTGCGCGCTTGTCAGATATCTCGCCGCGCAGATACGGAACGCTCGAGAGGCTCGGTGCTACGACAGCCTTGATCATGCTCCTCCTCATCGGTACATTCCGATGCCAGTCTCATGGGATCCGTCGTGTCCGCGGCGAACTTGCCGACGCGCCGGTCGTCAAATGAGGTCATGGTCATCAAGGCCGACATAGCCAGGCTCTGGAAATTCGGATGGTTCGAGCGATTGTGGCAGGACCTCCGATACGGCTGCCGCATGCTCGCAGCCAACCCGGGCTTCACGCTCGTGGCGGTCATCTCGCTCGCGATGGGCATTGGCGCGAACTGTGCCGCGTTCAGCTGGGCCGACGCCCTCCTGCTTCGACCCCTCACCGTGGCTCGACCCGGCGAAGTCGTCACGGTTGGTTCGACGATGTCTGTCGAGGGTTTCAGCCGTGTCGGCGCCTCGTATCGCGAATATCTCGACATCCGCGACCTGAGTTCCAGCTTTGACGGATCGGTGGCCTTCACCGGGGTCACCTCAGGACTGGCCGCGACACGGGACGTGCTGCCCAAATTGACACTCGGCCTGCTCGTGAGCGGCAACTTCTTCAGTGTGATGGGTGTCGAGCCGGAGCAGGGCCGCGCGTTCCGGGAAGAAGAGGACCAGGTCGCTGGCCGCAATGCCGTCGTGATTGTCAGCCACAGTCTGTGGCAACGGCAATTCGGATCCGACCCCTCGATCCTCGGCCGGCGCGTGCTCCTCAGTGGAATCGAGTTCACTGTCGTGGGCGTCGCGCCTGAGCGATTCACCGGCATGAATCAATTCGTCCGGTCGGACTTCTACGCACCGCTGATGATGTGGCCGCGCTTTCTGAACGACCCGAAGGCGCGTCCGCTCGAGGACCGCAACTTCCGGGATATCACCATCAAGGGTCGCCTCAAATCGGGCGTGAGCATTGCGCGCGCGCAGACGGAGCTGTCCGTCATCGCGAAGGATCTGGCGCGGATGTATCCCGACACGAACCGCGATCGAGAGTTCGTCGTCCGCACGGAGCTGCAGACGAGAATCGCGCAATCGCCACCCGACTCGATGCTGATCGCCATGCTGACAACGCTCGCTGCGGCAGTACTGTTCGTCGCGTGCGCCAACGTCGCCGGCCTGCTGACGAGCAGGGCACCTGCACGTGCGCGCGAGATGGCCATGCGCGTGGCGGTCGGCGCCGGGCGGGGCCGATTAATCACGCAGTTGATGACGGAGAGCCTGCTGATCGCGCTCGCTGGCGGCGTGCTGGGTCTTGCGGTTGGCTACGGTGGCATCAAGCTCTTTCAACGGATTCAACTCCCGACCGATCTGCCGGTAGCACTCACGTTCCAGCTCGATCGCAGAGCGCTCGCGTTCAGCCTCGTGGTCGCCGCGCTGAGCGCGATCGTGTTCGGTTTCGCTCCCGCGATTCAGACGTCGCGTACGGACCTGACAGTCGTCATGAAGAGTGGCGAGGCAATTGTCGGGCGTCGGAGACGTTGGGGACGCAGTCTTCTGGTCGGCGGCCAGGTCGCTGTCTCGGTCGTGTTGCTGGTGCTCGCGACGTTCATGTATCGGGGCTTTCGCGAGGAACTGAGCAGCGGTCCTGGTTACCGGATCGATCACCTGCTGATGATGAGCTTCGACCCGAGCCTCGTGCACTACAGCGAAGACCAGACGCGGCGATTCTTTCTTCAACTCGCGGAACGGGCACGGTCAGTACCAGGCGTGAAGTCGGCCGCGCTTACCTCTTCGGTGCCGATGGCCAACAGCATCAATACAGCGAATGTGATACCCGAGGGTTACCAGCTTCCGGTCGGAAAAGATGCTCTCACTTTGTTCTCTGCACGAGTGGACGAACATTACTTCGCCACGATCGGAATTCCCATCGTTCGGGGGCGAGGATTTCAGGAAACAGACTCTACGGATGCTCCTCGCGTTGCGGTGGTCAACGAGCAGTACGTGCTGCACTACTCGCCAGATCGGGATCCCATCGGCAGGCGGTTTCAGTTGCGCGAGGAAGGCTCGTCGTCCTGGATCACGATTGTCGGCGTCGCGAAGACCTCCAAATATCTCTGGCTCGCCGAACCGCCAACCGAATTCATCTATCTTCCCTATCGACAGGATGCGCAGTCGGAGATGGTTCTCCTGACCGAGTCGGCCGGCGATCCGTCGAGTCTCGTCGCGCCGCTCCGCAACGTCGTGCAGAGTCTCGACCGAACGCAGCCCGTCTACAACGTCCGCACGATGGACGAGTTCTATCGGATGCGGACGATCACCATCTTCAACATCGTTATTGGTATTGTCGCCGCCATGGGCCTGATGGGCCTCAGCCTGGCCATCGTCGGGCTTTATGGGTTGGTTGCCTACGCGACCAGCAGGCGAACAAAAGAGATCGGCATTCGAATGGCCATCGGCGCCAGCCGAACGATGGTCCTGCGGATGGTATTACGACAAGGACTCGTGCTGGCGCTCGTCGGACTCGTCGTCGGGCTGCTGGCCGGTGTGGGCGCCGAACGATTGCTACAGGCTGCGTTTCCGGGCGGTGACAACGGCTTTGAACCGATGGCTCATGTGCTGGTCGCACCAATTGTGCTGGCGGCAACGTTCGTCGCCGCGTATCTCCCCGCTCGCCGTGCTGCGCGGCTCGATCCAATGAAGGCGCTGCGGTACGAATAGAGCGAATCCAAGACTGCCGAACCTTCGACCCCTCGGATCACGAAAACGTCGGACGCGTCCTCATCACCGCCACCACACCGGGGCCTGGCCTTTGAGTACGTCCCGGCCGTGTCCACCGCAGTGACACTTCCGGCCGTCGTTGGTGTTCAATCAGATGGCGCGATGGACGCGTTCGATGTGACGGCGCTCACGCAGCGGTACGGGCCTATGGTGCTCAGCGTACGCTCACGCAGCGGTACGGGCCTATGGTGCTCAGCGTATGGTTGGCCGCGAGCGCTCGCGCCCATTGCCACGTTCGACCAACCACGTTCACGGTCGCTGCTGTGAAATTCGTGCTAACATCCGCGCGCACAGAGATATGCCGTCGGAATTCGACGCTTGAAGCCACCGCGGATAGCCGCGAGGGGTGTCAGCGGTCTACTCCAAAAATAGCTGGGCGGACGAAGCTAAGGATGGGACTTTTTCATCAGCTTTGTCGTTGTGTCGAAGGAGGCTTCAGATGCTGTTTTCTGTTTTGTACACGGCTCGGGACGTTACGGAGGAGAAGGACAAACGGTCTCTCAACCTGTTCACAAACTGGAAGCCTCCGGCAGGCTACGAATTCAAAGCGCACTACGCACTCGCGGACGGCACTGGTGGCATCGCCATCGTAGAGGCAAATTCCCCTGCGGCCCTCCTGGAGGCGCACGCGCCTTGGGGGCCATTCTTCGAGTTCCGGACAGTTCCCGTCGTTGAGATCGACAAGGCCGTCCCGATTTTTCAAAGAGTAAACGCGTGGCGAGATTCGGTGAAGTAGCGCGCCAGGGCCTGTCGAGGACGCCGCCCAACAGCGCGATGGAGCCGGCGGCGCCGTTCGATTCTTGAGCGCCGCGGCTCATCGCGAGTCGTTCGGCCTCGCGACATCCGAAGCGATCGAAGAGAGGAGTACGCAACAAAAGGAGACAGAAATGAAACGTCTCACTGTCATCGTGGTATTGATGGTAGCGGCGTTAACAAGCGCAGTACCATCTCTTGCTATCGGTCAAACGACAGCTATGTCGTCTACGGCTACGGCGCAGAAGACACCCGCCACGGCGAAGATGACCGAGGCGCAGAAGATCGCGCTCGCTATGGGCGCGGGGCCGACAGAGATTGCGAAAAACGCGACAATCGTAGATATGACCGACATGTCCGGCGGGCAGATGAAGCAACTGCGGGCGGGCACGAACGGGTGGGTGTGCTACGCGTTTGTGGGCGCGCCGATGTGCCTCGACAAAGCGTGGCAGAAGTGGATGGAAGCTTGGATGAGCAAGAGCGAGCTAAAAGTGGAGTCGACCGGCATCGGCTACATGCTTCGCGGCGATCAAGGCGCGAGTAACACCGATCCGTATGCCACCGCACCGACGGCTGACAATCAGTGGGCGGTCTCGCCCGCTCATGTCATGGTGCTCTACCAGGATCGAAACATGCTCGATGCCTATCCAACAGATCCGAAGAGTGGTGGGCCTTGGGTAATGTGGAAGGGCATCTTATACGCGCATGTCATGGTGCCAGTGTCGCTAACGAAGGCGGTAACGATGTCGGCCAAGTAGCAATAGGGAACCATAACGGTGGCGAGGCCTATCAAGCGGTTGGAGCGGACCGGCCGCCGAACGGCTCATTATGGCCTGGTTGCACGCGCGGCACCACTCAACCGCAGAACGTTGGACCGCTGAACAATCTGGGAAACCGGATCGACGATGAGATCGAAGAAGCCAGCATCCTGGTCGAACGTGAAGGCGAGGCTCAGTTCGATGGACCGAGCCGGATTGGTCGGTGTCATCCGCGATCTGTACGACGCGAGCAACGCAAATCGGCGATTCCTCCACGCGCGGTTCGTGCCGGCCGCCGGCACGCTGGACGAATACCGAGACTTGGTGGACAAAGCGGTCTTTCCGGATCCGTTCAGCCAACGACCGATTCGTCTCCGTGACGCGGCGGCGGCCATCACCGACTACAAACGGTCAACCGGTGATCTCGTTGGTGTCGTGGATTTGTTGCTCACGTTCGTGGAAGCCGGAACGGAGCAAGCCGCGGACCTCGGGTACGGCGACGAGACGTATTTCTCGATGTTGGAACGGAAGCTGGCCGAGGCCGTCTCGCTCCTCGAGGCCTTGCCCGACGAAGCACGCGGCAAGGCGGTGGCTCGTTTCATTCGACTTGGGAAATGCCAGGAAAAAATCGGATGGGGTTACGGCGACTATCTGGCCGACATCGCGGCTCGCGTGCAACGTCGCAAGAGCAAACCGGCCCGCGATCTGGGTCAACACGCGTCTAACACGCAAATGGAGCCGACGCGCCGCTGAGTTGCGACGGCGCACGGCTCATTTGCAACGTTAGCCTGCGAAGATCAGCGGGCGAGGTCAGGTTAGAGCGACGGGAACTCGGGCATGAACTCACCTAAGACCGCTTCACAACGCGCAAACGCCGAAGGGGCGAACAGAAACCTCGTTTCGATCAGTCCGTTCTTCATCGTGAAGGACCTACAGGCCTCGATCTCCTACTACATCGAGCGCCTCGGCTTCCAGCTTGACTTCCAGGGTCCAGACGACGACCCGTACTACGGTGGAGTGAGCCGAGACGGGATCGGCATCATGCTCAAGGCCATCCTTCCCGACGTGCTACCTTGTCCAAACCACACCCGACATGGATGGGCTCGTTGGGATGCGTACATCTACACCTTGGACCCCGACGTGCTTTTCGAAGAGTTTCGCCAGCGGGGTGTGTCGTTCGTGAAAGAGCTGTCGTTCATAGACGATGGCCTGTGGGGCTTCGAGGTCACCGATGCCGACGGGTATGTCCTTGCCTTTTTTCAGGTCCGCAAGAAGTAGAACCCTGAGACCGACCAACGACCTCGATTCGCGTGCTCACGCCTTTCGCCGGCCGAGCTCTTGCGCGAAGCCAAGCACGAGCACGATGATGGCGCTGCTCGGTGTCGCGTCGTCCTCGTCCTGGATCATCAGAAACCGCTGGCCGTCAGGCGTCATAGCTCGACGGCGTGAGCCCGGGCGCTCCGCACCGCTGCGACTCCGAAGCTGGAGAATTCTCCGCTGGTATTAGCGATCGTAAGCAGCGAACCGGCGCGAGTGCTGAAGACCCCGCTCCCACCGGACGTCAAGAACGCCTCGAAAACTACGGCGCAGTTGTCGCTGACGGCTGCCCTGTCGAAGCCCGTGAAGAGAGCACCGCCTGGACGCGATACTCGTCAGCAAACCGCTGCCGTTTCCACTCGCGATCGCTATTCCGTCCACGACGAATACCCGCCGGTCCCTGTGCCTTGTTCTCCAGGTTGAGATCGATCTTGCGCTCGACCCAAGGACCAATGTCCACGACGCGGTTCACACGCTGCTGGAAGCGGGCGAAGTAGTACTTCTCCTTCACCGAGTGCGGGCGACAAGCCGGCGGCGAAGTGCTCGGGGTAGTCCTTGGCGCCGCCGGCCATCCACGCCGCCGCTTCGACGCAGGCGCTGGTGACGTAGTGATCGGGATTCTCCTCGTACCCCCAGGGATCGTAGGTCACGACGATGTCGGCCTTGAGCAGACGGAAGAGGAAGATGAACCGCGCGCGCAGTTCCGACCGCGCGATGTTGTCCATCATGTGGTTGTTGTAATTGAGATCGAACGTGCGCTCGACGCCGAGCACCTTGCTGACCCCCACCATGTCGCGCGCATTCGCCGACACGGTTTCGGCGTACGACCCCGGCCCGGCCATGTCGTCATTGGTCACCCGGATCAGATAGCCCTTCGCGCCCTCATCCATCAGTTTGAAGACGGTGCCGGCAGCGAAGAGCGGAATGTCGTCGGCGTGCGGCTGAATCGCCACGAGCACCTGGCCCTCTCGCGGCTTGCCGCTGCGCGGCGCTCATCAGGGGTTCGTGCCGCATCGAACTGTCGGAGCGGCTCGGCTTGTTGCGGGGTCTGTCGCGCAGGCAGTGAGAGAGGGACACCGGCGGCGAGGGCAGTCTGGAGAAACGTTCGGCGATTCATGCGCGTGATTGTAGCCGGGCCGCGGCGGTCGGACCGGCGCGCGCGGACGGATGAAAAAGCTCTTGACATGAGCGTGGAGTAATATTACTCCTTTCTTCGCTCCATTGGAGTTTTACACCAGATGCCCGTGAGCAAAGTTGCGCGCCCCGCCGGCCAGGGCTGTCTGGGGCGCATCCGCAGCGCCCGCGCCGGCCTAAAGCCGGCCGAACGCGCGGTCGCCGACTTCGTCCTCGGCAACGGCGATCGCGTGATGCACATGTCGGTCTCCGAGACCGCGCGTGACGTCGGCGTCGGTGAGGCCACGGTCATCCGCTTCTGCCGCGCCCTCGGCTATCGCGGCTATCAGGAATTCAAGCTGCGGCTGGCGCAAGACCTGGTGGAGCCGGTCGCGTTCATCCACGAGAACATCACGTTCGCCGACAAGCCGGCCGACATCGCGACCAAGGTCTTTCAGACCAACCTGCGCGCGGTTGAAGAGACGCAGCGCGCGCTCGACCCAGCGATGATCGAGATAGCCGCGAAAGCGATCGCCGCATCACGCCGGGTCGACATCTACGGCGTCGGCTACTCGTACTTCTCGGCGCTCGACGCCAAGCTCAAGTTCGCTCGTTTCGGCCTGACCGCCGATGCCTTCGGCGATCCGCACCTCCAGGTCATGAGCGCCGTCGCGCTCCGTTCCGGCGACGTCGCCATCGGCATCTCCCATTCCGGAAGCACCCGCGACGTGGTCGAAGCGCTCGTCCCGGCGCGCAAGGCGGGAGCGACGACGGTGGCGATCACCAACTTCAGCCCGTCGCCGCTGACGCGCACCGCCGACGTCGTGCTGTTGACCGCGTCTCACGAATCTCCGCTCGGCGGCGAGGTCCTGACGTCCCGCATCGCTCAGCTCTGCGTGCTCGACGTCCTCTCGGTCGCGGTGGCGGTGCAGCTGGGCGAACGCGTGCTGAAACTGATCGAGCGGACGTCGGAAGCCGTACGGAAGAAGCGGTATTAGGGCCGGCCGGCGCGAGGCCGGAATGGCGCACCAGAAACGCGGTCGGATTCGTCGCGCAAGCGACGCACGGAGGTGTCGACATGTCGAGGGCTTTGTTGCGCGCTGTGCTCCTCAGTGCAGTAGTCGCGGTGAGCGCGTCGCCGGCCTCCGCGCAGGAAAAGGGAGCGATCACCGGCGTTGTCACCGACGCGACCGGGGCGGTGTTGCCCGGCGCAACCGTCACCATCACACACGTCGCGACGAACGTGTCGCAGACGTTCGTGACCAATAACGATGGCGTCTACGAGGCGCCGTTCATGACCCCCGGCACCTATCGTGTCAGCGCTTCGCTCGACGGCTTCAACACCGGCGTCGTCGAGGACATCGTGGTGAACATCGGCACGCGGACCGCCGCGTCCGTGAAGCTGACGCCCGTCGGCGTGACGGCGGAGGTCACGGTCGTGGGCCGGCCGCCACTGGTGCAAACCGCCACCGCGTCGGTGGGGCAGGTCGTGGACGGCAAAACGCTGATCGAACTGCCGTCGTCCGATCGTAACGTCTACGATTTCATGACCCTCAATTCGAATGTCACCGCGCCGGCTGGCGGAAACGCGCCCGCGTTCCGCCTCGACAGCGGCGGATCGTTTTCGATCTCGGGCACGAGACCGTCTTCCATCACTTTCAAGATCGATGGTCTCGCCAACACCGATCCCGGTTTCGGCACGCCGACCATCACGCCGTCGCTCGATGCCATTCACGAGTTCCAGGTGCAGAACAACGCCTACTCCGCGGAGTTCGAAGGCATCGGCCAGGTCAATGTGGCGACGCGATCCGGGTCGAGTCTCCTCCACGGTTCGCTCTTCGAGTTCGGTCGCCACGAGAAGCTGCAGCCGACCAATCCGGTCACGAACACCAAGCCACGATACCGATTCAACCAGTTCGGTGGCACACTCGGGGGACCGGTCTGGCCGGCCGACCGAACGTTCTTTTTCTTCTCGTACGAAGGCCGGCGATTCGATACATTGGCGCCGGCGCAGGCACTCGTACCGACGGCTCTCGAGCGCTCTGGTGATTTCTCGGCGAGCCTCGGCGCATGCGCGGTCACAGGTGGACGAACCGTGCCGCTGCTCGGCCCCAACGGAGTGCCGACCGGCGATTGCGTGCGCGTCGGCCAGATCTTCGACCCGCGCACGACGATCGCCAACCCGCAGTTCGATGCCTCGCAGCCGATCTCGGCATTCAATCCGCAGTACAGTCGCCAGCCGTTTCCCGGCAACAGGATTCCCGCGTCGCGCATTCATCCGAATGCGACGAGCATCATCGAAGCCCAGCTGCCGCTGCCCACGTTCGGCGACGGCATCAACAACTTCACCGGCCTGGCCGGAAACATCTCCGACAACGATCAGTGGTCGGTGCGCGTGGATCACACGCTCAGCGCTTCCGATCGGTTGTACGGCCGGCTCGCGATCCAGAACAACGTGCGAACGAATCAGCCGGTGCTGCCGTACCTCAGCAAGAACCTGCAGGGAAAAGGGCGCGTCTTCTCGAGCACGTGGACGCGCGTCCTGGGCGCGACGGCGGTCAACGAGTTCCGCGTCGGGTACGTGCGCGGCATCTACGGTGATTCGATCGACGAGGTGGATCCAACGGGCTTTGGGATCCACAATACCACGCTGCAGACGCTGCCGCGGTTGTTCCTGAGTGCTGCGCCGGCGACCAATTACGGCGGCTTCTCCGGTTCGGTGATCGCCGAACACCAGGACACGTATCAGATCGCCAATCATTTCTCCTGGATAAAGGGACGACATGCCGTCAAGGCGGGAGTGGAGCTGAGCTACAACGAGTTCAACAACACCGAGTTCTTCGGATCGAACGGGACCGCGACGTTCAACGGGATCTACACCATCGGCAACGAGTTGCTGACCGCGTCGCAGACCAACTCGCTGGCCGATCTGATGCTGGGGCTGGCGCAGAGCAACGCGTTGAACCGGGCGGCGGTGGCCGAAGTTTCCAACCTGCCGTGGTCGATCTACGTGCAGGACGAGTGGAAGCTCGGCGAGCGAGTGACGGCGAGCGCGGGTCTGCGCTACGAATTCCATCAGCCATGGAAGTCGGCGGTGATGGGCGGCGCCGGTCTGGACCTGTCGAATGGAGGCCGTCTGTTTGTCGTCGATCCGCAGGTCGCGGAGCTGGCGAACTCGCCGCTGGTCGTCTGCTGTGCGCCGCGACGCGGCGTGCACACCGACAAGAACGACTTCGCGCCGCGCGCCAGTCTCGTGTTTCAGCCGTTTCCAAACGATCAGACCGTCGTGCGCGTGGGCTACGGGCTCTTCTACTCGGATACGACACAGTTCTTCGCCTGGCGGGCATACGAGCCGCTGCGCGGCCCCACCTTCCAGGGGAGCACCGGCGATTTCCTGAATCCTGGCGCCACGCTCGACGATCTCTTTCCGTCACAGAATTTCGTCGAAGGCGCCGGCGTCGTTCCTTTCCTTCAGGCAGGAGTTCCCGCCGCGATTCACGGCCCGCGGGTCATCGGGCTCAGCGGTCCGCTCGGCATCGACAACAGGACTCCGTACGCGCACCAGTGGAGCGTCAGCGTGCAGCGCGAGATCCTGCCACGCATGTTGCTGGATGTGACCTATCAGGGTTCGCTCGGTCGAAACCTCCCGACGCAGTGGATCTTCAACCAACCCGATCCCAGCCCGGTGACCGCCAACTTCGCGAGTTCCGATCCCGCCGCCAATCCCTTCCTGCGCCGGCCGTACTCGTGTTGCACGTCGAGCTCGCACATGAACACGAATATCCTCGAGTCGGAGTACAACGCGGTCACGTTCAAAATCGACAAGCGTTTCGCCGGCGGGTACAACTTCCTGACCAGCTACACGTATTCACGGAGCATCGACCAGGGCAGCGAAACGTTTCAGGTGGGGAATACGTTCAACATCCTCGCCAACAGCCGCGATCTCGATACCGATCGAGGCCGCTCGACTTTCGACGTACCGCATCGTTGGGTCACCAGCGGCAGCGTCGAGCTGCCATTCGGTCAGGGCAAGCGCTGGCTCGATAGTTCAGGCGTCGCCAACGCGGTCTTGGGTGGGTGGCGTCTGTCGGGAGTGTTCACGCTGCAGTCCGGTTTCCCGTTCACGCCGTCGATTCGGAATCGCCGCGCCAACACCGGCTATGCGCTGTCCACCGAGCGGGGCGATCTGATTGGCGAGCCGTACTTCTCCGACGACGAATTTCAACGGCGGGTCGAGGAATGGAAGCGCGATAACCAGACGGTGCGCCTCTACGTGATCAACCCGGCATCGATCGGGCTCGACTACGCGCCCGGCACGATCGGAAACATTCCACGCAACTTCTTCCGTGCGCCATTCGGCCGCCGGCTCGATCTGTCGCTGGCCAAGATGACGTCCCTGCCGGGCCGCACTCGCCTCGAGATTCGCGTGGATGTGATCAACGCCACGAGCGAGCGGCTCAATCGCCTCGACCTGGCGCAATCCGTGTTCGGAAACAATGGGCTGACGGATCCGCGCGTCGGGAGCATCCCCCCCTACCGCAACATGTTCAACCCCCGGATTCTCCAGCTGGGGGCGCGCGTGTCGTTCTAGTGTTGGCCCACCATCGGCAGGTGCGACCGTGCTGACAGCGGGTCTGGCCAAAGTCTGTATCACACCGTCCGTGGGCGTTCCGCTCGCCGGCTTTGCCGCACGGCAGGGCAATGCGAGCGGGGTACACGATGACCTGTACGTCCGGGCCTGCGTCATCGAGCAGGGCGGCCGGGCGCTCGCCTTCGTGACCGTCGATCTGCTCGCCCTCGACGCGCAGTTCGTGTGCGACGTTCGCCGTGCCGTGCAGCGGCGCACGGGGATTGCTCCGGAGGCGACGCTGGTCGCAGCCACGCACACGCACGCCGGACCGGTCACGATTCAAACCTTCTTCAACCCGGGCGCTTCGCTCGACGCCGCCTACATGCAGCGACTCGCGGCCGCCATCGAGCAGTGTGTGAGCCAAGCCTGGCAATCGAGCCAGCCGGCCCGCATCGGCGTCGGCACAGGACGCGCAGAAGGTGTCGGCGTCAACCGCCGCTCGCCCGACCAGCGGCCGATCGACGATCAGATCGCTCTTCTTCGCGTGGACGACGAGCAGGGGCGGACTCGGGGAGTCGTCATCAATTACGCCTGTCATCCCACTGTGCTCGGGCCCGACAATCTCCTGGTTACCGGAGACTTTCCCGCCTACACGATCGACGAGGTAGAAGCGGCGCTCGGGGCAGGCAGCGTAGCAATGTTCGTCAACGGGACGCAGGGGAACATCAGCGTCGGACATTCGTCCGAACTCAGCGCCATCGGCATCATCACGCCGGGACGCACATTCGAGCGTGCCTCCGAGATCGGCACCGCGCTCGGTCGCGCCGTGCTCGAAGCGCTGCCGAATGTGGCGACGACGTCGCAGACCGTCCTGAACTGCTGCTCGACGTCCACGGAACTGCCGCTCAAGTCGTATCCCGGCGCGTCGCAGACGGCCGCCGCGCTCGATGCCGCGAAGCGCCGCCTTGACGATCTCGTCAGCACCGACGCACCCGACGAGGCGGTGGCGCGCGCGCGCACCGAAAGGCTGTACGCCTCGATCACGAAGTTCTTCGCCGCCGAGGCGCGCAAACGGTCGAATGGCCACCTGCCAATCGAGCTGCAGGGATTTCGTGTTGGCGACGCGGCGTTCGTCGCCATCCCCGCCGAGTTGTTCGTCGAGATAGGCTTGCGCATCAAACGCGAGGCCTTGCACCGGACGTTCATTTGCGGCGTCACCAATGGCTACATCGGTTACCTGCCCGATGGACCCGCGTACGCTGTCGGCGGATACGAAGTGGTTGCGTCGATGTGCGCGGAGGGTGCTGACGCCGCCCTGGTGCGCGCGACGCACGCCGTCGTGGAACGGCTCTTCGCATGACCAGGCTTCGAATCGGCGTCATCGGCCCCGGCATCATGGGCGAGCAGTACGTCCGGATCTATGCGGCCCATCCGCGAACGACGGTGGTGGCGCTCTGCGGCCGCACCCAGGAACGCGTCACCAAACTGGCCGACGCCCATGGCATTCCCGGCCGCTACGCCAACGTCGCGGACCTCCTTGCCGACGCCCAGGTCGATGCCGTCGTCGTCGCCACCCCGGACGATGCGCATGCCGAGCCGGTGCGGATGGCGCTCGAAGCGGGAAAGCACGTCCTGTGCGAGAAACCCTTCACCACCAGCCTCGCGGAGGCCGATTCGCTGCTCGCGCTCAGCTGTCGGTCTGGCGTCAAGCTGCAGGTGGCCTTCAATCACCGCTGGCTCTCCTCCTACTATCAGGGCTTCCGGGCGATTCGCGACGGATCGATAGGCGCACCGGTCGCCGGCTACGCGCGTAAGAACGACACGATTTACGTCCCGACTGAAATGTTGAAGTGGGCTGCGCGCACCAGTCCCATTCACTTCCTCGGCGCGCACGATATCGATCTGATGCGGTGGTTCTTCGGAAGCGAACCGACCGACGTCTATGCCCGCGGTGCGCGAGGTGTTCTCGCCGCGCGCGGCATCGATACATGGGATCTCGTTCAGGCGCACGTCAGTTTCGAGAGCGGCGCATTCGCGACGATCGAATCGGCCTGGATTTACCCAAATACGTTTCCGAGCATTGTCGACTCGTTCGTCGAAGTCGTCGGCAGCAGCGGACACCTGCACTTCGATCGCAAGCGCGAATCGATCGAGATGAGCACCGCATCGGCCTTCACCTACCCGAAGACCTTCCTCAGCGCCGACGTGTTCGGCCGGCTGCGCGGCGCGTTCGCGGAATGCCTGTCCGACTTCGTGCAGGCGGTTCTCGACAATACGCCGCCCCACGTGGGAGCGTTCGACGGCCGCCAGGTCACGGCAGTGCTGGACGCCATCGATCGATCGCTCAAGTCTGGGCGTGTCGAAACCGTGGTCGAGGCGCCTTGAAGGCGGCGCACCATGTCCAAGGGACTCCATCTCGCGGATCACATCGTCATCGTCGGCTATTTCCTGTTGCTGACCGTCATCGGCCTCTACTTCTGGCGACGGATGCGGCACGCTCGGGACTTCTTCGTCGGGAATCACGACATACCCTGGTGGCTCTCGGGAGTGTCGTTCTACATGACCGGCTTCAGCGCGTTCACGTTCATCGCCTATTCGGAGATGGCGTATCGGTATGGTTTCGTCGCCGTCACTCTGGCCTGGAGCGCGGCGGTCGCGATGGCCGTGGGAACGGTGGCGCTCTCCGCGCGCTGGCGGCGCGCCCGGATCCTGACACCGGTCGAGTTCCTCGAGGCCCGCTACAGCAAGCACATTCGGCAGGTGCTGGCCTGGGCCGGGCTCCCACTTCGCATCATCGACGATGGTTTGAAGATCTACGCGACGGGTGTGTTCGTGTCGGTCGGCATGGGCTACGACCTGAAGACCAGCATCGTCAGCAGCGGAATCGTCATGCTGCTCTACACGTTCATGGGCGGCCTGTGGGCCGTGATCGTGACCGATTACGTGCAGTTCATCGTATTGACGATAGGCGTGGTCGCTCTGCTTCCGCTCGTCATGAGCCGGCTCGAAACCGTCGGCACGCTGGGGCAGGGTGCGCAGTCGGGGTTCATGTCGGCCGTCGCCGATCCGTTCTCGCTCCTCTACGTTGTGGCGTTCTATCTGCTGGTCCTCCTCAGCTACAACGGAAACTGGGCGTTCGCTCAGAAGTTCTATTGCGTCCGTGACGAGCGTGCCGCGTGGAAGGCTGGCGCGCTCGCGGTAGCGCTGAAGGTCATCGGTCCGCCACTCTTCATCGTGCCGGCGCTGGCGGCCAGGACCCTGATGCCGGAGCTCTTGCAGCCGCCGAACTCGCCGCAATACACCTACGCTGCGCTCGCGGTTGCTTATCTGCCCGCCGGCCTGATGGGGCTGATGATTGCCGCGATGTTCTCCGCGACGATGTCGACACTGAGCGGGGACTACAACGCGATGGCCGGCGTGCTGACCGGAGACGTCTACCACCGGATGGTGAATCCGCAGGCCAGCGAGCGTCGCCTCGTGCGCGTCGGCCGCTTCGCCACCGCAGTTGTCGGCGGACTGACGATTCTCATCGGTCTCGCCCTCGTCGAGACGGCGCGCAAAGGCCTCTTCGAGGTCATGGTCACGCTGTTCGGGCTCTTCGTCGGACCCATGCTGCTTCCGATGCTCGCCGGGCTGCTGAATCGCCGAGTGACGTGGCGTGGCGCCGCGGCCGGCATCGCCGCTGGGTTCGTTTCCGGGACCTCGCTCTTTCTGCTCAAGACGTTCGTCCTGACGGGTCGAGTCGACCCGACGTGGCTTCGCTACGACTTCGAGGCCATCACGATCCTGACCAACATCGCGGTGACAGCGATTGCGATGGTGATTACCACGCTGCTGGAGCGCGTCAGCGTGGCGGATCGAGAGCAGATCGCCGCGTTCTTCCGCCGGCTCGACACACCGGTGCGCTTCGACTCGCCGGACCAGCAGGCGCTGCCCGCGTCATCGCCGTTCTCGCTCATCGCCGCGGTAACGCTCGGCACGGGCCTGTTG